>NZ_CP015125.1:997500-1310000 GCF_001653755.1 Dokdonia donghaensis DSW-1 | reverse complement strand
TAGCTCTACCTCTATAAAACTATAAATCAACGCTGCACCTAAATGCATTTCGGGGAGTACGAGCTATTTCCGAGTTTGATTGGCCTTTCACCCCTACCCTCAGGTCATCCCAAGACTTTTCAACGTCAACGGGTTCGGTCCTCCACTTTGGGTTAACAAAGCTTCAACCTGCCCAAGGGTAGATCACACGGTTTCGCGTCTACTCAAACTAACTATGGCCGCCCTATTCAGACTCGCTTTCGCTACGGCTCCGATCCTAAAAATCTTAACCTTGCTAGTTAAAGTAACTCGTAGGCTCATTATGCAAAAGGCACGCCGTCAGTCCAAAGACCTCCGACCGCTTGTAAGCGTATGGTTTCAGGTTCTATTTCACTCCCTTATTCAGGGTTCTTTTCACCTTTCCCTCACGGTACTGGTTCACTATCGGTCTCTCAGGAGTATTTAGCCTTATGGGATGGTCCCCACAAATTCATACAGGGTTTCACGTGCCCCGCACTACTCAGGATACCACTATCTGTAACTGTCTTTACCTATACAGGACTATCACCTTGTATCGTTGCTCTTTCCAAAGCATTCTAGTTCATAAAGCACAAAATAACGTGGTCCTACAACCCCAGCAATGCCGTAACATTACTGGTTTGGGCTAATCCGCGTTCGCTCGCCACTACTAGCGGAATCACTATTGTTTTCTTCTCCTCCGGGTACTTAGATGTTTCAGTTCTCCGGGTTTGCCCCATTTCTGGTGATATATCTTCAATATACCGGGTTGCCCCATTCGGATATTTGCGGATCAATTCTTGTGTGCAGATCCCCGCAACTTTTCGCAGCTTATCACGTCCTTCATCGCCTCTGAGAGCCTAGGCATTCCCCATACGCCCTTAATTAGCTTATTGTACTTAATTGCTCTTTTAAGGGCTTATGTATAAAATACATAAACCTTTATATTATAATGAGTTATTCATATTATTATTAATTTGCGTATATAGCGGCTAGGCTATACACGACTTCTCGTATTCTTTAATTATTTCCCAATATGTCAATGAACGGTATTAATTACAAGTAAACTCGTAACTAATCGCTAACAATTTAAAATTGATAGCTGATGTGGAGAATATCGGAGTCGAACCGATGACCTCCTGCGTGCAAGGCAGGCGCTCTAGCCAGCTGAGCTAATCCCCCATTTCTATGAAATCAAGATGATGACATCAGATTTCGAATGACGAAGTAATGATTCTCAACTTCTAAAATTTCCTTCAAAATGTAATACGTATGAACGTCACGATTTATAAAGCTTTCGCGAAAGCATAAAAAGTAGTCTCAGGCAGACTCGAACTGCCGACCTCTACATTATCAGTGTAGCGCTCTAACCAGCTGAGCTATGAGACTGTCTTAATAGTCTATAGCAATTAAGTGTAATTGTTAGTAAAAACTAATTCTTACTTACTCAATTCCTACTTCCTTATTAATAATTAAATCGACAGCTATTGAAAACCAAAACCTATTACTAACCATTCGGCTGTAAGTCGTTTGCTGTTTATTAAAGATATAGCTACATACATAAAATACATAACGCACAATAACAGGGACAAGCTCTAGAAAGGAGGTGTTCCAGCCGCACCTTCCGGTACGGCTACCTTGTTACGACTTAGCCCCAGTTACCAGTTTTACCCTAGGCCGCTCCTTACGGTGACGGACTTCAGGTACCCCCAGCTTCCATGGCTTGACGGGCGGTGTGTACAAGGCCCGGGAACGTATTCACCGGATCATGGCTGATATCCGATTACTAGCGATTCCAGCTTCATGGAGTCGAGTTGCAGACTCCAATCCGAACTGAGATAGGGTTTATAGATTCGCTCCTGGTCGCCCAGTGGCTGCTCTCTGTCCCTACCATTGTAGCACGTGTGTGGCCCAGGACGTAAGGGCCGTGATGATTTGACGTCATCCCCACCTTCCTCACGGTTTGCACCGGCAGTCTGGCTAGAGTTCCCGACATTACTCGCTGGCAACTAACCACAGGGGTTGCGCTCGTTATAGGACTTAACCTGACACCTCACGGCACGAGCTGACGACAACCATGCAGCACCTTGTAATCTGTCCGAAGAAAACTCTATCTCTAAAGCTGTCAGACTACATTTAAGCCCTGGTAAGGTTCCTCGCGTATCATCGAATTAAACCACATGCTCCACCGCTTGTGCGGGCCCCCGTCAATTCCTTTGAGTTTCATTCTTGCGAACGTACTCCCCAGGTGGGATACTTATCACTTTCGCTTAGTCACTCAGCCCGAAGGCCAAACAACTAGTATCCATCGTTTACGGCGTAGACTACCAGGGTATCTAATCCTGTTCGCTACCTACGCTTTCGTCCATCAGCGTCAATATATTGTTAGTGATCTGCCTTCGCAATCGGTATTCTATGTAATCTCTAAGCATTTCACCGCTACACTACATATTCTAACCACTTCACAATAATTCAAGACATACAGTATCAATGGCAATTCTATGGTTAAGCCACAGACTTTCACCACTGACTTATATGCCCGCCTACGGACCCTTTAAACCCAATGATTCCGGATAACGCTTGCACCCTCCGTATTACCGCGGCTGCTGGCACGGAGTTAGCCGGTGCTTATTCTTATGGTACCGTCATCAATCTACACGTAGACCTTATTCTTCCCATATAAAAGTAGTTTACAACCCATAGGGCAGTCTTCCTACACGCGGCATGGCTGGATCAGAGTTGCCTCCATTGTCCAATATTCCTCACTGCTGCCTCCCGTAGGAGTCTGGTCCGTGTCTCAGTACCAGTGTGGGGGATCTCCCTCTCAGGACCCCTATCTATCGAAGTCTTGGTAAGCCGTTACCTTACCAACTAACTAATAGAACGCATAGTCATCTTATACCGCCGAAACTTTAATTATTTAATGATGCCAAAAAATAATACTATGGGGTATTAATCTTCGTTTCCAAAGGCTATCCCCCAGTATAAGGTAGATTCTATACGCGTTACGCACCCGTGCGCCGGTCGTCAGCAAATAGCAAGCTACTCCTGTTACCCCTCGACTTGCATGTGTTAAGCCTGCCGCTAGCGTTCATCCTGAGCCAGGATCAAACTCTTCATCGTGTGTTGTTAATAATATTAACTCCTCACAACTCGAAATATCCGGTCAATAATAAACTTCTAGTTTTCAAATTCTTTGTAATAATACCCGAAGATATTAATACGCGCTGTCAATTCAATAAGTCAATGAACTTTTCCTAATCCCTAAAAACTAGAAAATCAATGTTAATGCAAGAGGAATCGAACCCCTTTTTATCCTTCCAAAACATTCAAAAAAAATTACTTGAACTTCGCTAGATGTGTTACTGTCTCTCTAAGCGGGTGCAAATATACAACTGTTTTTAATACTGACAACTTTATTTTGAAAAAAAATTATTTTTTTCTGAAGCAATAAAAACAACAATTCTAAGAACAACTCCTACAAATAAACCTCCATTTGTTAGCGGCTGCAAAACTACAACCTTTTTTGACTTTACAAACTATCTTTTGAAAATAATTTGAAATAAATTTTAAAGCCAATTAAACAAACATTTATAAGAACTACCGCTCACATTTAAACGAACGGCAAAGATACACAGAAGTTCAAGCCTGACAAGTATTTTTTATTATTTAATTCAAATAAAAACCTAACCCTTTGACCTTGTTTAGGCTAGCTTTATTATTTTTTTATTGAAGCATTATTCTTACCCAATTTACTGCTAAAAAAGATACCCGTAAATAGACGACAAAGACTAATTTCTTCCTACAAATAGTAAAGGTGTCTTATTATAGAGCTTTTTGTGGATCTACTTAAGCTTTCGCGAAAGCGTAATTGTTTAAAGAAAGAAGTTCCAAACGATACCAAAGCGTATATTAAAGTCTCTATATGGATACCCTGGTGCGCTATAAAAGTCGTTACCTGTAAAGCTACTATTAAAGTGTTCGGCCTTGAGAAAGATTCTGGTTTGGCGAACTTTCATATTAATAAAGAAGTCTAATAGGGGAAAGTTCCCAAACTCTTGAGAATTTTGCACATAAAATTCCGCAAGTATAGGGTCATATGCATTGAGATTATACTTTGTAAAGTAGTTTGCCGTAAACCCTGTTTGTAAAAAGAGTGCTTTTTTAAATAATCGATCTGTAAAATATAAGCTTCCTCTACCCACGAAGTCTGGAACATTGAGCACACCCTCTGCCCCACTCACGTTTTGATATGTGGCGGTGAGATCTAGATTAAACTTCTTATACTTGATATTTTTACTAGCTGTGACCTGAAGATGATTTATGGACTCACTGGTTTGAAAAGAGTTTACAAGTGAGTCTACAGGATCTAATGCAAAATATGCATAGTCTTTTATAGTAGCAGCAGAGGCTTTGAGGTTTACCCACTTTTTTGAATCTAACTGAGCCGTGAGTGTATTAGTCTTTACAGTTGCATAAGCTTCTTGATTAGACCAGTTATAATTTATATAGTTGCTCTGAAAAAGTAGATGGTTAAATCCTGCTGGTCTTGCATTGCTCAATATACTTGCAGAAAAGCGCTTGTCTTTATCTATAGCATATCCAGCTTCTCCATATATATTGTATCCATCAAAATCTCCTGAGACATTTACTTGAGCATCGCCCAGTATATCAAAACCACCTATTTTATTTTTATACCCTCCTCCTACTGCAATTGTGGTGGTTTGTATTCTATTAGGTACTCTTACCGTTTGCTCGTCTATACCATCACCATCTTGATCTATACCTTGTATAAGTACTGCATCATAGCCATAATTAAAATACGTAGCATTTGCTTGAAACTTGAGTTGCCCTAGTTTTTTATCTTCATAAACAAGGTTAAGTTCGTTATAGGTTTCTTCGTGATCTGTTCTGTCAGAAAAGTCGGTTTGTCTAAATGCTTCTCCAAAAAGATCATTTGCTGCATCTTGGCTATATCTATAAAATTTGTTCTCGCTATTAAAAATGTGACCTACTCTTATACTATAATCTTTAAGACTATCTTGTTTTTGAATAATATTATAGTGATGGTTTACATACACTCTTGTACCATCTAGTATATTTTCGGCATCTTCAAAGTTTACTGGCAATCTTGATCTATCATCAAAATCTTCGTCACCACTATTAAACTGCTCTATACCTAAAGTGGTTAATCCTCCGTTTTCTTGATTACTTAAATCTTGAGCAACCCAGTGTGCCTTTATATAGTATCGCTTATTTTTTGTGTTATAGCTACCCGCAAATCTAAAATTACCCGAACTGGTTAATGCATTTTGATATTTACCTAAGCTACGCACTCCTTTATAAGCTATAGACATATTAAGTCTAGGGTGTATATTAAGGGTAAAGAAAGCGTCTAGTTGTTGTCCTTGCTCAAAAGCGCTCTTATAAAACAACTCTGTGAGTGGTGTAGGTAGGTAGTGATACTTTATATCTTCTACCTCTTGATAAGCAAAGTGTCTAGCATTTGCAATATAGCCAGGCGTGGTGCGCCTGTTATCAAAATGATGTATGAGCGTATTATTAGTTTGCCCGGTATTTGCAAACGGCAATAAACCATACCGGTCTTTACGCAGGTAATTAAATTTATAATCCTTTTCTATAGTAAGAGTCGTATCTACATATAAGGTATCTCTTTTTACAGAGATAATCTTATAATCCTCTACAGGTGGTCTTTCAAACTCTTTAATATTTGTAGATTTTGCATCTCTAGCATTAAGCGGGTCGTTATTATCACCAAGACCTTCACTTCTTTGCAATGTAGGTGTTTGCTGTATAGGTGATGTTTGCCCAAAGACTGCTACTTGCACTAGACAAAAAATAAACCCAAAAATCTTATTCATATAAACAATTTGATGTGTCAAAATTACATTATTTGCACCGATTCTAGTATTTTGACCCGTTCAATATATGCTTAAACTTAAATATCATACTCATCTTATAGAATGTGGCACAGACGAGGCTGGTCGTGGCTGTCTTGCAGGACCCGTTACGGCAGCTGCTGTGATGCTGCCCGATAGTTTTATAAACGAGATTCTTACAGATTCAAAACAACTCACAGAGAAGAAACGTGATTTACTCAAACCTATTATAGAGCAACAAGCAATTGCCTACTCTTTTTCTCACGTGATGATGGAGGAAATAGACGAAATTAATATCCTTAACGCCTCTATCACTGCAATGCATCGTAGTATTGAAGGTATGATAAGTACGCTTTCGCGAAAGCAAAAAAAACCGCAACACATACTTGTAGACGGTAATCGCTTTAAACCATTTACTGGCCTAGATCACACAACTGTTATTAAAGGTGATGGAAAATACCTCCCCATAGCCGCGGCATCTATCATTGCCAAAACAGAGCGTGACCTATTTATGGACCGCATACACGAAGAGTACCCTATGTATAACTGGAAAAAAAACAAAGGGTATCCTACAAAAGAACATCGAGAAGCGATACGCACCTATGGTATTACAAAATACCACCGCAAAAGCTTTAAACTATTACCCGAACAATACTCGCTAGACTTTACTTTTAAAGACCATAAGTAATATACTGTTGAAAAGGTGGTCAATAATATTATGACCACAAAGGCCGTAGGTCTCACACAAGACTGTATTTTTGAACAACCAGTCTTTACTATTTATGAAAATCCTATTATACCTCTCTGCCGTAGTTGTATTGCTAGCTAGCTGCACAACCTCAACAAAGAACTCGTCTTCACTCACAAAATACATTCCTCGTAAGGCATCTGTTGTTGTAAAAACTACAGATCTTAAAGATTTTAAAAGTGCACTAGTCAATAATGATTTCATACAAGAGCTGGGCACCACTAGTCTATACAAAACACTAGTAGATAACCAAGCCGCATTTGCAGCTGTACAACCAGATGGAGAGACACTGTTTTGCTATACTAAGCTAGGACGCAAAGCCTACGATTTGAGCATTATTACAAAAAACCACCTAGGCCTTTTTAAAAACGACTCAACACTCACAAAAGAAGCCTTACTCAATGACAAAAAAATTAAGTCACTAGGAGCAAGTGCTCATTACCTTATATATAATGATGTTTTTATAGCAAGCACCTCAAAAATTTTACTTGAGAATGTACTGAGAGAGAAAAATAGAGAAACGTACACAGACCCTATGTTTGACCGTGCCTATAATTCTTCTAGTAACAGTGCGACTGCTTCTATTTTTATAAAAGGATCTGAAGGAGGAGATTTATACAAAACACTCTTTCCTGCAGCTGGCGTAAATGCACTTAAAGACTCCTTTACTTGGGCCACGGCAGATATTGACCTTGACCAAAATGATGTACGTCTCAATGGCGTGGTACTCGTACAAGACTCTACAAACTTGCGTCTCTCCCTACTCAAGAACACAAACCCTGCGGTAAACAGAATCACTAGCATCACTCCCACCGCTGCCGTAGCTGTAGAAGCTATAAGCTATGATAGCTGGGAACAACTTAAATCTAATAAAGCAGACTTGCTCAAGGTAGACCTTGCTCAATATAATATCCCGCAAGAAGACCTCTTTGCTAGTTTTACAGAGATAGGTGTTATTCATCTTGCAAAGGGTTCGGTAATTGTGGGTGTTTCGGCAGATGTGAGTGTTACAGATAATGTGCTTGCGAGCGGGTCAGAGCTAGCGACCTTTAGAAAAGTTAAGATATATGAAGTTGAGAATGCTTCTGCTTTCGCGAAAGCGTACTCACCTCTACTCAACCTCTCTTCTCCAAAGATGTATGCCACCATAGATGACTTTTATCTCTTTGCTGAAAATCAAGAAGCATTAGAAACTGTTATTGCAAATTATCAGAACCAAGCAATATTAGCTACCAGTGCGGCATTTGCTCCTACAAAAAACGCATTGAGTCGTGCCTCAAGTTACTTGCACATCACAAACCTTGATAGCAAAAACTACCAGCGACTTGTATCAGAACAAGGACAAAAAAACCTAAAAGAAACTACCCTAGAAGGCTATCACTATGCCGCTCTACAACTCGTGCAAGAGAAGGATTACCTCCTGCTCAACACGACAATACTTAAAAATGAAGACAACACTACAGATGCTAGCATTGCACAAATTGCAAATGTGAAGCTTAGCGCACCTATTACAATGTCTCCACAGCTGGTAAAAAATCATCGTACAGATGGACAAGATATTGTTGTGCAAGACATAAATAATACCTTACACCTTATAAGTAATGCTGGCAAGGTATTGTGGCAAAAGGATCTGGATAGTCAAATACTGGGTGATATACAGCAGGTAGATATCTATCGTAACGGGAGGTTACAGCTAGCCTTTACCACAGAGAAGTCGTTCTATATTCTAGACCGTAATGGTAATGATGTGGGACCATACCCACTGTCTTTTAAAGACACCATCACACAACCACTTGCGATATTTGATTACGATAATAATAGCAACTATCGTTTTGTAATTGTGCAGGGTGAAAAGGTACTTATGTATGATAAAAAGGCAAGCCCTGTTTCTGGATTTACTTTTAAGGAAGCTACGAGTACAGTTATATTTCCGCCAGCACACATACGTATTGCAAACAAGGATTATATCGTAATTGCCGAAAACAATGGAAAACTCAACATCTTGAGTCGTACTGGTACAGCTCGTATAGAGGTAAAGAAAAATATAAACTTTGGTGATGTGCCAGTTTATAGAAACAGAAATACGTTTGAAACATATACTGTAAACGGAGAGAAGGTAAGAGTCACTACAAAGGGAGAAGTCGTACAGACCATCTCAGATTTTGACTCAGACTCACGTATAGCGCTAGGCAAGTCTCTTGCGGTAGGACAGCGAGAGAATCTACTATTAATAAACGGTAAGAAAAAAGAAATAGCTTATGGTTCTTATAGTGCTCCACAAGTTTTTGAAGCTGCAAAAAAGCAATACATCACGCTTACTAATACAGAATCTAGTGAGGTGTATCTATATGACAGCAAAGGAAATCTACTTCCTAACTTCCCTATTTACGGCACATCAAAAGCCTCTGTAGGTTTACTAGAAATAAACAAGTCACTAGGTTTTGTCACACAGGGTGGTGACAAGTCTATCCTTATTTATAAAATAAACTAGTAAAATGGGTTTCAAGTAATTGAGAGATGTGGAGATTACTCTGCAACTTCTGGAGTAACAAACTCCGCTTCAAAAAGGGCTGTAAAGTGTTTTTTAAGCTTAGCCTTCACCTCCTCTTGATTTACTGTAGCTTTACCTAGCTCTACATTAAGTGAGGTAACGGCCTTATCTTTTATACCGCAAGGTATCATAAGGTCAAAGTAACCTAAATCTGCATTTACATTAAGTGCAAAGCCGTGCATAGTAACCCAGCGGCTCGCTCTCACACCCATAGCACATATCTTTCTGGCAAATGGCGTCCCTACGTCAAACCAAACTCCTGTCTCCCCTGGAGAACGCTCGGCTTTGAGTCCGTATTCGGCTAGAGTGAGAATAACCATCTCTTCAAGTAGGCGTAAATATTTATGTATATCTCTAAAGAAGTTATCAAGATCTAATATAGGATATCCCACTATCTGACCCGGCCCGTGGTAGGTAATATCACCACCTCTATTTATTTTATAGAATGTAGCATTCTTTTCGGCTAGCTCTTTTTCGCTCACAAGCAAGTTAGACATATCACCACTCTTACCTAACGTAAAAACGTGTGGATGCTCTACAAAGAGAAAATGGTTAGGAGTTACTAATCCTGCATCTTCTCTTCTGTTTGCGATTTTCATCGCAACCGTTTTCTTAAAAAGCTCATCTTGATAGTCCCAAGTTTCCTTGTAATCGCGATGTCCTAAATCCTGAAAAATGATATTTTTATTCACGCCGCAAAGGTAAGAATTACTTCACATTAAAAAACCTCCTACCAGATGGTAGGAGGTTATAAAATATCGTTAAAAACAGCTCTTACTGGTCTTCAAGAACCACCTCAAAATTTTCTAATACCTTGCTCTTATTATTAAGCAAGCTGTGATAGTCTATTTCAAAAGTAACCGTCTTACCATCTGCTCCTATACTCGCTCCATCTGGCGTTACAGAAATAACCTTTCTAGGAAACACATACTCAAGTGTCATTGTAGACTTACTAAGCTCCTTATCCATCTGGGCAAGCATACCAGACATCATATCATTTTCATCTCCTACTTCACTGCTTGTGGTCTGCTCTATACTTTCTTGCGTTTTTTGTGACAAGGCAACCTCTTCTCCTAGGTGTTCTGCAAGTGCTTTTGGGTCTGTTCTTCTAAAGATATTATCTGTAAACGTATATATCACCTTATCTGTACTAAGCATACTACTTGCAGGACTGCTAGTAGCTTTCTCGCTTCCTGGTGTTGTTTTCTTTGCTGTATCAAAAACCTTCTCTATATCATAAGTGATGCGCTCTATCTCATTAAACTGTTTGAAGTCCTTAATGATGGTAAGTACCATAACACCATTATCCTCATCTACATTCATTTGCATAGAGAAGTCTCTTAGCGCTTTTATATCCTCTTATTTAGCCGCTGGTAAGGTTGCAATACTATCTTTGTACGTCTCCAGAAAATCATTAAACACAACAAGTGTGTCCATCTTTTCCTTTTTCTTGTCTACAGATGCTGGTCTTCCTTGGGCTCCCAGCGCCATAAGTTGAGACAAGTCTACTACAGACTCATATCGACCACCCATATCTTCATTAAAGACAATACGCTCTTGCATACTACAACTCACCAGTAATACAAGTAGCACTACTAGTGATAAGTAATTTTTTTTATTCATTTTTAATTTTTGGGATTGTTTAAAATAACGAGTGCTGCAATCACGCCAGGCACCCAGCCACAGAGCCAAAGTAAGAAAACTATTAATACAGACCCACACCCTTTACCTATAACAGAAAGGGGCGGAAAAAAGATGGCTAGTAAGACACGCCAGATACTCATATAAATTGGTTTTGATAGGTTACCACAAAGGTAACGCTTGATTGATGTACTTAATATGTCTACATATTATTAGAATTGTTACAAGCATTTCGTTTCTGACCCTGCTATGACTATCTTTGCAAGCTCAAAAATTACCGTATGCAACTGTCAGAACAAGAACAAGTACGCCGCCAGAAATTATCTCGCTTGCGCGAAATAGGAATCAACCCTTATCCCGCAGCACAATACCACGTGACTCACGCTTCCGCGAAAGCGAAAAATGACTACACAGAAGGTGAAAAAGTAGTAATGGCTGGAAGGCTAATGTCAAGACGTATACAAGGAAATGCCTCTTTTGCCGAAATACAAGACGGTGTAGGTCGCATACAAGTATATTTTAACCGTGATGAAATCTGTTCAGGAGAAGATAAATCTAAGTATAACGAGGTTTATAAAAAGCTTCTTGACATAGGAGACTTTATAGGTATAGAAGGTGAGATGTTTACCACTAAGGTAGGAGAGATCACTGTGCTAGTAAAAGACTTCACGCTATTAAGTAAAGCACTCAAGCCATTACCACAACCACGTACAGATGATGAAGGTAAAGTGCACGATGCATTTACAGATCCAGAGATGCGTTACAGACAGCGATATGTAGACCTTACTGTAAACCCGCACGTAAAAGAAGTTTTTGTAAAACGTACAAAGCTCTTTAACGCAATGCGTAATTTCTTTAACGACGCAGGATACTTTGAGGTTGAGACACCAGTATTACAACCTATCGCAGGTGGTGCAGCTGCAAGACCATTTATAACGCACCATAACTCACTAGATATGCCATTATATATGCGTATTGCAAATGAGTTATACTTAAAACGTCTTATTGTAGGTGGTTTTGAAGGAGTATATGAGTTCTCAAAAAACTTCAGAAATGAAGGAATGGACCGTACGCACAATCCAGAATTTACCGCAATGGAAATTTATGTAGCCTATAAGGACTACAACTGGATGATGGACTTCTGTGAGCAATTACTAGAGACTTGTGCCATTGCAGTAAATGGTACAACAGAGGCTACCTTTGGAGAGCACAAGGTAGACTTTAAAGCTCCATATGCCCGCGTTACTATGGCAGATAGTATCAAGCACTTCACAGGTTTTGACATTAACGGTAAAACCGAAGATGAGATACGCGCCGCTGCAGAGGGTATGGGTATCGAGGTAGATGATACAATGGGTAAAGGAAAACTCATAGATGAGATTTTTGGAGAGAAGTGCGAGGGTAACTACATACAGCCTACCTTTATTACAGATTACCCTAAAGAGATGAGTCCGCTTTGTAAAGAGCACCGCGATAACCCAGAGCTTACGGAGCGTTTTGAACTTATGGTATGTGGTAAAGAAATTGCAAATGCATACTCAGAGCTTAACGACCCTATAGATCAAAGAGAGCGTTTTGAAGCACAGCTAGAACTTGCAAAGAGAGGTGATGATGAGGCAACAGCCTCTATAGATTATGACTTCTTAAGATCATTAGAGTACGGAATGCCTCCTACTTCTGGTATGGGAATAGGGATGGATCGTTTAATAATGTTCTTAACAAATAACCAGTCTATACAAGAAGTACTTTTCTTCCCACAGATGAAACCAGAGAAGAAAGCACTTGACCTTAATGAAAATGAAAAAGCCATTTATGAGCTACTCAAAAAGGAAAGTCCGCAGGAGCTTAGTGCTTTAAAGACAGCTGCCGGGTTAAGTAACAAAGCTTGGGATAAAGGAATAAAAGGACTTACAAAAATGGGCGCCGCAAAAGTTTCAAAAACAGATGATGGTCTATTTGTAACCATCGCAGACTAAGGCAATCGCCTTTCTTACTATATAAAACCTCTGTCTATCGGCAGAGGTTTTCTTATTTTTAGTGATGTGCTCAATGTTATAATTGATAACTACATCTTCATAATATGAGTTTATGGGGTATTTATTACGCTTTCGCGAAAGCGTACTTAAACCGAACAGTATTATACTTCCCTAAGTGAAAAGGACAGTTTACAGTCATATAACTGGCATTTGCGCATTTATAATTTTAAGAAAGGGCATCTCCTCATAGTTTTGATATAAACAAAAACACATTTATTATGAAAACAAAACACATCACAACAAAGAAGAAGGTAACAAGCGCCGTAGCGACTATCTGTATGATGCTAGCCTTCGTGCTTACCTCTCAAACAGCACAGGCACAAGCTGTAGAGCGCACGGTATCTGGCGTAGTAAAAACGCATAATAGCGTTGTACCGGGAGCGGCGATCGTTCTCAAAGGAACAAATATAGGTGTTATGGCAGATGACGATGGTGCTTTTACCTTTCCGCAACCGCTTAAGGATAATGATGTTCTTATCGTAAGCTCAATGGCTTTTGAAGATATGGAGGTAAAAATTGAACGTGGCACTACCTACATCGAACCATTTTTAGAAGGTACAGCCATTGTTATAGTAGGAGCTTTGAGAACTGCACCTGCCCAAAAGAAAGCTATACCTAAATCTATGTAACTATATGTACAAGCTTACGCTCTTTATATTCTTCATCTTCACAACAGTGACAAGTGCACAGCGCTCAGACTTTGCACACATTGACTTTACAACTGCCGATTATAAGGCATCACTTCTTGAAGGTGAAGAATTATACAATCTCCCACTATTAAGCCACAAACTCACCTCAACGCTTACCACAGATGTTGAAAAATTTAGAGCAATTTATTACTGGGTTACTCATAATATAAAAGGTAATGATGCACTTACACGCAAGAGCAAGAAGATGTATCTAGATAAAAGTTACTCAGATGCCAAGCGTTCTTTATTTAAGCAAGAAGTTCTTACAACATTAGTTAATGATAAGGAAACCCTGTGTACGGGGTATGCCTATCTAATTAAAAAGCTTGCCCTATTATCTGGAATTACTTGTGAGGTCATAAATGGGTATGACCCTACAAGTACATTTAAATCAAATGGGAAACTTATTGCAAATCACGCGTGGAATAGCGTACGACTTGACGGGAAATGGTATGTATGCGATGCTACCTGGTCTAGCGGATATACTGATGTTAAAAGCCAGCTTTTTATTTTTGACTTTGACCCTAGCTACTTTTTAATGGAACCAGAGGAGTTTTTAAAAAAGCACCACGCTACTAATGAACAATGGAACGGCTTACTTGTAATGCAATAATGACATTACATTTTACCACTGGGTTGTTTATCTAACCACTGCAGGTAATAAATTACGTTTGTTAACACATCACCATCTACATCACCATCTTGTGTATTATTTATTGCTATACTAGCATTAAAACTGGGGATATAAACAAACAGCGTTCCCCAAAAACCAGAATGCAAATAGGTCTCTACGTCTAGTTTTTTACTGTAATAGCTATCAAAACCTAGACGCTGCTTAGGGATATTTCCTTCCTTATACCTGCCATCTAGTAATAGCATTGTGTCTAAGGTATTTTTATTTTCAAAAACACGATTATTAAAAACCGCTTGAAGAAATACACTTAAATCTCTTGTAGTAGAAACCAGACCACCACCTCCATATAAATCTACAGAGTTATGCCACTTTGTAGCATCAAGACTACCTACATAGCGATGCACTTCTTGTGGTAACTCTTGCGTAGGTTCTTCTAGACTTTGTAAATAGGTAGAAGTCATACCTAGCTCGTCAAACTTAAGTAATGACCTAAGTGCAGCCGCAAGATCAAGCTTAGTTGTGCGCTCTATGATTTCGCCAAGTAGGATATAACCTGTATCACTGTAATTATTTTCTTCTCCAGGAGCAGCATAAGGACTCCCATTATCTATTGCAAATTGTATTTGCTCTGTACGGCTCCATATTTTGTTTGGAGTTTTTGAGGCGGCTTCTATATATTCTGGCCCTCCCTCTGCATAATCATATAAACCACTTGTATGACCTAGACAGTGGCGTATAGTTATTTTATCTGGGTCATAACCGCCCTTTTTAAGTAATGCGATATGCTCCTCAGAGATGTATTTTGAGATAGCATCTTCTAGCGATACTTCTCCTTGCTCATACAGACGTAATATAGCCACGGCTACAAATACCTTAGTCACACTCGCTATTCTAAAAGGCTGGTTTGCTTTTAATAACGCGTCCTTATCTATACTATCATATCCAGCCGCTCCAGAAAAATCTATTTCGGCAAAAGGTGCAATTACAGATAAAGAGACACCAGTTACATCTTGCTTTGTATCAGTAAAAGTGTCATCTAGAAAAAATTGCAGCTGCTTATCAGTATCTTGAGTATAGTTTACCTCTTGTGTACTGTTACAGCTTAGGGTTATAAAACAAAGTGCAATTAGGTATGGGATATATTTCATTCGTGTTATTTTTTACAAAGATTACGCTTTCGCGAAAGCGGTCATTGTAAATTTTCGTCAAAAATAGTTAGGTCTTACTTCTATAAAAGATGGTGTCTTTAAGAGTTGCGACGGTGTATGATTTGTATATCTTTTTATCTCTTTAATAAAATGACTCTGATCGTAATATCCATACTTTACTACATAATGCTGCCAGTCGCTATTGCGAGTGACATATAACTCTCGTATGGCTTTTTTATATCGCTGGAGTGATTGAAACTTTTTTGGAGTGAGACCTGTATCTCTCTTGAAGTGACGCTCTAGTGTAGAATATGAGTAATTTGTAGCCTTTATAATAGTTTGTATATCACAACTAGCACTCACTTCTTGTGCCATTGCTACTACAAAACCTTCTCGCTCGTTTTTATACCTCTCTGCAAACCATTGATCTAATTCGCTTGCAATTTCTGAAGGTGACAATGTGAGTAGATGAATCTTAAGTAGCTCGACATCCATCCCAAAAACATCATCTGCAAAGGCGACGCTGTCTTTCATAATGGCTTCTGTCTTGAGATCTAAAAATGGTTTGAGCGAAGACAGTCCCCTGCTTTTAAATTTTATGATGATACAACTTTTAAGATGCGAGAGATCTACAACCACTTCCTTATGAATAAAGCTATACAGCTTGCTTCTATTAGATGTATAGGTTTTACCCATATAGCTCATTGTGTAATGACCATCTAGCACAATAATCATATCTGGAGTAATGCCAGGGTATGCATACATTGTGGGGCTTCCCATAGACAAGAGCGCAGCATCTTTTACAATCCAATAATGGTCTATGTGCTTTTTTACCTCTGCTATATGTGGCTCAAAAATCATAAGACCAAGCTACTCATTAAAAAATAGAAACCTACTCTTAAAAAACTGTTTTTGAAAAGTTTACTATTTTTTTTCGACTCAATGGTTAATTACAAAATTGATTTACTATGAAGAGTCCAGCTACTAAGAGCCTTATAATTTTTGACGGAGAGTGTAACCTTTGCAATGGCGTTGTAGGGTGGTTATTAAAATTTGCTCCAGAAGACCTCTTTGAATTTGTAGCTTATCAATCTCCCAGAGGTCAACATATTTTGAGAGATAACAACAGACCTACAGATAGTTTAGATACGGTAATTCTTATAGATAATAATGTTTTGCACACACACTCTGATGGATTTTTAAAGATTGTATCAAAAATACCAAAGTGGCAGCGTGTTGCCGCCTTACTAGCTTTTATACCTAGAATGCTTAGAGACTTTGTATACCGTACGGCTTCTCGCAATAGGGTACGATGGTTTGGTACATCTTCCTCTTGTACTATTAATTTTAAATAATAAACCCAACACTCCCTAGGGAGCATCGGGTTATCAAACAACAAAATGCGGTGCCCTAGAGCACCGCATTTTGTTACTTATCTTCTTGATTATCTAAAAATTTTACATCTCTTGTGTTTTTTTGAACTGCAATAGCAGCAAAGAGACTTAACGTAAATGACATCCCGTAAAAACCTTTTTCACTTAACTCTAGATCTGCGTTCCATAAACCTACTACGAGTAATAAGATTGAAATAATGGTCACAAACCAACTTATGCCATAATAAATGTCTGTAACAGGTACTCCCTCTAGCCTATCGCGTACACTTTTTTGCACAGAGACTACTGCAAAAAGACCAAAGAGTAAAATTGTAAAATAATATCCTTTTTCATTGAGATACATATCTGCGTTCCATAAACCTACACAGAACGATATCATCCCAACAAATAAAGCACTCCACGATGCACTTATAAAAGCGCCCGTAGGCTTATTTGAAAATGAAGGTTTTTCTTTTACTTTCTTCTCAGTTACTGGTGTTTCAAATTGATTTTCCATAATGTTTTGTTGTTGTTTAACGAGGTCAAAGATGCAACCCAACCTCACATCAAAAAATCAATAATTTCATTATCACTTACGATATATAATATACTAATATTACATTTATACAATTAAAATAGGATTTTACACACATATAACTTACGATATAAAATGTCATTATTTTCTATTATTACTAGTTTTTCTAAAGAAGAAAGTGATCTTTTTATACAATACATACGCTCCAGAAATAAAAGAAAGGACACAAAAAACATAGATCTCTATATGCTCTTGCGTAAAGGAGTACCTGTAAATGATATCATCACCACATTATATGGCTCGTCAAACAGAAATGCCTATCACGCATTATCAAAGCGACTGCAAGACTCACTCATAGATTTTATTGCTACACGCAGTTTTGAGACAGAAACCTCAGAAGATATGACCATCTTTAAGTGGATACTTACAGCACGTATACTTTATGAGCAAGACCAGATTGACCCTGCCCATAAACTACTCAAAAAAGCTATTAAAAAAGCAAAACAACTAGACCTCTACACAGCACTAGTCGAGGCATATCATACACAAATACAATACAGCCACCTTCACCCTGAGCAAGATCTACCTGAGCTTGTGGCAGCGGCACAGCAGTGTCACAAGCTCTTTTTACAGCAAGAAAGGCTCAATATGGCATATGCTCACATTAAGAGAACCGTCCAGTTTAACACAGCCCTATTACAACAAGGCGTACAAGAAACTATAGAACAAATTCTAGCAGATTTTAAAATAGACATACAAAAAGATCTTACCTATAAGTCCCTCTACCAACTCCTTGAGATTATTAATACAGCAGCACATCTAGATCATAACTTTAGCAAAGCATTACCGTTTATAACAAAGGTTTATAAACTTATAGAGCAGAAGGATCACGTTGCTGCAAAGCATCGTTTTTACCATATACAGGTCCTCTATTTTATGGCAAATGCACATTTTAGAGTGCGTGATTTTACACAGGCTCAGTCATATCTCAAGCTTATGGACGAGCAAATAGGTGCAGATAGAAGAAAATGGGAATCCCGCTTTCGCGAAAGCTACCTACTCATACACAGTTTTGTTATGAATTATAGTGGCAGTTATACAACCGCCATCACCTCTTTAGAAGAATACATAAAAAATACTAAAGGAAAATCCCACCCAGATACCAGACTAGCGCTTGTTGTTTTTCTCACCCAGCAAGGTTTATATAAAGAAGCCTTAGGCCAGCTTAATAAATTAAAACACTCAGACCAATGGTATGAGACGCAATTAGGTAAAGACTGGTTAATAAAAAGAGATCTTCTCACCCTTATTATTTATTATGAACTAGAGTATGTAGATCTGGCGCACGCTACTTTGAGAAGTTTTAAGCGCAAGCATAAATCTATTATTCGCTCTGAGACGAGGTTACATTCTTTTATTGCAGTTTACACGGCTATGCATAACAATCCTCTCGTGATAGATGAAGACCGCTTTCGCGAAAGCGTAAAAAATAACTTTACCACCTCCACCCTTAAAGAAGAAGACATCTTTATGGTGAGCTTTTTTGCTTGGATAAAATCTAAGCTTGACAATACACCACTTTATGACACTACCCTTCACTTGTTATGATTTTCTTAACAAGATAGGCGGGTTCTGGGCAGTACCTTTTACCCTTGTAAAACATCCAATTGAATGAATAGAAAATTATCCTACGTAATTGCTACACTACTAGCTATTACAATTGCAAGTTGTGGCGCATCACAATCTAAAGTTGCCAGTAAGGCAAGTGCCTCGAAATCTACAAAAAAAGACAAGAAAGACGCCATAAAACCTTATGGCAAAGTAATCACAAAAGAAGCAAAAACAGACGAAGGTCTCTTTACCGTACATAAACTAGACGGCAAGTACTTTTATGAGATTCCAGACACATTGATGGGGCGCGAGATGCTTATGGTCACTCGTATTGCAAAGACTGCCACAGGACTTGGTTTTGGGGGAGGAAAACAAAATACCTCTGTACTACGCTGGGAAGTAAAAGATAAAAAGGTATTACTACGTGTGGTGTCACATCAAATTTATGCCGCAGACTCACTTCCTATCTCTGAGGCTGTAAAGAACAGTAATTTTGAGCCGGTACTGTACGCTTTTGATGTAAAGGCATATAAGAAGGATTCTGTTTCTGGCAATAAGAATATTGTGATAGACGCGAGCCCTTTATTTGAAACAGATGTTAAGCCGCTAGGTTTACCACAGAGACGTCGTAAAAGTCTTAAGGTGTCTAAGTTAGATGCAAAGCGTTCTTACATAGATACAATACGAAGTTACCCGCAAAACATAGAAGTACGTACCGTAAAAACATACAGCGGTAGCGCATTACCGTCTAATAATGCTACGGGTACACTCTCACTTATGATGAGTAACTCTATGATTTTATTACCAGAAGTACCTATGCAACGCCGTATGTTTGATGAGCGTGTAGGGTGGTTTGGCCGCGGGCAAACAGATTACGGTCTAGATTTACAAAAAAGTAAAACCATACGTTACTTAGATAGGTGGAGACTAGAGGTTAAGGACGAAGATATGGCAGCCTTTAAAAGAGGTGAGCTTGTTGAGCCTAAAAAGCAAATCGTTTATTATATAGATAGAGCAACCCCAAAAAAATGGGTGCCATATATCAAACAAGGTATAGAAGACTGGCAAGTAGCTTTTGAAGCTGCTGGATTTAAAAATGCCATAATCGCGGCAGATCCTCCTTCTGTAGAAGAGGATCCAGACTGGAGCCCAGAAGATGTACGTTATAGTGTAGTGCGCTACCTTGCGTCTCCTATTCCTAATGCAAATGGACCTCACGTGAGTGATCCTAGATCTGGAGAAATTTTAGAAAGTGATATAAACTGGTACCATAATGTTATGACCTTATTACATAACTGGTACTTTGTACAGACAGCAGCGATTAATCCAGAAGCAAGATCTAACGAGTTTAAAGATGAGATTATGGGACGATTAATTCGTTTTGTGAGTTCTCACGAGGTAGGTCACACACTAGGTCTTCCTCACAATATGGGAAGTAGTGTCGCATATGCTGTAGACGATTTACGTGATCCTGAGTTTACAAAAAAGTATGGAACAGCACCTTCTATTATGGATTATGCTCGTTTTAACTATATCGCACAACCAGGTGATGGTGATGTAGCCTTGATGCCTAACATAGGTATCTACGACAAGTATGCTATTAAGTGGGGATACCGCCCTATACTTGAGGCAAAAAGTGCAGAAGACGAAAAGAAAACCCTAGACAGCTGGATACTCGAGCACGCTGGAGACCCTATGTACCGTTTTGGGAGACAGCAAAGAGGCGTTATAGACCCTAGCTCTCAAACAGAAGATCTAGGTGACGATGCTATGAAAGCTAGTGCTTATGGTATTGCAAACCTTAAACGTATTGTACCTAACCTTATCACTTGGACTGCAGAAGAGGGCCAAAACTATGATGAGCTAGATAAAATGTATGGACAAGTACTCTCTCAGTATAACCGCTATATGGGGCACGTGGCCGCAAATGTAGGTGGTGTGTATGAGATGTATAAAACCTATGATCAAGATGGGGCTGTATACACACACGTACCAAAGCAGAAACAAAAAGAAGCACTTACCTTCTTACAAGAAAATCTTTTTGAGACACCAGAGTGGTTACTAGACACAAACATTTTTGATAAAATAGAAAATGCAGGTAGTGTAGAACGTATAAGACGTTTCCAGACTAGAACGCTTAACAACCTTCTAGATTTTGGAAGAATGGGACGTATGCTAGAGAACGAAACTCTTAATGGCAACAGTGCATATACCTTTATGGATATGATGGAAGATACTCGCGAGGGCCTCTTTAGTGAGTTAAAGACAAGGAGTACCATAGATATTTATCGTCGTAACCTACAGCGTGCATATGTAGAGCGTCTGGAATATTTAATGACTAGAGAGCAAGGAGCCTCTAGCCGTTTTAGCACTAGAACTTCTATTGATGTAAGCCAGAGTGACATTAGAGCCGTAGTGCGTGCAGAGCTTAAAGGTCTTAAACGCGATTTACAAAATAGTAGACTACGTGATCGTATGAGTCGCATTCACACAGAAGATCTTGTAGAGCGCATCAATTTAATACTTGACCCTAAATAAGGGATAATTTACCCCTAAGATTTCCCCTTCCCATATAAGCCGGCTGTCGTTGACAGTCGGCTTTTTTTATGAAAAAATTCTCGTTACCAGACTACTCTAGAGTTCATAAATTAATGAAGATATATACGCTTTCGCGAAAGCGTAACAAATCACAAATAAATCCTAAAAATAAAAATGGATTAAACTTTGTGCATTTTACACAGTCATATAAGTGTTCAGTAATTAAAAAAATAAAGAATATGAAAAAGTTAATAATGGCATTTTTAGTACTAGCTACTATATCAATGTCTGCACAAAGAGGACCAAGAGGCGGAGAAGACAGAAGAGGAAAAGACCTTACTGTAGAACAAATGGCTACGCTCAAAACGAAGAAAATGACCCTAGCACTTGCTCTAGACGATAACCAGTCTAAAAAAGTGTATAACGTACTCCTTGCACAAGCAAAAGACCGCAAGCAAGCGATGGAAGCTCGCAAGGCTCAAACAGAAAAACCTGAGCTTACAAAAGAGCAAAAATTTGCTAAGTCAAATGAACGTCTAGATAAGCAAATTGCTATGCAACAAGAGATGCAAAGTATCTTATCTGAAGACCAATTTAAGCAGTTTAAGAAGATGAGCGCAAAGCGCAAAGGTGAAGGAAGACGCGGTGGCAAACGTGGTAGAGGCCAGCGTGGTAAATAATATTTTTATTGATTGATTAATTTGGTTTGAGAACGGCATCCTTTAGGTAGGATGCCGTTTTCTTTTTTATGTAAACTTATAAGGTTTTACTCACCTTTGCTACAGCAGCAATTGTATCATCAAGATCTTGATAAGACAGTGCATCGTTTAAAAACCAGCTCTCATAAGCACTAGGCGCTATATAAATACCCTCTGCGAGTAAACCGTGAAAGAATTTTTTAAAGGTATCATTATCTCCAGCGGCCGCTGTCTTAAAATCTACCACAGCGTCTTTTGCAAAGTGCACAGAGATCATAGACCCTAGTCTATTTATTGTAAATATTACACCGCTTTCTGTAAGTGCCTGTTCTATACCTTTATGTAGATACTCGGTCTTATCTTTAAGGCTTGTAAATACTGCTGGGTTCTCATTAAGTTCTGTAAGCATTGCAAGACCTGCCGCCATCGCTAGCGGGTTGCCACTAAGTGTACCAGCTTGGTAAACTGGTCCTTCTGGTGCGAGGTGACTCATAATCTCTGCTCGAGCTGCAAATGCTCCTACAGGCAGACCACCTCCTATTACTTTTCCAAAGGTTACGATATCTGCTTGTACATCCATAAGTTCTTGAACACCTCCCTTTGCAAGGCGGAAGCCGGTCATAACCTCATCAAATATAAGCAGAGCACCATTTTCATCACACAGCTCACGAAGTCCTTGTAAGAAACCTTCGGCTGGGAGTATGCACCCCATATTACCTGCAACAGGCTCTATGATAATGGCTGCAATCTCTCCAGGGTTTGCTGCAAAAAGCGCCTTTACTTGATCAATATTATTATAGTCTGCTAGTAAAGTATCTTTTGCCGTACCGGTAGTTACTCCCGGACTATTAGGAGACCCAAAAGTCACTGCACCACTACCTGCTTGTATTAAAAACGAGTCAGAGTGACCGTGATAGCAACCTGCAAATTTTATAATTTTTTCTCTTCCAGAAAAACCTCTTGCTAGACGTATCGCACTCATACAAGCCTCTGTACCACTATTTACAAAACGTATTTTATCTATACCTGGCACCATTGAGATAGCAAGCTCTGCTATTTTTGTCTCTATCTCTGTAGGCATTCCAAAAGAGGTTCCTTTTTGAGCTTTTTGTACTACGGCATCTACCACAGGCTTATGTGCGTGACCTAGTATCATAGGTCCCCAAGATGCGATATAGTCTATAAGTTTGCGACCATCCTCGTCATATAAATAAGCTCCTTTTGCTTCTTTTACAAAAATAGGGTCACCACCTACAGATTTAAAAGCTCTTACTGGGCTGTTTACTCCACCTGGTATTACTTTTTGAGCCGCTACAAATAACTCACTACTTCTCTTATAAATCATATGCTATATATTTCACTCTGCTAGAGTGCTTCTTTCCTTTATGCCTTACTAAAAATTTAATACCCTCTATCAAACGGCTTGATGTATAACACCTGCCCTTCGAAGATATTATCGCCATCGATACCATTCCATTCTTTAAGTTGGTCTACAGTTACGTCATATTTTTTTGCTAGACGATACAGCGTTTCACCCTTTCTTACAGTGTGCTGGTTGTTATTATCTGTTACTTTCTTATAGTCTTCTACAGGCTTACCTAGCACCTCGCCGTCGTACGTATATAGCTTATAACGCTCTATAAGACTTATTAACTTTTGAGGATATTTTTTATCTGTTGCATACCCTGCTCTACGTAGTCCTTTTGCCCAGCCTTTATAATCGTCTTTTGGTAGTTTAAAGAGGTCTGTGTATCGCTTGCGTCCAGTTAAGAATAAAGAGTGATCCCTATATGAGAATTTTGGTAAGCTATATTTTCTAAAACACTCACCTTGCGTATCGTCATCGTGATATACTTTTTGACCTTTCCAGTCGTGACATTTTATACCAAAGTGATTATTTGCCTTTTTTACAAGCTCCCCTTTTCCTGCGCCAGATTCTAGAATTCCTTGTGCCAGCGTTATAGATGCCGGGATGCCGTAAAGCTCCATCTCTTCTTTTGCAATGGCAGCATATTGTTCTATATAACCGTCTACACCACCCTTTGGAACAGGATTTACACCATTATCAAGATTATCATCTGGTGTGGCAGCTTCTTCTACATCTAGCTCTGAGTTAGTCCTCTCAACCGTGCGAATTTTTTTTGTGCGTTTTGTGCTGCGTGTAGCCTTTTTTGAACCACCGCAACCCACTGTAATTATTGCTATTACCAGAAGTACAGTTAATCTTTTTAACATAAATCTATTGTATGAGTGGGAGTCCCTTTTTTGCAAGTCGAGTATTCATACCCGAGATGCCCTGTAAACCTCCCGTATGAATGGCTAAAATACGAGAATTCTCTGGGAAATACCCACGATTCATCAAGTCTGAAAGCCCAAAAAGCATCTTACCCGTATACACAGGATCAAGCGGAATGCCGTATGCATCCTTAAAGTCATTTATAAAAGTGATTAATTCTCTATTTACTTTTGCATATCCTCCACAATGATAGTCGGCTATGATTTCCCATTGCTCACTATCCACATATTGTGCTACCTCATCACGTACCCAATCTCCTTTTAGCGCGGGAAAGCCTAGTACCTTTTGGTGTTTACCAGCACTATTTATGATACCAGATATCGTACCTGCCGTTCCTATAGGGCAACTTATAAAATCAAACTGACTGTCATCTGTAGTTAGAATCTCTTCACATCCTTTTATTGCAAGCACATTTGTACCTCCTTCGGGTATAATAAATGGATTATTAAAGGTTTTTTTTACGCTTTCGCGAAAGCGTAATTCATCCTTCTCCTTATACTCAGCCCTAGTAACAAAGTGAAATTCCATCCCACAAGAGTGAGCAAATGCTAGCGTAGGGTTTTGAGCTAGTGTTTTTTTAAGATCACGGCCCAACTCCTCGCCTCTTATAACCCCTACGGTTTTAAAACCTTCTAGTTTACCCGCCGCCGCAGTAGCAGCAATATGATTTGAGTATGCACCACCAAAGGTGAGTAATGTATCGTGACCAAGTGCTCTGGCTTGAAGTAGGTTATACTTAAGTTTTCTAAACTTATTACCAGAAACGGTGGGGTGTAACTCGTCCTCACGCTTTATGTAAAGTGTACAGCCATTTTGCTCAAAGACAAATTGATTTTTTGAAGTAAAATTCACAAGTTTATAAATAGGCTATAAAGCTCCAGAACGGACGTTCTTTAAGATAATTAATTTCACACTCACGAGCATAAGCCTCTCGCTCAAAACTTATATTAAGATATGCCACATAATTATCTCGGTATTGTATAAGTCTAATGAGATACTCGACAGCATACCAGATAAAGAATGGAATTACCAGCATCTCGGCTTGTTGTCTTATGTGTATTTTTTCGTGATTGATAAATACCTCATCCTTTTTGAGATCTGGTGTGCGCATCACAATAAATGGCCAGAGTGTAACTCCCACAAAGCGCCTGCGCAACAAGTATTTATTTACAACAAAAAACATAGGTCAAAAGTACTTTAATATCTTTTTTTAAAAACAACGCCAGCCATATATTTATCTACCGCATTGTTAACAGGTTAAGCAGTATTCAAAGTTTGTGCCGTATCCTTATCTTTGTATATGTCTTACTTAAAAAAACATATCCCTATAGAAGATGGCGACTATTACTTAACGCCAGAAGGCTATAAATGTTTTACAGAACAGTATCATCTCAAAAGAGGATACTGTTGTGAGAGTGGCTGCCGTCATTGCCCTTATGGCTATAGTAAAAAGACAAATACTCAAAATGGATAGACTGCTACTCTTATATCGTAAGTGTGTATATAGAAGCTACCATAGAGTAGATATACGTTATCCATAGTGTGTGAGTAAGAGTTTTTAAACTAGTACTTACTTAATATCACTACTTATGACATTTCAACAACAAATACTTGAAGGGATTCCTGCAGTACTTCCTGCACAAAAAAAATATGATCCAGCTATAAACCACGCCCCAAAAAGAAAAAAGATACTCTCTCCTAGTGACGAGAAACTCGCACTTCAAAACGCCCTGCGCTATTTTGAACCCCAGCATCACGCAACACTATTACCTGAATTCAAAAATGAACTAGATACCTATGGCCGCATTTATATGTATCGTTTTGCACCAGATTATAAGATCTATGCAAGACCTATAGAAGAGTATCCGGCACAATCTAAGCAAGCCGCAGCTATTATGCTTATGATTCAAAACAATCTAGATCACGCTGTGGCACAGCACCCTCTTGAGCTTATCACTTATGGTGGTAATGGAGCCGTTTTTTCAAACTGGGCTCAGTATCGCCTCACGATGCAATATCTCGCTCAGATGACAGATGAGCAAACGCTAGTTATGTACTCTGGTCACCCTATGGGCTTGTTCCCATCTCACAAAGAAGCACCTAGAGTAGTTGTCACAAACGGGATGATGATACCTAACTACAGCACACCAGACGACTGGGAAAAATACAACGCCCTAGGCGTCACCCAGTACGGGCAGATGACGGCTGGAAGTTATATGTACATAGGACCTCAAGGCATTGTACACGGCACCACAATTACCGTTCTTAACGCTTTTAGAAAAATAGGTAAATCACCTAAGGGTGGCATCTTTGTCACCTCCGGGTTAGGCGGTATGTCTGGGGCACAGCCTAAGGCTGGTAATATTGCAGGCTGTATCACCATATGTGCAGAAGTAAATAAAAAAGCGGTACACACTAGGCACTCACAAGGATGGGTAGATGAAATAATTGATAACACAACAGCTCTCGTTGCCCGTGTACAGCAGGCACAACTTGATAAAGAGACGGTCTCCATCGCATATCACGGTAATGTGGTAGAAGTATGGGAGGCGTTTAATGAGCACAATATAAAAATTGATATAGGTAGCGATCAGACCTCTTTACATAATCCTTGGGCGGGTGGTTACTACCCTATGGGATACACTGTTGAGGAGGCAAATGATATGATGGCAAATGATGTAGAGCGCTTTCGCGAAAGCGTAAAAAGCACCCTCTGTCGTCACGCCGCAGCAGTAAATGCGCATACCGCAAAGGGCACCTACTTTTTTGATTACGGAAATGCTTTTTTACTAGAATCCAGCCGTTCAGGAGCAGATGTACTCGCCGAAAATGGCATTGACTTTAAATACCCCAGCTATGTACAAGACATAATGGGGCCTATGTGTTTTGATTACGGTTTTGGCCCTTTTAGGTGGGTTTGCGCTTCTGGAAAGGAAGAAGACCTTGCAAAAACTGATGCTATAGCCTGTACTGTTCTGGAAGAACTAGCAGTAAATGCTCCAGCAGAAATACAACAGCAATTACAAGATAACATCACCTGGATACAAGGTGCACAGCAAAACAAGCTCGTAGTAGGCTCACAAGCACGTATACTGTATGCAGACGCAGAGGGACGTGCAAAAATCGCACAAGCCTTTAACGATGCTATTGCTCGCAACGAGATAGGATTAGTTATATTAGGTCGTGATCATCACGATGTATCTGGTACAGACTCTCCGTACCGCGAGACGAGTAATATTTATGACGGCAGTCGCTTTACGGCAGATATGGCAATTCACAATGTAATAGGTGATAGCTTTAGAGGAGCTACCTGGGTGAGTATTCACAATGGTGGTGGTGTAGGCTGGGGCGAAGTTGTAAATGGTGGTTTTGGTATGGTAATTGATGGTAGTAAAGAAGCCGAAAGACGCTTACAATCAATGCTTTTCTGGGATGTAAACAACGGAATTGCAAGAAGAAGCTGGGCTCGTAATGAAGGTGCTGTTTTTGCCATAAAAAGAGCAATGGAAATCGAACCAAATCTTAAGGTCACCATACCAAATATTGTAGAAGAAGATCTATTTAATAACATTTAAAAAAAAACTACTATGAAAGCATTAAGACTTTTACCCTTACTAGGAGCCGTATTATTACTCGCTTCTTGTAGCACTGTGCGCGTAGCATCAGACTACGACAAAGACACAAACTTTAGTGATTACAAAACATTTGCCTTCTACAAGCCAGGTATAGATAAAGCAGAGATATCTGATCTTGATAAAA
Source organism: Dokdonia donghaensis DSW-1 (assembly GCF_001653755.1). Lineage (GTDB taxonomy): Bacteria > Bacteroidota > Bacteroidia > Flavobacteriales > Flavobacteriaceae > Dokdonia > Dokdonia donghaensis. The sequence goes on along the minus strand of NZ_CP015125.1, from coordinate 1,281,846 downwards.
AACGTGTGCTACGCGCCGTAGAGGCACAAATGCTCGCAAAAGGTTTTACAAAATCTAGCAACCCAGCTGTGCTTGTAAGCATATTTACAAAAGCAAAAGAGCGTGTGGATGTATATCAAAACAACTTTGGCTTCAACGGCGGTTGGGGCTGGGGAGGCGGCTTCTGGGGCGGCTGGGGTGGTCCTTGGGGATGGAATAACGGCTTTAATAGCAATACCGTCTCAAGAACTACACAAGGAACTTTATACATAGACCTCATAGATGCAAATAAGAAACAACTTATATGGCAAGGTCAAGGTACAGCACCACTCGTAACTGGAGATGTAGATAAGCGCGAGGAACGCATTAACCTCATCGTACAAGAAATTATGGAAGTATACCCACCACAAGTAGCGGGTAACTAATCCAAATTTTAATAGCATAAAAAAAGCACCCATCCGGGTGCTTTTTTTAATTTACAACAGCCTTACTAATACTAGTAAGCCATTAACGCTTCTATCTTTTTCTTTACCTTCTCTGTGCTAGGTATCATTGTTTGTTCTAATACACTATTGAGCGGTATTGCTGGCATATTTTCAGAACCTATAAGCATTACTGGAGCATCTAGGTATTGAAAACATTCTTCTTGTATACTTCCTTGCAGTCCTCTACTAAAGCCATTATTAGAAGGCTCTTCTGTTATAACAAGACATTTACCACATTTTTTTACTGACTTAAATACCGTCTCATAATCTAGTGGATGTAATGTTCTTAAATCTACCACCTCAACCCTGTCTTGTAGTCCCAACTCTGCACTAGCATTCATAGCCCAGTGTACACCCATACCATAGGTGATAATAGCAATTGTTTCTTCATCTTCTTGCTTCCAGATTTCTTGCAGCACATTTGCTTTCCCAAAAGGTAGCACATAATCTTCATCTGGCATTACAGATGTAGCGCCTTGTGTTCCTTTTACCTTAGACCAGTATAGCCCCTTGTGCTCAAAAATCACAACTGGGTTAGGATCGTAGTAAGCCGCCTTAAGAAGTCCTTTAAGGTCTGCACCATTAGAAGGATATGCAATTTTAAGACCACGTATATTAGTCACCACACTCTCTACAGAAGACGAGTGATACGGCCCACCAGAGCCGTAAGCACCTATAGGCACTCTCAAAATCATTGAGACTGGCCATTTACCATTACTCAAGTAACACGATCGAGACACCTCTGTAAATAGTTGATTGAGGCCCGGCCATATATAATCTGCAAATTGAACTTCTACGATAGGCTTGAGCCCTACGGCGCTCATCCCTACTGTAGACCCTACGATAAAAGCTTCTTGTATAGGTGTGTTAAAAACGCGGTTATCACCAAATTTTTGAGCAAGCGTCGCCGCTTCTCTAAAAACGCCTCCCAGTCTACCTCCTACATCTTGACCATACATCAAGCATTCTGGATGCTTGCGCATAAGCTCTTCTACGGCAAACAGTGCACAGTCTACCATCACTACCTTTTCTCCATCTTTTGGAGCGCGCTCGCCACGCTCTTCGGTGATAGGTGTTGGTGCAAAGTCGTGTGTAAATAAATCTGCTGGAACGGGATCTTCGGCTTGTTGTGCTTTGTCAAAATCTTTATGGACTTCCGCTTTCGCGAAAGCGGTCATATCCTCAATCTCTTTTTTATCAAATCCATTATTGAGTAATAGCTCAATCATTTTTGGATACGGGTCGCGGCCTTGTGCCTCTTCTAAATCATCTCTGTACCACTCCATACGCACACCAGAAGTGTGGTGATTAAGCAGGGGAACTTTTGCGTGTACTAAAAATGGTCTACGCTCTGTCCTGATGGTCTCTATGACGTTCTCGAGCGTCGTGTAACTCTCTTCAAAATCTGTCCCGTCTATAGTTACCGCTTCAAGACCGTGAAAACCTTGTGCGTACTCAAATGCATTTTGAGCACGGGTCTCGGCAGCATTTGCAGAGATATCCCAGCCGTTATCTTGTACTAAATATAAGATAGGTAACTGCTTGAGCGCTGCCATCTGGAATGCTTCGGCTATTTCACCCTCAGTCACAGATGCATCTCCTAGTGAGCAAACTACAAAAGGTGCTTCTGTGCTGGAAATTGCAATTTCTGTCTCATTGAGCACTGTCGAAAGCTTTTCAGAAAGTCCTTCTTTATAATAAAAACCCATTGCAACACCCGTAGCTGGTATGGCTTGCATACCTGTAGCACTACTCTGGTGTGGTATTTTAGGCTTATCATCATCTCGCAAACTTGGGTGCGAGTAATACGTACGCCCCGCCGAAAATGGATCATCCTTTTTTGCTAGCACTTGTAACATTAACTCATAAGGCTTCATCCCTATGGCAAGGAGCATACTATCATCTCTGTAGTAAGGAAAAGCATAATCTTGCGGTTGCAACTGCATCCCTATAGCGGTTTGTATCACCTCGTGACCGCGGCTTGTAGCGTGTACATACTTTGATACCACCTTAAAATTTTCTTCATATAACTCTGTGAGTGCTTTTGCCGTACTTACGTTATGAAATGCTTTTTTTAATACCTCTTTATTCATCTTACAATGTATTAATGTGCTGTAGTAAACTATTGTTAAAGTACCGGTGCCATCCAGTTAAAAGGATCTTCGCCCCCTGTTTTGATATCGTTGAGCATATCATTTACCGCCTTACCTACAGGAAACTCGGTAGACACTGGTATAACGTCATCACCCCAACCTATTTCTTGTATATGAGCAATACCTACGGCCGTACCTGTACCAAAAGCTTCTTCAAGCGTTCCTTGTGCTGCAGCTTCTTTTATTTCTTGAATCGATATTTTACGTTCTGTAACCGTATAGCCTTTGTGCCTTAAAACATCTATCACACTTTTACGAGTGATACCGTGCAGCACAGAGCCGTCTAGCGTAGGCGTTATAAAGTTGCCATCTACTTTAAAGAAAATGTTCATTGTACCTACTTCTTGTATGTAGGCGTGCTCTTGTGCATCTAGCCATAGCACTTGATCATATCCTTTAGACTTTGCAATCTCTGTAGGGCGTATGGCGGCAGCATAATTTCCTGCGGCTTTTGCCTCTCCAGTTCCTCCACTGGCAGCACGTATATAATGCTTTTCTGCCCAAAGCTTTACAGGCTTTGTAAAAAATGGTCCTGCTGGTGAGCCTATGATGATAAACTTATAACTAGTGGCTGCACGCATCCCTATAAAAGGCTCGTCTGCATACATAAATGGTCTTAAGTATAATGCACTACCATCTACCGGCGGAATCCAGTCTTGCTCCATACTAACTAGCGCTTTTAAACCGTCTACAAAAAGATCTTCTGGAAATGCCGGCATCCCCATACGCTCTGCACTCGCGTTAAGACGGGCAGCATTTTCATATGGTCTAAAAAGTAGAGGTTCACGCTTTCGCGAAAGCGTACTCTTCATCCCTTCAAAAATTGCTTGACCATAATGAAGCGCCATTGCTGCTGGGTGTGTAGGTATCATTGCTAAAGGCTCTACACGTGGGTTTTGCCACTTACCATCTTCATAATCACAGATAAACATATGATCTGTAAAGGTTCTTCCTAGTGGGATGTTATCAAAATCTATACTCGCTAGTTTAGAATTTGTTGTTTTTGTGACTTCTATTTTCATAGGAATAGGTGTTTACCACCGCGTTATGCAGTGGCGTGGTGGTTGGTTTTATAATGCTCTAGTGGTATCAAACTGTTCGAGATGGTCTGCTATTTTACGCAAGAAGCTCCCTCCTAGATAACCATCTACTATACGGTGGTCAAAACTTAGAGACAGGTACATCATCTGGCGTATCTCTATGGTGTCACCTTCTGGGCGTTCCATTACCTCAGCTCTTTTCTTAATAATCCCTGTGGCAAGAATGGCCGCCTCTGGCTGGTTTATAATGGGTGTTCCCATCACACTACCAAAGGTCCCTACGTTACTTATGGTAAAGGTGCTTCCCTTTACATCATCACCTCCTAGTTTATTTTCTCTAGCTAGTGACGAAAGTCTGTTTACCTCTGCTGCAATTTCTACAAGGTTTTTTTGATTTGCATTTTTTACTACTGGTACAATCAAGTTTCCAGAGGGTAATGCAGTCGCCATCCCTATACTTATATCTTCTTTGACAATGATATTTTTACCATCTACAGATACGTTTATCATTGGGAACTCTTCGACGGCTTTTGCTACGGCTTCTACAAAAAGAGGTGTAAACGTAAGACGCTCGCCGTGTTTTTCTTGAAAGGCAACCTTATTATCGTTACGCCATTGTACCATCTCTGTTAAGTCTGCCTCTACATATGCGGTTACGTGCGGGCTGGTATGCTTACTGTAGACCATATGATCTGCAATCATCTGGCGCATACGGTCCATCTCTACTATTTTACCTTTACCCTTATCGAGTTTAAGATTTGGTATTTTATAAGCATCTGGATCTGGTTGAGCTACTGGCTGTGCAAATTGAAATGGTCTACCATCATCTATATATTGCATTATATCTTTCTTTCTTAATCTGCCTTTAGTACCCGTACCAGGTATTCTAGCGATTTCTTCATAAGATATATGATGCTTGCGCGCAATACTATCTATAAGCGGACTCACAAAAACATTCTCGTTTGAGACAATTGTTCTTGTAGCTGGTGCTACTTTTGGTTTTGCTCGTTTTTTTGGTGCTTGCGCTTTAGTAGGCTGGGATTCTTTCTTTTCTGAAGGGTTGATAGCTTTTTCTGCATCTCCTCCTTGTGCTAGATAGGTTGCGATAGGCTCGCCTACAGCAACAACGGCATTTGCATCATAAAGGTGCTTTTGCATCACTCCTGCGCTGGTAGCAGGCACCTCATTATCTACTTTATCTGTAGCAATCTCTACAAGGATATCACCTTCTTCAAAAGATTCACCCTCGGCAACAAGCCAGTTTATGATGGTTCCCTCTGTGATAGACTCTCCCATTTTGGGCATTAATAAAGATGTAGCGCTCATAAGTATAGGTATTTCTATATCCATACAAATTACTACAGAATAAGCTAATTTTATTTATAAAATCTACTTTATACTTTCATAATAGAATAAACCACTACCTTGTTTTATTAATTGTTTTTTTATTCTAAATAGCCCATCTTTACAGTCTAAATAAAGTGATTTATTATGCGACTAGATGCTACAGACCAGCAATTACTCATATTATTGCAAGAGGACTCAAATCAAACCGTAAAAGCCCTAGCCGAAAAATTAGGCAAGTCTACAACGCCCATTTTTGAACGTATTAAAAAGTTAGAAAAAGAAGGATTAATAGATGGCTACTCTGCTCGTATAAATGCAAAAAAAGTCGGGCTTAAACAAACCGTCTTTATCGCTATATCGCTGCAAGGACACACGCGTAGCTACCTAGAGAAATTTGTTAATGAGATAAACGGCTTTCCAGAGGTAATAGAGTGCCATCGTGTGAGTGGTGGTTTTGACTACCTTCTTAAACTTGTGGTAGAAGATATAGAAGCCTATGAGCGTTTTATTATCACAAAGCTTACCCTACTCCCATACATAGGTAATTTACAAAGTCACATTGTACTATCCAGTAGTAAGGAAACTAATAGGCTAGACTTGAGCTCCTTGTTTTAGTTTTCTTTTCTAAAGTCTTGTAGCGTTTTATAAAAATCTTCTTGCTCTGGTCTGTCTAGAGGTTTCTCTCGTAAAGGCTCCACCTCTCTTAAGCTCTCGTGACAATCGGCAGGTAGTCGCTGGTATAATTTTGTTCCTGCAGTTTTCCAGGCTATCATTTGATTTGTAACTTCTTTTATAGCTTTTGCAGGGTTTCCTACGATGAGCTGGCGGGGTTCAAAAACACTTTCGGCTTTTACAAATGCCATTGCACCTACTATACATTCGTCACCTATAACGGCATCATCCATTATCACGCTGTTCATACCTATCAAGCAGTTGCGGCCTAAGTTTGCGCCGTGTATGACGGCTCCGTGGCCTATATGTGCGCTTTCGCGAAAGCGTATACTCTTACCTGGAAACATATGTACGGTACAGTTTTCTTGTACGTTTACACCATCTTCAAGAATGATCTCACCCCAATCACCACGTATTGCTGCGCCAGGACCTATGTAGCAATTTTTACCAATAATTACATTACCAGTAACCGCAGCCAGCGGATGCACAAAACTAGACTCGTGAACCACGGGAATGTGTCCTTTGAATGAATAGACCATATGCTAAAGTTGTTTTAAAATGGAACTCTAAAATAGAAAGAGTTGTTAGCTTTAAGATAAAAATACGACGTATTTAAAAAACGAGAAGGATTATGAAAGGAGAAAGAAATATATACAGCACGACCAAGGAGAGACTTCACTTATTACGATTTGCAAATAAAGAAGTAATCACAAACGAGACCGAAAAACGCAAAAGATCACTAGCACTCATAAGAGCAATGCGCCTAGGAAATCTTTTTAAAAATAAAGTCTCCATATACTTTAGAGATTCTTTAAACCGTCTTATAAAAGTAAATACAACCATATGGGGTGTTACCCAGAAGGATGTTATACTTAAAAAAGGAACTCTCATCCCTATACACAGCATAGAACGCGTGGAGTAATATAATCCTCAAACGCTTATTTAAAGCGTTTGAGGGTTTCTTTTGTAAAGTCAGAAAGTACAAGTTTTCCAGATATTGCTGCTCGCTCTGCTAGTAGCTCATCCCAGTGCTCTGTACCAGACCACATCATCTTTTTCATCTCACGCATTGCCTCTGGGTTATACTTACAAAGATTTTCTGCAGTGGCTTGTACGGCAGCATCTAGCTCTTCTGTACTATCATAAACGTGTGCATATAATCCTTTTTGTCGTGCCCACTCTGCATCATAAAATGTATTTGCATCGATGGCAATTTGAGACATCCCTGTAAGCCCCAATTTACGCTCTACCGCTGGACCTACTACAAAAGGACCTATCCCTATGTTTAGTTCGCTCAGTTTTATACTGGCAAACTTACTCGCCATACAGTAATCTGTTGCACTTGCAACACCTACGCCGCCACCTACAGTTTTACCTTGCACGCGACCTATAATAAACTTAGGACACTTACGCATTGCATTAATCACATTTGCAAAGCCAGAGAAAAACACGCGTCCTGTCTCTTTATCATTAATACTTATAAGCTCCTTAAAACTTGCTCCTGCACAAAAAGTACGGTCACCTCCAGATTTAAGTACAATTACTTTTACAGCATCATTTTCACCAGCTTCTTTAATAGTCAAAGCTAGTTTTGCAAGTATATCACCGGGCAAACTATTGTGCGCTGGATGAAAAAACTCTATGGTTGAAATTCCGTTTTCTATATGTTCTTTTACGTGTGGATCACTCATAATGTAAAATTACTATTATCGTTGCTTGTATGTAATTACAAGCAATACGTTTATTAATCTATAAGGTTAAATTGTTCAAAGTGGTGATTAAGATGCTTGCGCTCCATTAAGTACCACTCATAGTTGTTAAGCTCGCCAAAGACTGCATTGTTAGTCGTTGCCCTTTTATTCTTCTTGTAAAAATCAAGATATGCCTTTCTTGCGTCTAGCATCGCTTTTTTTGCTTCATCTAGGTCTTTGTGTTGTAAAGCCGGTTGAATTCCTGCTTCATATAGCGGGAAGTTGTAATCTCTAGGCATTTTTTTATAATCCCAGAGTGTTGCAGCCACCTTGTCAAGTACTTTATCTGGTGTGGCCACCTCAAAATCTTGTATTTCACCAGCGGCTATACGGTAGGTTAACTCAAGGTGCTCTACCATTTGTTGTGGTGTCATTGTTCCCCAGACTGGCTTTGTATCTTGATTAAGTTTTGAGAGACAAGTATCAATGCGACTCTCTGTCATTTCAACAAAGGTAGTTTGTTTCTTTTCTACCATTGTAAGGATGGTCGCCACTGCTACTAGCGCCTCTGCCTCTTCATCTGTCTTTCCATTTTCATAATCTACTGGCTCTGCGTCAAACACCTCAACATACCATTTTACAATACCGCTAGGATGTTCCCTACCGCTCACATCTCTCTCACGCTTTTCCTTACAGGTAAGGCGCACATAGATGGTATCATTGTGATATAACGGTCTCAAGAAGCGAATATCTTCAAGCCCATAGTTTGCACTCACCGGACCTTTGTTAGGATACACAAATAATCCTGCAGCAGCCGAAATAATAAAGTAACCGTGTGCCGTTCTTTTCTCAAAGATACTCCCGTCTAAACTTGTAATATCAGTATGTGCATAAAAGTGGTCCCAGGTAAGATTTGCAAAATTCTGTATATCATTATCAGTAATCGTACGCTTATGAGTTTTTAAACTCATCCCTGGTTTAATATCTTCATAATGGTATGCAAAAGGATGCTGTTCTGCCTCCTTGTAATCTCCATTAGGCTGGTAGATACCTGTAATTTCAGTAAGGCTTGTAGGGCTTCCCTGCACGGCACAACGCTGCATATAATGTTTTATACCTCGTATTCCTCCCATCTCCTCACCTCCGCCGGCACGACCTGGACCTCCGTGTACCAGTAATGGTAATGGTGAGCCGTGACCCGTACTTTGCGGCGCACTGTCGCGGTTAAGTGTCAATATTCTTCCGTGGTGTGATGCTGCTTCTATGGTGTACGCTTTCGCGAAAGCGTCATCTGCAGTAACCACACTACTCACAAGAGACCCCTTACCCATCTGGGCGAGTTCTATAGCTTCCTCCACACCGTTATATGGCATAAGTGTCGTTACAGGGCCAAAGGCTTCAATCTCGTGCACCTGCGTATTTTTAAACGGATTATTTTCACGCATCACAATAGGGCTCATAAAAGCACCCTTTGCTCCGTCTGCACCCATCGCCTCTATGGTATCTGTAGATCCATACACCATATCTGCTGTTTGGGCTATTTTGGCAATTTGCGTTTTTATAGCATCACGCTGGTCATTATTAATGAGGGCTCCCATTCTCACCTCGCGCAATTTTGGATCTCCTATAACCGTGCGTTCTAGCTGTTTGCCTAGAGCAATCTGCACATCTTCCATCAAGTTTTCTGGTACAATCACACGGCGTATTGCCGTACATTTTTGACCACACTTAGACGTAATCTCTTTACGTACCTCCTTAATAAAAATAGCAAACTCTGGTGTACCCGGTACAGCGTCTGGACCAAGTATTGATGCGTTAAGACTATCTGCCTCCATTGTAAAAGGCACACTCTCTTCTGTAAGTCGAGGATGTACTTTTAACTTTCTCCCAGTATGCGCGCTTCCAGTAAAGGTTACCACGTCTTGACTATTTACGGTATCTAGTATAGATGTTGTAAGACCTGAGAGTAATTGTAAAGCTCCCTTAGGTAATATACCGCTGTTTATAATCTCTCTCACAACAGCCTCTGTTAAGAAAGCGGTTTGTGGTGCTGGTAACACAACTGCTGGCATACCTGCCATCCAGTTTACAGCACATTTTTCTAACATACCCCATACAGGGAAGTTAAAAGCGTTAATATGAACCGCAACACCTTTTTTTGGAACCAAAATATGGTGCGCCATAAAACGCCCACCTCTTGATAAATCTATTGCATCACCTTCTACAGCATAGCTTTGATCTGGAAAGAGCTTACGCAAGCTAGCATTTGCAAAGAGGTTTCCAAAACCTCCTTCTATATCTACCCAGCTATCTGCTCTTGTTGCTCCGGTTTTGTAACTAATCTCATAAAACTGCTCCTTGCGCTTGTTAAGGTAAAGCGCCAGTTTTTTAATCATATTACCGCGCTGATGAAAGGTCATATCTCGTAACGCCTTTCCATTATCACGTCCAAATTGTAATGCACTGGCAATATCTAGACCTTCGGTACTTGTGAGACCTATTACATCTCCCGTGATGGCGTCATACATATTACGTGTATTGCTGTCATCACCTTTTACCCAATGGCCATTTATATAAGATTCTAAAATCATAAAACGCTCGTTTTTGAAATCGGAAACTGAAATCGATATCAGCGCCGATGTTATTCTTTTTTTTGCTTTCGCGAAAGCGGTCTACCCTCGTATACGAATGACAGCTCCATTAATTTTTCCTTTTACAGACTTTATGTAACCAGCAACCACTTTATCCATAGGTACTGGTGTATTTCCTGGGAAGAAATCTTTATACTTCTCAAACGCATCTTCTACAAGATCTGCAGAAACTACATTTACTCTCAAACCACGATCTAACTCTAATGCCACCGCCATTACAAAACTTTGGATTGCTCCATTAACCATTGCGGCACTTGTAGTCATATACACAGGCTCATCTGCAAGAATTCCTGTTGTTAATGTTATGGATCCACCATCGTTAAGATATTTTCTCCCTAATCTCACAAGATTAACCTGGCCCATCATTTTACTTTTAATACCTATGTAAAAATCCTCTTCACTTAGGTTATCAAATGTATCCCACTTTGCATCTCCAGCTACATTTATAATTGCATCTACTGTACCTACAGTTTCAAACATTTTTATGATAGAACCTGCAGATGCTATATCTACAGTGACATCTCCAGAACTTCGGCCAGCTACAACCACCTCATCTTCTTTAGAAAAGTGTGCTGTTATAGTTTTACCTATAGTCCCATTACCACCTATTACCAAAATTTTCATAAGATTCAATTATTTGATTATGAAACAGCCACGTTTTCTATCACTGCGGCATAGCCTTGACCTACACCTATACACATTGTCACAAGTGCATAGCGTTTTCCTTGTTCTTTAAGCTCTACAGCCGCCGAATATGCAATACGCGTCCCTGTTACACCTAGCGGATGACCTATTGCGATAGAGCCTCCGTTAGGGTTTATTCTCGCATCATCATCTGCCAGTCCCCACTCACGTATACAAGCTAGCGCTTGTGAGGCAAATGCTTCATTAAGTTCTATAACATCCATATCTTCAAGTGTAAGACCTGCTTTTTGAAGCGCCTTGTTTGAAGCTTGTACTGGACCTATTCCCATAATGCGTGGCTCGACACCTACCACTGCAGAACTTACAATTCTTGCAAGTGGTGTAAGGCCATATTTTTTTACAGCAGCTTCACTTGCTACAATGGTTGCCGCTGCGCCATCATTAAGTCCTGAGCTGTTACCTGCGGTTACACTTCCACCCTCCTTTTTAAAAGCTGGACGAAGCTTTGCAAGCACTTCCTTTGAGCTATTAGGCTTTATAAATTCGTCATTTTTAAAGATGATGGGATCTTTTTTACGCTGTGGGATTTCTACAGGAACAATTTCCTTTGCTAGACGGCCACTTTTTTGAGCAGCTGCAGCTTTCATCTGGCTGTGATATGCAAAGGCATCTTGATCTTCACGTGAGATGTTATATTTTTCAACAAGATTTTCGGCAGTGGTTCCCATTCCATCTACTCCGTATAGTTCTTTCATCTTTGGGTTTATAAAACGCCACCCAAAAGTCGAGTCATACATCTTACTATCACCACCAAAAGCTGTAGAAGGCTTTGCCATCACATACGGGCCACGTGTCATATTTTCTACACCACCAGAGATAAATAGGTCTCCGTCACCAGCTTTTATAGCACGGTTTGCGTGTATAATGGCCGAAAGTCCGGAACTACATAAACGATTTACGGTCTCTCCAGGTACGGTAAAAGGTAGTCCAGCAAGTAGCAAACTCATACGCGCTACATTACGGTTATCTTCTCCTGCCTGGTTTGCACAGCCCATAATCACATCGTCGTATGCTTCTTTTGGGATATTTGGGTTACGTCTTACGACTTCGAGTATCACGTGTGCTCCCAGATCGTCTGTGCGCACAGCACTTAATGTTCCTTTATAATTTCCTATAGGAGTACGAACTCCGTCTATGATATATGCTTCCATATTTTGAAATTGAAGTCGAAATCGAAGTCGAAATCGAAGTTCTTTTTTTATTATTTAATCTATTTCCCAATCTTTTGAAGTACGATAAACTACCCCTTTAAAAAGTGCAACAAGCTCGTCACCTCTTTTAATTTCAACAATATTAAAACCTACTTTAGTCTTCTGAAGGTTTACCGTTGCCTCTGCAGTGATGTAATCTCCTTCTTCTAAAGCTTCTATATGATTTATACTTGTCTCAATAGACACGGCATATTTTCCGTGCGTGTTTGCAGTAAATCCAAAAGCCGTATCTGCCAGTGAGTAACTTATCCCACCGTGAGCCTTGCCCATACTGTTGAGCATCTCCTTGCGTATAGTCATCCCCACTTTTACAAAACCTACTTGTGCCTCTATAATCTCAATACCTAGCCAACTGCTGTATGCGTCTTGAGATAACATTTTATAAGGTATTTTTTCTCCGTTCATACTAGCATCTAGATTAGGCAAAAAATTGTTTTCCCTCTTTTTCCATCCTTCTTAAAAGTGGGCTGCATCTGTATCTATCTTCTCTATACTCATCATACAAAGCATCCATTTTTTGTACACACCAGCTTATTCCTTTCTCATCTGCCCAGGCTAGTAATCCTTTTGGGTAGTTTACCCCTTTGGTCATCGCATTGTCTATATCTTCGGCACTTGCTACATTCCAGAACAAGGCATCTGCTGCTTCGTTAATAAGCATTACTAGAATACGCTCAAAAATTGCTTCCTTATCTTGAGTAGCTATTGCTGCTTGTGATGACGCTTTCGCGAAAGCGTTATCTGCCTCGACATTTTTATAATCATAATAACCGCGTCCCGATTTACGACCTAGATATCCCGCCTGGCTATATCGCTGTTGGGTAAAAGACGGCTTGTATCTTGGATCTTGATAAAAGGCATTAAACACAGTTTCTGTAACGGTATAATTTACATCGTTACCTATAAAATCCATCAACTCAAAAGGTCCCATACGGAAACCTCCCACACTTTTCATAGCTGCGTCTATGGTTGCAAAATTTGCCACACCTTCTTCATACATACGTAACGCCTCTCCATAAAATGGTCGTGCAACGCGGTTTACAATAAACCCTGGAGTATCTTTTGCGATGGCTACAACTTTTTTCCAACGTGTAATTTCGGCAACACAAGTGTCTAAAACGTTTTGCGAGGTTTGTACCGCGGGTATCATCTCAACAAGTTTCATTAATGGCGCAGGATTAAAAAAGTGAATCCCAATACAACGCTCTGGATTTTGCAATGATGCTGCAATAGATGCGATAGAAAGACTTGAAGTGTTTGAGGCTATTATCGCCGTGTCAGAAACGTAGGTTTCTAACTCTTGAAATACTTTTTTCTTGACCTCAAGATTTTCTACAATAGCTTCGATTGTGAGATCTGCGTTTGCTAACTCTTTAAGCGTGTTAACATATGTAATATTAGCTTGTATTCTATCTTTTCCTGAGGCGTCTATGCGTCCTTTCTCTATAAGACGTTTGAGTACTTTTTCTAGTGCTGCCTTTGCTTTATCAAGCGCCTCTTGATTTACATCAAAGAGTTTTACAGCACAACCAGCAGTTGCAGCTACTTGAGCAATGCCAGAACCCATTGTACCAGCGCCTATAATTCCTATGTTATTTATCATTAACAATGCTTATTGTTTAACACCGAATATCGATTAATGAATATCCAATGTAGAAGTTTTTCTCACTCGTATAAAAATCAAATCCTATCATCTATTCTTTGCCTGAGAAGTTCTAATACTAGCAACAAAAATTGACACAAGCTCATTATTCTCTTTTATCAAGTTATCCACTGGATTATTATCCTTACTCAAGTCTGCTCCCTTTTGTATTTTGAGATTAACTAATGACTCCCTGAGTTCCTTAAGACAAACCTTCATCTTGTGAATAAAATCTTTGGGCGACTCTGCTCCTTGTGCTTCACCATAATTTAACGCTGCAGAAGTTGAAGAACGAATGAGCTGTTTTGACAGATGTTGAGAAGCATAGCTACCATCTAGCTTGTTACCAATTTTTATAACCTCAACCGAAAACTGGATAAGCCTCTCTTCTAAATCAAACTTCTTCATTTACACAATCTACAATTTTATACTTCTATATTCCTTGTTCGATATTCTGCGGTTCGTAAGTCTTTACTTCCCTTTAAAAACTGGGCGTCTTTTATTTACAAAAGCGTCTACACCTTCTTTAAAATCTTCACTCTCTGATGCTTCTATTTGTAATTTACCTTCTAGCGCAAGTTGCTCTTCAAGATTATTGGTCATAGACACATTAAGTAATCGCTTTGTGAGACCTATCGCTTTGGTAGGCATTTGTGCTAGTGTTGTTGCCGTTGTAGTAACCACATTATTAAACTCGTCTAGCGTAGTTACCTTATAGATCATCCCCATCTTCTCTGCCTCTGTTGCAGAGATTTTATCACCCAGCATCATCAATGCACTTGCTTTACCAAAACCTATAAGTCTAGGTAAGAAAAACGTACCTGCACTATCTGGCACAAGGCCTATCTTGCTAAAGGCTTGTATAAAACTTACCTTCTCGTGTGCAATAACAATATCACAGGCTAGTGCAATATTTGCCCCAGCTCCAGCGGCAACACCATTTACAGCAGCAATGATAGGTTTTTCAATCGCTCGTATTTTTTCTATAATCGGGTTGTAATGCTCTTCTAGTATTTTCTTAAACCCTGGATTTAATTCTGGATCTGTAATTTCTTTTAAATCTTGACCGGCACAAAATGCCTTACCACTACCGGTGAGAATAATGGCTATTACTTGTGTGTCCTTATTACAAGCATCTAACTCATCTTGCAGTAAGAATGCCATCTCACGGTTAAAACTATTAAATACTTCTGGGCGATTAAAGGTGAGCGTTGCTACACCATTCTCTATTGATTTCTGTATACTACTCATATAACAAAGAATCCCGCTGCTGCGGGAATTATTTTAAACATTTAAAATAGTCAAAAGGTTCTTGACACGTATCACATTTAAACAATGCTTTACAGGCGGTAGACCCAAACTGACTGACCAGATGTGTCTCTGTAGAGCCACAGTTGGTACATTTTACTATTTTCTTATTTCCCAGCAGGGCTTCTTTATCTGCTTCTGGAGATAATGGTGCTGCAATACCGTATTTTTCAAGCGCTTCTCTGCCACGTGGAGTTATCCAGTCTGTGGTCCAGGCCGGAGCGAGTACGAGCTGGATTTTTGCGGTTTTTCCCGCTTTCGCGAAAGCGGAAACAATATCATCTCCTATCACATCCATTGCAGGGCAACCGGAGTAAGTAGGTGTTATTTTTACACGTACAATACCGTTTTGCTCTATTGCCTCGCGTACAACACCCATATCCATAATAGACAACACAGGAATCTCTGGATCGCTTACTCCTTCAAGTATTGAGATCAAATGCGGTTGTATGTTTTGCGTTTCTAATATCAATTTTTAAATATCGAATAAAGAATAACAAATATGAAACGCCGAAGTAATACTTCGATGTTCAAAATTCGATATTCTGTGTTCATAATTCTCTACCATTCCATATTTGGGTAGGTGCGTTGCATATATTGCATATCTGAAAGTATATATCCCATATGCTCTGTATGTATTCCTTGCTTACCTCCCTTGTGCCAGTACTTACTTTCTGGAATAGGTAATGTAGCTTCTTCAAGAACATCTCCTATCATTTTATAATAGGTCTCTTTAAGTGCTAAGGTATCTACTCCTACGCCTTGGACTATCATAGCCTTATCTGCCTCTGTCTGGTGAAAAAGCTCATCTGTGTACATCCACAATTCATTTACAGCTTCAAGCACACGAGTGTGACTCTCTTCTGTGCCGTCACCTAGCCTGCGCACCCAGTCTGATGAGAAGCGCCAGTGATAGCTTACTTCTTTAATAGATTTTTTTGCGATGGCTGCCAGCGTCTCATCTTTGCTAGTTTCTAACGCTTTAAGAAATAAGAGATGAAAGGCATCAAAATAAAACTGACGTACAATTGTGTATGCAAAATCTGTATTAGGTTGCTCTACGAGTAATACGTTTTTATACTCTCTCTCTATACGCAAGAACGCAAGGGTATCTTCTGTAGCATTCTCATCACCCGAGACTTGTGCCGCATAATGAAAATAACTGCGCACTTGTCCAAATAAATCTAAAGAGATGTTTGTACCTGCAATATCTGTCTCTAGACTAGGGCCGTGACCACATAATTCTCCCAGACGCTGCCCAAGTATCAAGCTGTTATCTGCAATACCTATGATGTAGTTATATAAATCTTTGTTCATAATAAACTTTTAAAAATAAAACTGAAATTGAAACTATAATCGACCATCTTAGGTCTATGTCTTAATTTTTTGGGTTTCAGTTTCGATTTCACTATTACATATGTTTTACCTCATCTGGCAAATCGTAAAATGTAGGGTGACGGTATACCTTATCTGCAGCTGGCTCAAATAGCTCTCCATTATTTTCTGGATTGCTTGCTGTGATATTATTGCTTTCTACTACCCATATGCTCACTCCCTCACTGCGACGTGTGTATACATCGCGCGCGTTCTCCATTGCCATTTCAGCATCTGCAGCGCGTAGACTTCCAAAGTGTCTATGCTCCAATCCGTTCTTGCTTCTTACGAAGACTTCCCAAAGGGGCCAATTCTTGCTCATACTAGACTGCTTTCTTAGTTTGATTTTTTCTTTCTTCTTTCTTTTTGGCGTGTGCCATTGCTGCATCACGCACCCACTCACCACGTTCCCAAGCGCCTACTCTATCTTTCATACGCTTTTTATTACTAGGCCCGTGACCTTTTACTACTTGCCAGAACTCATCCCAGTCTATTTCTCCAAAATCGTAGTGTCCCGTCTCCTCATTCCATTTTAAATCTGGATCAGGTATGGTAAGTCCAAGCAATTCTGCTTGCGGTACAGTTTGATCTATAAATTGCTGGCGTAGCTCGTCATTAGTCTTACGCTTTAATTTCCATTTCATAGATTGGGCTGTATGCACAGACTCAGCATCTGTAGGACCAAGCATCATAAGTGACGGCCACCACCATCTATTAAGTGCATCTTGCGCCATATCTTTTTGCTCCTGCGACCCGTTTGAGAGTTTAAGCATAATCTCAAACCCTTGACGCTGGTGAAAACTCTCTTCTTTACACACTCGTATCATCGCTCGTGCATAAGGACCATAAGAAGTGCTACAAAGCGGCACTTGATTTATAATGGCTGCACCATCTACTAGCCAGCCTATCGCTCCCATATCTGCCCAGGTAACCGTAGGGTAATTAAATATAGAAGAGTACTTTGCCTTACCAGAGTGTAGTTGCTCATATAACTCCTCACGCGATACACCTAAAGTCTCACAAGCCGAGTACAAGTATAAACCGTGTCCTGCCTCATCTTGCACCTTTGCAAGTAACGCCACTTTACGACGTAACGATGGGGCGCGTGAGATCCAGTTGCCCTCTGGCAGCATCCCCACAATTTCAGAATGTGCGTGCTGACTTATCTGGCGTATGTGAGTTTTACGATACTTCTCAGGCATCCAGTCTTTTGGCTCTATCTTTTCGTCACGCGCAATGCGGGCATCAAAAAGATCTTCTAGGTTTTTTACTTCTTTATCACTCATAGCAATTTGTATTAGATTTCCGCTTTCGCGAAAGCTTAAACATCAAAATTTACTTTTACACGCTCCGTAGTAGGTACGGCCTGGCAACTTAATACTAGGTTTTGTGCTACCTCATCTTCTTCTAGCGCATAATTTATTTTCATCTCTACATTTCCTCCTTCTACCTTACACTTACAAGTAGAACACACCCCGCCTTTACAAGCAAATGGAAGATCTGCCCCAGCACCTAGTGCCGCATCGAGAATATTGTCATACTCATCGGTCATTGTAAAGTGAAACTCTTTACCACCATCTATAATGGTAACCTCAACACCTTCTACCTTTTGTTCTGCCAGTCGTGCAGCACGTTTTTTATCTTCTTCTGAGAGTCCAGTAACAAAAAGCTCATAGTGTACTTTTTCTTTTTCTAAACCTGCCGCCACTAGCTCATCACGTATTAAGAAAATCATCTCTTCTGGACCACAAATAAACACCTCATCTGTAGTGCTTACATCTATAAGCGTTTTAGTAAGTGTTTGCAGTTTTTTTGAATTAAATCTACCGTTAAAAAGCTCGATATCTCGTTGCTCTTTTGTGAGAAAATAGAATATCTCAAACCTCCCAAAATATTGATTACGAAGCTGTTCTACCTCTTCTTTAAAGATAATAGATTTAACCGTGCGGTTCAAATAAAACAGCTTGAAGGTCGCATCTGGCTCTGAGGCTAGGTGTGTCTTTATGATAGACAGCATAGGTGTTATACCACTTCCTGCTGCAAAGGCTACATAGTTTTTTTTCTTTTGTGTATCTACCGGTACGCCAAATTTTCCACTAGGCGCCATTACCTCCAGAGTGTCTCCGGTTTGCAACTCTTCATTTACATAGGTAGAAAAGAGTCCTCCAGGTATTTGCTTTACAGCTACCTTCCACTCTTGATCCAGCGGACTAGAACAGAGACTATATGAACGTCTTACATCTTCTCCATTTATAATGGCTTTGAGAGTTAAATGCTGCCCAGCATTAAAACTAAAATCCTGATAGAGATCTACAGGTACGTCAAAGGTTACAACAGAACAGTCTGTGGTTTCTTTATAAATATCTTTTACTCTTAGAGAATGAAAAAGTGCCATAGTATAGTTTAGAACTATGTAAAACTAACGATTGTTAGTTAATATTACAACTATTTAACATAAACCACAAAAGCACAACAAGTTACCCCTTATAAATAGTGATTTGTGATATGTATCTATAAAAGTAAAATGTAAGTTATGTCGTTTTAACCCCATTAAGCAGGGTCTCACAGAGAGAATCTATGAGCTTTGATCGTTGTAAATCTGCCTTTTTAGGAATCCACAGGTAGAGATTTCTTAGAGTTCCTAAGGTTGAAAAGAGAATCACTTCCTCATCTATATCCTTAAGTACATTTTGTGCTTTACCCTTTTTTATAATTTCTCTAAAGTGCTGCTCATAGGCACTACGCAAGGCAAGATACTTTTCTTTGCCCTCTCCTAGGTGCATCCAGTCATTATTTAGCGATGCCATTCCATAAGGATTATCTGCCGTGAGGTGTACGTGCTGGGCTATAACGGCTTCAAGTTTTTCTGCCACTTTTGTATCTGCAAGGCGTATGCCTTGTATGCCTTCGGTAAAGCTTTCGGCTATGTTTACTATTACCTCGTTAAGTATTTCTTCTTTTGAGGCAATGTGATTATATAAACTTGCCGCTTTTACACCTACCTCTGCAGCGAGATCACGCATTGTTACAGCGCTATACCCTTTCTGTTTAAAAAGTCTAGCGGCTGTGATACAGATTTCTTGTTTTCGCGTAAGCGTAGTAGATTTCATTATGTGCAAGATAATGCACAACGACTAACTGTAAAAACATCTTAACTATTACAGACAGATTATTGCCCACTCAGCATAAAAAAAAGCCACCCTTAACGAGTGGCTTTAATATTATGTCAATCCAATACTATTGGTTTGTTTTCCCATCACGTATCTTCTTGAGGTTCTTAGTCTCCTCTTTATATTCTTCTTGACCATCTTTGCCGTTCATCATTTTAGAATGGTTTTTTTCGATTTCTTCTTTATACTCTTCATTACCATCCATCACGTTTTTACGGTAGTCAATAAAAGTTTCCATCGCTTCTTCTCTTAAATCTTCATACTGTTCTGAAATTTCTTCAAGATTTTCTCTGAACTCATCATTGTCTACACTCATCTCTGAGGTGAGTTCCATATACTCTTTCTTAAAATCTGCTACGTCTTCATTAATCTCCTCTGTGTTCATCCACATAGGCTTTGTAGCTTCTAGTGACATCACTGTAGGCTCCATAGCGCGTATCATTTTAATAGTATTAAAGTAGTTTGCTCCTTTAAGTTTATACATCTGTGAGCTCAACTCATTAAAACTTGTCCAGCCGCTTATCCCTACCACGCCTGTCTCATTGATATCATCTTGGGTACCGTTCATCTCAACTGGCGTATTATTTACTGCCATTGTTTCGGTTTGTGCTTGTATTCCTGTTGCTATTGCAATTGCAAATAACGATGTGATTATTGTCTTCTTCATAGTCTTATATTTTTTGTTTGATACAAATGTATAAGGACATCGAGGCCACATAAAATATATAGTTATAAGCCTATGCTAAAGTCTGGAGACATCCTTAACATAACCCTACCGTCTCTTAACAAACGCTGGGGCATTAGCATAATTTTTCCAAATATTAACGAGTACTTATGATACTCTTTAATCTAAAAAAGGGGGAGTTGGACTTTATTACGCTTTCGCGAAAGCGTACTTACAATGCTTACAACCCAAGGTAGCGCAGCGTGACAAAGTCTACCAGAACTTCTCATAATTATGTAAACAAATCTTGAAATAATATGAGCACAACCACGACTTATGAATTAATTTTACGCTATGCATACAAACGTTGAGAGTAATCCTCTATTAGACAGGCTTCCGCCACACTTAAAACAATATATCAAAGCACAAGATTATGAGCAGTACACGCCCATAAATCAAGCCGTATGGCGCTACGTGATGCGTAAAAACGTAGACTACCTTAGTAAAGTAGCCCACGAGAGCTATGTGATGGGGTTAAAAAAAACCGGTATCTCTATAGATAACATCCCTTCTATGTACGGGATGAACCGTATTCTTAAAGAAATAGGCTGGGCAGCAGTGGCGGTAGATGGTTTTATACCACCTAATGCGTTTATGGAGTTTCAAGCTTATAAAGTGTTGGTTATTGCAAGTGATATACGCCAGCTAGAAAACATAGAGTATACCCCTGCACCAGATATTATACACGAGGGAGCTGGGCACGCACCTATAATTGCAAGTCCAGACTATGCAGAGTATTTAAGAAGATTTGGAGAGATAGGTGCAAAAGCCATTTCTAGTGCCCACGATATGGAAATGTATGAGGCGGTACGTACTTTATCTATTCTTAAGGAGGCAGACGGCATCACACAAGAAGCCATAGACGCCGCCGAAAGAAGTGTAGAACAATTACAAAACAAAGAGGTACAGCCTTCTGAAATTGCACTTATACGCAACCTGCACTGGTGGACGGTAGAGTATGGAATGGTAGGTACTGTAGAAAACCCAAAAATTTACGGAGCAGGATTACTCTCTTCTATAGGTGAGAGCACCTGGTGTATGACAGACGAGGTAAAGAAAATACCTTACTCGATAGATGCTGCATACCAAGAATTTGACATTACAAAACCACAACCTCAACTCTTTGTCACACCAGACTTTGCATACCTAATGCAAGTCTTAGAAGAATTTGCAGGTACAATGGCAGTACGTAAAGGCGGATGGCGCGGACTAAAAAAACTCATAGAATCAAAGCAAATAGGAACACTAGAACTCAACACAGGCTTACAAGTAAGTGGCATATTTACAGAGATGATTCAAAATGACGATAATGAGGTTGTTTACTTTGCTACTCAAGGTGAAACAGCACTTTCTTATAGAGAGAAAGAACTTATAGGCCACGGAGTAAACCGTTACAAAAACGGTTTTAGCTCTCCTCTAGGCAAGCTTAAGGGCATAAATCTCTCTATAGAAAATATGGGACCAAGAGACTTAAAAGCTTATGACTTTTATGATGGCAAGCCTATCTCTTTTGAGTATGAAAGTGGTATTACCGTAAGCGGGTTAAATGTTACTGGGATGCGTAACCTAGGTGGGCAGTTAATGCTTATACAGTTTACAGATTGTACGGTAACTTATGGTGACAAAATTTTACACGACCCATCTATGGGAGATTTTGACCTAGTGATAGGCTCACAAATTGTCTCTGCCTTTGCAGGAGCGGCAGACTTCTTATCTTTTGATCTCATAACACACCTAGCAGAGACTAATACGGTAAGGCCTACACTCTCAGAAAAAGAAGACACGCTTAACAGGCTCTACCAGCAAGTACGATTACAAAGAGAAAGCAATCAAATAGACAATGAATCACTTCTTGAGGTATTTGCAAGCTTACAAAAAGACTACCCGCAAGACTGGTTATGTGCCTTAGAAATATATGAACTCACAAAAGACACCGCCGTACTCGCACATCTTAAAGAGGTGCAAAATCGCAGGGAGCAAGTAGCACACCTCATCACAAATGGCCTAGAATTAATACAGTAAACTATGGGATTTTTAAGCAAGCTCTTTGGAAATAAAAAGGATAAACTTAATGAATACATCTCTCGTGATGGTATCATCATAGACGTTCGCTCAAAAGCCGAGTATGATAGCGGCGCCATACCAGGCTCAAAGCACATACCTGTGCAAAACATAGCCGCCCAAGCCACAACGATTAAAAACTGGAACAAGCCCGTAATATGCGTTTGTGCCAGCGGTGGCCGCAGTGCTACAGCCGCAGCCGTCCTTAGATCAAAAGGTGTTGAAGCAATTAATGGAGGCGCCTGGATGAGTGCTTATAAGAAAATGAATGGGTGATCCTTTTTTACTTTGATTATCTAGAAGTTCATAAAAGGATACACTTCAGTTAAGGCTTGCTGTTTTTTTGCAAGATCTGTAATAAATTTTTGGTGCGCAGCGCTGTCTTCATTAAAAGGTCTGTGAGCTAACCCTTGTTGGACTTGAGCTACTTTTTTCATTATTTGTTGCGCTTTCGCGAAAGCGTACACCTCTATAAAACGCTCCCATACATAGGTAACAGCCTGCTCAGATGGGTGTACCATATCACTTGCATAAAAACGATAGTCACGCAACTCATCCATCACAATCTCATAAGCCGGAAAATAACTCGCCTCACGACTATCTACAAGTTGATGAACTGCAGTGAGTAAATGTGACTTGCTACGGGTATTTTCTACCATACCATCTTTAATATGACGCACTGGCGACACTGTAAAGGCAATCTCAATTTTTAGGTTAAGTGTTTTTACCAGCTCACAAATACGAGACAGACTCTCTTGAATTTCGGTGACAGATAGGAGTTGTTTAGTAAAGGTTTTTTGTGGCACCTTGTGACAGTTTGCCACCACCTCATCACGTTCAATATGTTTATACACCCAAGCAGTACCTAATGTGACAAATAGATGAGAAGCCTCTATGAGCTGCTGCCTGAGTAATTGCTGGGCCTCTTGCAAGTGTATCACAGCTCCTAGTCTCGTAAGGGCGTTTTTATCACTGTGTGCATAAAAAGATTTCCAGACGCCGTCTAGTTCAAAAACATCTGCTTCTGTATAGGTTTTATTTGCAACAGCATCTGCTACTAGCTGCTCTAGTGAGACGGGATTAAAAATAATTCCAAACGGATTTGTAACCGCTTGGAATTTATAATATGCTAGCTTGTCTCCTATGTTTTGCGCAAAGCAAGAACCTAGTAGTAAAAGTTTATGATCATACCCAAATTGATGAGAAGCAGGCTCTAGCGGTATTTGGGTCTGCAGTTTCATTATACAAGATAGTTCTTAACCTCTGCAATGGCAGCGTCTATACCTGCTGGATTTTTACCTCCTGCAGTGGCAAAGAAAGGTTGCCCTCCACCTCCACCTTGGATGTGCTTTCCTAACTCACGCACGACAGTACCTGCGTTTAGATTTTTTGAAGCGACAAGCTCTTTTGAAATGTAGCAGCTTAGTAATGCTTTACCGTTTTGCTCTGTTCCAAATAGCAAGAACACGTTGTCTTTATTCTCTCCTAATTTAAATGCAAGATCTTTAATGGCTCCCGCATCCAGATCTACCTTTTTTGCTAAGAAATCTACACCATCTATGTCTACAAATTCTTTTGCAAGATCACCACTTAAGTTTTGAGCCTTCTCTTTTATAAGTGCTTCTACTTGCTTTTTTAAAGCAGCATTCTCATCCAGTAGGCTAGTAATCGCCTTTACTGGATCTTGATTCCCTTTAAGGGTAGCTTTTACTTGATTATAAGCTTCGGTTTCTGAAGTAAAGTAATCTTTGGCTGCATCACTAGTAATTGCTTCTATACGGCGTATACCAGATGCCACTGCACCTTCTGAAGTAATTTTAAAATGCCAGATTTCTCCTGTGTTTTTTACGTGCGTACCACCACAAAGCTCCATAGACTTTCCAAAACGGATAGTTCTTACAGCGTCTCCATACTTTTCGCCGAAGAGCGCTATCGCTCCTTCTTGAATAGCTTGATCATAAGGAATACCACGTTGCTCTTCTAGAGTTAAATTTTCGCGTATGCGTGCATTTACAAAATCTTCTACCTCTTTTAACTCCTCGATTGTCACTTTAGAAAAGTGAGAGAAATCAAAACGCAGGTTTCTGCTATGTACCATACTTCCCTTTTGCTCCACGTGTGTTCCTAATATCTTACGAAGCCCCTGGTGCAATAAGTGTGTTGCAGTATGGTTTGCAGCCGTACGGCTACGTTGCTTCACATCTACCACTGCCTTAAAAGTTCCCTCGGTAGATCTTGGGAGATTTTTTGCAAGATGTATTATAAGGTTGTTTTCTTTCTTTGTGTCTATGATATAAACCACCTCCCCGCTTGGAGTCTCTAGATATCCTTTATCACCTACTTGCCCTCCTCCCTCTGGATAGAACGGAGTAAGATTAAATACGAGTTGATATAACTCCCCGTCTTTTTTGCTCTCTGTCTTACGGTAGCGAGTAATTTTAACAGATGCTTCTAGTGTATCGTATCCTACAAACTCCTCTTCAGCATCTTCTTGTAAGATATTCCAGTCGTCTGTCTCCACCTTAGTTGCTGCACGAGAGCGATCTTTTTGCTCTTTGAGCGCAGCGTCAAAACCAGCTTCATCTAGTTTTAGATTTTTCTCACTTAGTATAAGTGCTGTAAGATCTATTGGAAAGCCATAGGTGTCATAAAGCTCAAAAGCTTTATCTCCAGAAACTGTATCACCTTTTGTATTTGCAATTACATTATCTAATAGTATGAGTCCTTTATCAAGCGTGCGCAAGAACGAAGCCTCTTCTTCTCGTATCACATTTGTAATAAGATTTTTTTGTGCTTCCAGTTCTGGAAAGGCATCTCCCATCTGGTTTACAAGTGTGGAAACCAATTTATATATAAATGGTTCTTTTGTGTCTAAAAATGTAAATCCGTAGCGTATGGCACGACGCAGTATACGTCGTATTACATAGCCAGCACCTGTGTTAGACGGTAACTGTCCATCTGCTATAGAAAATGATACCGCTCTCACGTGATCTGCAATCACACGTACCGCAATATCTGTTTCTTCTGTCTCGCCACATTTTGATGAGGTAATGGTTTCTACCTCACGCATAAGTGGTGTAAACACATCTGTATCATAGTTAGACTGCACCCCTTGCAGGACCATACATAATCTCTCAAATCCCATTCCCGTATCTACGTGCTGGTTAGGAAGCTTTGTGAGCGAGCCATTTGCCAGACGGTTGTATTGCATAAATACCAGATTCCAAATCTCGATTACGAGCGGGTGATCCATATTTACAAGTGACTTCCCATCTACGGCTGCTTTTTCTTCGGCAGAGCGTATGTCTACGTGTATCTCAGAGCAAGGTCCACAGGGGCCTTGGGCTCCCATCTCCCAGAAGTTATCTTTCTTGTTTCCGTTTATAATGCGACTCTCGTCTATGTGCTTTGTCCAGATATTATAGGCTTCTTGATCACGCTTAAGCCCTTCAGACTCGTCACCTTCAAAAATCGAAACATAGATACTATCCTTATCTACCTTTACTACTTCTGTAAGAAACTCCCAAGCCCAAGCAATCGCTTCTTCCTTAAAGTAATCTCCAAAAGACCAGTTACCCAGCATCTCAAACATCGTGTGGTGATACGTATCTTTTCCTACCTCCTCAAGATCATTATGCTTACCAGAAACACGCAAACACTTTTGGGTGTCTGCAAGTCTGTTGTTTTTTGGTGTAGCGTTTCCTAAAAAGTATTCTTTAAACGGAACCATTCCAGCGTTTGTAAACATCAGGGTCGGGTCGTCCTTCAAAACCATTGGCGCAGAGGCGACTATGGAATGATTTTTGGACTTAAAAAATTCTAAAAACTGTTTACGTACCTCTTGAGATTTCATACAATAGAAAGGTGTGGATAATTTATTTTATATTTGACTGTTATGAAGTTGAGAAATCACGCTTTCGCGAAAGCGCACAGCTCCATAAATAAACCTCAAAAATAAGCATTTTAACTTATGTCTAAGGTAAAATATTACTACGATAGCGAGACACTATCTTACCGAAAAGTAGAGCGAAAAAAGGGACGCACCTTTGGAGCCGCACTTATCTTTATTGCTTCTTCTGCTCTTATGGGGCTTCTTATAACGATTGCTGTATTTAACTCTGGTGTAGACACACCTAAAGAGCGTAAGCTAGAGAGAGAACTTTCTAATATGACACTTCAGTTTGAAATGCAAGAAAAGAAACTCGATCAGATAGAGCGTGTACTGGCAAATGTAGAGGAGCGTGATAATAATGTATATCGTGTACTCTTTGAAGCGAGCCCTATCTCTAATGATGTGCGTCTAGCAGGTTTTGGTGGGGTTAACCGCTATAAAAACCTTGAGGGTTATGATAACTCTGCTATGATTACAAATAGTGCAAAACGTATAGACCAGATCACAAAACGACTTGTGATACAATCTAAATCACTAGACGAGATTGCAAAACTCGCCGAAGAAAAAGAAGCCCTACTTAAAACAATACCTGCTATACAACCAGTTCAAAATAAAGATCTCTCTAGAATAGCTTCTGGATACGGAATGCGAGTGCACCCTATTTATAAATACCGAAAAATGCATAATGGGATGGACTTTACAGCTCCGCCTGGCACACCTATTTATGCAACTGGTGACGGTACTGTAAAAAAAGTAGGTTTAGGTAGCGGGTATGGTAAGATGGTAATTATAGAACACGGTTTTGGATACAAAACCTACTATGCCCATATGAGCAAGTACAATACAAAAGTAGGACGCAAGGTAAAACGTGGAGAGATCATAGGTTATGTAGGTAACACAGGCCTCTCATCTGGACCACACCTACATTACGAAGTTTGGAAAAACGGTAAGGTGGTAAACCCAGTAAATTTTTATCACAATGATCTTACTCCTGAGGAGTATGATATTATGCTAGCTGCCGCTGCACTAGAAAATCAATCACTTGACTAATGCACATAGATCTTCCAGAAAAGCGATATTATAGTATAGGCGAGGTTGCAAAGGCCTTTGATGTAAACGCATCGCTCCTGCGCTTCTGGGAGAAAGAGTTTGACGTGCTTCAACCTAAAAAGAATGCGCGTGGTACTCGTAAGTTTACTCCAAGTGACATTAAGAATTTAGAGCTTATCTATCACCTAGTAAAAGAGCGTGGCTTTACACTAGAAGGCGCAAAAATCCATCTTAAGGAAGGAAAAAAGGAGATCTTGAGCAACTTTGACATTATACGCAAGCTAGAAGGCGTAAAGGCGCAGTTACTAGAGATTAAAGGTGACCTCTAAACTGCCTTGCTATATCTATTATAGCGAGTATGATGAGTAGTGTACTTACTAACACAGCGCAAAAACTCATCACAGCATAATCTCCATAAACGAGATGGTATAGTCCGGTAAAAACACCGAGCAATCCCATAGAGCCAAGTATGTGTATTAGTTTTAAGGTCATAAACAATTTATTCATTAAGTCGATAGGAGTGCAAAAATCATACATAAAATGTTATGACTAGGCCCTCTTAACAAAACCTTATCCTTAATAGTTACATTAATTAGTACCTTGCTACTAGAATGGTAGTGTGTAACAAATACTACTATAAGACAACTAACAATCAAAACCAGTATTATATTATGAAAAAAGGACTTATTGCTGTCATTGCCATTATCGCTCTTATAGCCATCGTAGGATTTATGGTAGGGCCTAAATTTTACAACACCGCAATTGACTTACAAGAAAATGCAACTTCACAGTGGGCAAATGTTGAAAGCTCATACCAACGTAGAGCAGACCTAATACCTAACATTGTAAACACTGCAAAAGGATATGCAGAGTTTGAGCAGTCTACACTTATAAAAGTGACAGAAGCACGATCTAAAGCTACCTCTATACAAATAGATCCTTCTAACATTACACCAGCACAACTCAAGCAGTTTCAACAAGCGCAGCAAGGACTTACCTCTGCCCTATCTAGATTACTTGCCGTTTTTGAGCGTTACCCAGACCTCAAGGCAAATGAAAACTTTAAAGAACTCATAAACGAGCTTGAGCGTACAGAAAACCGCATAAACGTGGAACGTAACAGATTTAACGATACGGTAAAACCATATAACAAACACCTTAAGACGTTTCCTAACAATGTAATAAACTCATTTATAGGAAACTTTGCAGAGATGGATTACTTTGAGGCAGACGCTGGATCTGAAGATGCTCCAAATGTGGAATTTGATTTTGGAAGCTAAATGGCATCTACAGTAGAAGACTTTTTAAGCAAAGAAGACGAAGAGGCAATCATAACAGCCATACGCGAGTCTGAGCAACAGACCTCTGGAGAAATAAGAGTGCACCTAGAGCATCATTCTAAAAAGGATGCTCTAGTGCGTGCTCAAGAGTTATTTCACCTACTTAAAATGGACAATACTAAAGATGAAAATGGTGTGCTCATTTATGTTGCTGTAGATGATCATAAACTTGCCATTTGTGGCGACAAGGGAATTAATAATAAGGTCCCTGCAGACTTCTGGGAGTCTACAAAAGACAAAATAATTGCTCAGTTTAAACAAGACAACTTCCGTGATGGACTTATAGATGGGGTGCGCTGTGCTGGTGAAAAGCTTGCACAATACTTTCCGTGGGAGCACGGAGATGTAAATGAACTTCCAGACGAAATAACGACTTCTTAATGCTAGAAAAAGAATTTTTTATGGGATTCCGCTTTCGCGAAAGCGTACTCACTCTTCTTCTCTGTATTGTGAGTATGACGGCAGTTGCACAATACACAATACCAGATAAACCCACCAAGGCAAATCCAGATGCTGTTTATGACTACATAGGTTTACTCTCTGAAGGTCAAAAAAATGCTTTAGAACGTAAACTTATTAAGTATAGTGATACCACCTCAACACAAATTGTAGTTGCGGTAATCTCATCATCAAACGGTGAAGGTCTCGATATGCTAGGTGCAAAATGGGGACAAAAATGGGGAATAGGCCAGGCAGATGAAGACAATGGGATTCTTATACTCCTAGCAAAAGACGACCGAAAGATTGACATCAATACTGGCTATGGTATTGAGGGTATTATCTCAGATCGTGACGCAGAGCAAATCATAAATCGCATAATGATTCCGCAATTTAAACAGGGTAATTTTTATGCAGGCCTTGATCAAGGTACAGATGCTATCTTTCAAGGGTTACAGGGTAATTTTACAGGCTCTCGACCAGATGATAGTGGTTTCCCCATACAACCTATCTTAATGTTTATCTTCTTTGTCATCATATTGATTATCATAAGTCGTAACAATCACCGTGGTGGTGGTGGTCGTGACGGTGGTAATGGTACTAGAAGAACTGGCTCACTACTAGACGTTATTATACTCAGTAATATGGGGCGCGGCGGTTTTGGCGGCGGTGGCGGTTCCTTTGGAGGTGGCGGCAGCTTTGGAGGCGGCGGTGGCTTCGGGGGAGGTTTTGGCGGTGGCGGCTTTGGCGGCGGTGGTGCTTCTGGAGGCTGGTAAGTTCTTATTTTATCTACAAAGGCCTATTGCATCTTTTATTTAGAAAATGAACTGAGTATCGATAAGCTGCACAAACTCACGTTGTAACTCACAATTAGACTAATCTTAATATTCTAAACACCTCGCACTCTTATTACTAACATATTGCTTAACTTTAAGGAAAACAACAATTTATTAATTCTTAAAACCAATAAAATGGCAGTATTAAAAGTAATAGAAGTATTAGCAAGTTCAGAAAAAAGCTGGGAAAACGCAGCAGAAAATGCACTCGAGCACGCAAGCAAGTCTCTTAAAAACATACGCTCTTTATATGTAAATGAGCAAAACTGTGTAGTAGGCGATGACGGAAAAATAAAGGAATACCGTATGAACTGTAAGATTACTTTTGAAGTAAAATAATAAGAAGCTTTTAAAATACCTATATCAGGTCCCGCCGCAAAGTGGGACTTTTTTTGTTTGTATTTTTACCTTATGAAATTACATATCCCTGTACTTGCCTTTATTACTGCGATTCTCATTACAAGCTGTGAGGGGAAAACCGACACCACTATGCAACACGATTATACAAACGACCTTATAAAAGAAACAAGCCCTTACCTTTTACAACACGCCCACAACCCTGTAGACTGGAAAGCCTGGAACGACGAAACGCTCGCTCAAGCAAAAAAAGAAAACAAACTCATACTGGTAAGTATAGGGTACTCATCGTGTCACTGGTGTCACGTGATGGAGCACGAGAGCTTTGAAGATACTCTGGTCGCTCAATTTATGAATGAAAATTTTATAAACATAAAAGTAGACCGCGAGGAAAGACCAGATGTAGATAATGTATATATGAATGCTGTTCAGCTTATGACAGGTCGCGGTGGCTGGCCTCTTAATGCTGTAGCATTGCCAGATGGAAGACCAGTATGGGGTGGTACTTATTTTTCAAAAGAAGACTGGCTCAACGCGCTAGGGCAAGTTGCAGACATCTACACATCAGAGCCTAACAAGCTGGTGGAGTATGCAGATAAGCTAGGTACGGGGCTTGCACAAATGGACCTTGTAACACCTAACCCTAATAAACCTAGCTTTGTTATAGATACACTTCAAACATCTATTGAGAAGTGGTCACGACAATGGGACACTCGTCAAGGTGGTCTCAACAGAGCGCCAAAGTTTATGATGCCTAATAATTATGAATTCTTACTACGCTACGCACATCAAAATAATGATGACGAGATACTGGAATATGTAAATACCACACTAGAGCAAATCGCCTTTGGCGGGGTAAATGATCAAGTAGGTGGTGGCTTTGCGAGGTATAGTGTTGATACAAAATGGCATATCCCCCACTTTGAAAAAATGCTATATGATAACGCTCAGCTCGTAAGTCTATACTCAAACGCTTACTTAAAGACTAAAAATCCGCTCTATAAAGAAACCGTGTATGAGACACTCGAGTTTATAAAGCGAGAGATGACCACTTCTCAAGGAGGTTTTTACAGCGCACTAGATGCAGACAGCCTCACCCCAGACGGTGAGCTAGAAGAAGGTGCTTATTATGTATGGACAGAAGAGGAGCTTAAGAGCCTTGTAGGAGATAATTTTGAACTCTTTAGCGCTTATTACAACATCAATGATTACGGTAAGTGGGAGAATAACCACTATGTGCTTATAAGGCAAGATCTAGATACAGATTTTGTAAAGGAGCACCAGATTTCGCTAGAAGAGCTTACTACTAAAAAGAGTAAGTGGCGTGAGGATTTATTACGCTTTCGCGAAAGCAAAAAAGAAAAACCGCGCCTAGATGACAAAATTCTCACCTCTTGGAATGGCTTAATGACCAAAGGTTATGTAGACGCCTACCGCGTGTTTGACGAAAAGGAATTTCTTGACGCAGCTCTTAAGAATGCAAATTTTGTGGTAAACAATCTGCTTCGTAAAGACGGGGGGCTCAATAGAACCTATAAAGATGGCAAGAGCACTATAAATGCATACCTTGAAGATTATGCTGCGACTATAGATGCTTTTATTGCCCTTTTTGAGGTCACTATGGATGAGCAATGGCTCGAGAAGGCAAAAAGTCTAACAGACTATACGTTTACTCATTTTCAAAACGCAGAAAATAAACTCTTCT
The DNA here is from genome assembly GCF_001653755.1 of Dokdonia donghaensis DSW-1. Taxonomy (GTDB): domain Bacteria; phylum Bacteroidota; class Bacteroidia; order Flavobacteriales; family Flavobacteriaceae; genus Dokdonia; species Dokdonia donghaensis. The sequence continues at coordinate 1,250,015 of NZ_CP015125.1, read as the reverse complement.
TTTTCACCTCAAATGAAGACCCTACACTGTCTTCTAGAAACACTGAGTTTTATGATAATGTGATCCCGTCATCAAACTCGATAATGGCAAAAAACATTTTTACCTTATCACACTATTATCTAGATAAAACATACACCGATACTGCAGCTGCTATGCTCAATAATATGCAGCCTAACTTTACACAAAGCCCTACTAGTTTTTCTAACTGGATGGACCTTATGCTCAACTACACAAAGCCTTATTATGAGCTTGTAGTGGTAGGGCCAGATGCTCAAAACATTCTCGCAGAATTAGAGCAAGAATACTTACCAAATAAATTAATTGCTGCCACTACTACCGCTAGCAAACAAGAAATTTTTGAAGGCAGATATCTAGAGGGTGAAACATTAATTTATGTCTGTGTTAACAATGCTTGTAAACTACCTTTAAAAACAGTTAAGGAAGCCTTAAAACTCATAGAACTTTAACAGAAGTTTATCCCCACATTTTATAGAACCTTAGAGCTTATCTTCAACTTTGTAAAAAATACATTGTTATGAAAGACCCCCTAAGTACGTTAAGCCAGTACGAAGAATATATAAAGCGTGCCGCAAACTGGATATGGGCATTTATCCCAGGGTTTATAAGTGCTATTATACTCCTATTTGTAGGTCTCTGGATCATACGTCTTATTAAACGTTTTACTCGTAAATTTTTCCAAAGAAAGGATTATGACCCTACCCTAGAAAAGTTTGCACAAGATCTTATAAACTGGACGCTTAAAATTATACTTTTTGTTACTGTAATCACTCAACTAGGAGTAAAAACTACATCGCTTGTTGCGATTATAGGTGCCGCTGGTCTTGCTATAGGTCTTGCGCTACAAGGGTCACTTGCAAACTTTGCTGGTGGTGTACTTATATTACTACTTAGACCATTTAAAGTAGGAGATTTTATAAAAGCCCAAGGACAAGAAGGTACTGTAAAGGAAATTTCAATTTTCCAAACCAAGCTCAATACTTTTGGGAACCAACTTGCTATCATCCCTAACGGACAATTATCTAATGAAACCATTGTAAACTTTACAGAAGAGGGAATACGTAGAGAAGCCCTTACTTTTGGCATAGGTTATGACGACGATGTGAAGCTTGCAAAAAACATTCTACTAGATTTAGTAAATGAGCAAGAAACTGTGTTACAAATAGAAGGAAAAGAACCTATGATAGTGCTCGCAGAACTAGGCGATAGCAGCGTTAATCTCTCATTAAGATATTGGGCACATATAGATGATTTTTGGAATTTACGATGGACCGTGCTTGAAGAAGGCAAAGAAAGACTAGAGGCTCAAGGCATCACAATACCTTACCCACAACGTGATGTGCATCTATACAAACAAGAATAATTATAGTTGAAAGACACAGAAGCATAGACCTATGCTCATTATTAAATAATTATAAGAATATAACGCGCTCATAATTTTTATTATGAGCGTTTTTTTTAGTTTTAAAGTATCAAACAACTCAAACTAAAAACATTGTAATGGAAGACTATCAAAAATGGATTGATCTAGCTATCGAAAAAGGATCAGAATACGGGCTTAAAATACTTATGGCCGTTGTTATATGGATTGTAGGTAAATGGGTTATTGGAAAACTTATGAAAGTTTTCAAAAAAATGCTCGAGAAGAACAAAAATATGGACAAGACCCTAGAAAAATTCTTGTCTAACCTAGTAAGAACCATATTGCTAGTGCTTCTTATCATTGCTATTTTAGGTCAGTTAGGTATAGACACCGCTTCTTTTGCAGCGATACTTGCTGCTGCTGGTCTTGCGGTAGGTCTTGCACTACAAGGATCATTATCTAACTTTGCTGGAGGTGTACTCTTAATACTTTTTAAACCTTTTAAAGTGGGAGATCTTATAGAAGCTCAAGGCGAAATAGGTGTTGTGACAGAGATTCAAATCTTTACTACAAAAATATCGACACCAGGTAATAAGCTAGTAATCTTACCTAACGGCGCCCTATCTAATGGTAACATAAAGAACTATACAGAGCTAGGAGAACTACGTGTAGACCTTACAATAGGTGTGTCATACGATGCAGATATTAAAGCTACCAAAGAAGCCCTAATGCGTGCTATGGAGTCTCAAGAAAATGTACTTAAAGTACCTGCTCCATCTGTAAATATGGGTGAACTTGCAGAGAGCTCTGTAAACTATGAGGTACGCCCGTGGGCAACACCAGAAAACTACTGGGATGTGTACTTCCAAACTATTGAAAACTGTAAAATCGAGCTTGACAAAGCTGGTATTGAAATACCTTACCCTCACGCTGTCGAGATACAGAAAGAGGCATAATATCAAGTCCCTCATAATGACAACGCCCTTAATTTATATAATTAAGGGCGTTTGTCATTTATAAAACTATATGCTGTAATTATTTTTTCTTAGGCTTACCAGCAATAAAGTCTTTGAGATAATAAGGTTCAAAATAAGCAACATCTACAAATAATCCTTCTGTAAACTTTTGGTTTGAAATCGCTGCCATTTGCACAGCGCTAGGCAATTCATTAGTTACAAATCTCGCATTAGGGTGTATGCACACTTCTTGAAATTTTTCAACTCCATTACCTATAAAGTGCACAATACTCTTATCTAAATATTCGGTGAATGAGGTTTCATCTAGTATTTGTGCTTCGGTACCTCTTATAGTTGTACCCTCATTATCATAAATAGCACTATATACTTCCATACGGCGAGCATCTAGCATAGGTACCACGAGCTCATTATGAGTAAGATTTTGCTTTCGCGAAAGCGATCTAAGTGTCTCTACAGCTATTAAAGGTATGTCTAGCGCAGCACAAAGCCCCTTTGCCGCCGAAACTCCTATGCGGAGCCCGGTATAACTCCCTGGGCCTTTACTTACCGCTATGGCGTTTAGTTTTTCTTGAGCAACACCTGCTTTATCTAAAACTTCTTTAATAAAAGTGTGCAGCCGCTCTGCGTGAGAATACTTCTTTGCATTATCCTCCTGCATCATCACGACTTCTCCATTAATAGACAAAGCCACCGAACAATTTGTGGTGGCTGTCTCTAGACATAATATGTGTGTCATTCTTTTATTCTTCTGTATTCTTTTCTTCTTGATTTTCTAGCTCTACCTTATCGCCTGTTTTGAGTGATTTTGCTACTAAGCTATAAGGCCCTGTAATGATCTCATCTCCTTCTTCAAGTCCCGAGAGAATTTCAATTTTTGAATCATCTTGTATACCTGTAGTTACAACTTTGAGCTTTGCGGTGTCGCCATCTTTTATAAATACACACTCAAACTTCTCATCTGAGGTAACATCACTTGCTCTTGCACTAGATCTCTTAGTCGCACTAGTATCACTTTTTACAACTATAGCGCTTATAGGAGCAGCTAGAATATCATTACGTTTTTTTGTTATAATATCTACCGTTGCCGTCATCCCTGGTCTAAACGGTGAGTAAGTATCTTTTTTACCCTCTAGAAGATCTTTATACGACTCCTCAAGGATACGTACTTTTACTTTAAAATTTGTAACCTGATCTGCTGTGAGAGTTGCTTGAGCAGAGTTTGCAATCTCTGTAACTACTCCTGCAAATTTCTTTTTAAGATATGCATCTACCTCAACAATGGTAGAGTCACCTACTTGTATTTTTACGATATCATTTTCGTTTACATCTACCTCTACCTCCATATTTTGAAGGTTTGCTACGCGTACAATTTCTGTACCTGCCATTTGTGCTGTACCCACTACTCGCTCACCTAGCTCAACATTAAGCATAGATATAGTACCATCTCGCGGTGCAAAGATAGAGGTACGCCCTAAGTTATCTGTGGCTTGCTTCACTTGTGCAGCTACACTCTGTACATTATAAAAGGCACTCTGGCGATTAGCCTGTGCTATCTGGTAGTCAGACTCTGCACGCTCAAAATCTGCTTTTGAAATAACCCCTTTATCAAAAAGTGGTTTGTTACGTTCAAAAGTGAGTTTTGCCTGGTTGAGCGTGGCCTCTGCTTGTGATAAACCAGCACGACTATTTTGTAAAGCCGCTTGAGACTGGCTCACTTGTGCTTGTACTAAGTCTGGGTTGATTTTAACCAGTAGGTCACCCTTCTTTACATCTTGCCCCTCTTTAATAGGTAAATCTATTATTTCTCCAGATACTTCAGAAGAGAGCTTTACTTCTATTTCTGGTTGTATTTTACCTGTGGCTGCAACTGTTTCAATAATAGTTGCTCTCTCAATTTTTTGAGTCTCGACAGCCTTAAAGTTTCCGGTTTTACCGAACGCTCCAGATTTCTTGCCGGCTATTAATGCTACAATTACAATGGCAACAATACCCAGTAAGATGAAAAGTGTTTTTTTACTCATTTTGGTTAGAATTTTAGTTCGGTAACTGGCACTCCAAAATAGAGCTCCAATACCTTTATGCGGAAAATATAATCATACTTAGAACGTGCAAGTTCTATCTGTGCGTTATCATAACGTAATTTACTCTGGCTAAAATCAAAAGCGTTAGTAAGCCCTACATCATACCTATCTTTTGCATATTGATAAGCTAGCTCTTGCGACTCTACAGCAAGTTTTGCTGCTTCATAACTTTCTTTTGCAGCTTTTGCATCTGTATACGCTTGATAAACAGCCGTTCTTAGATTTTGCTCTGCAAGTTCCTTTTGAAACTCTGCACGCATCACATTTACCTTGCTACGTTTTATTTGATTTTTTGTGCTCCATCCGTTAAAAACTGGAACTCGCAAAGATAAACCATAAGAGATACCATCATTAAGATATAACTGCTCTACAAATGGTAAAGGCCCTACTTCATTACCTCCTATAATATTAGGAGTAAGGCTTGTTACTACATCTCCTGTAGCACCTACTACTCCTATAGGATTACCAGAATCTATAACTGGATTATCTGGATCAAGAATCGTATTAAAACCACTTGCTCTGTTAGACTCTCTAGTATTATAATTAAAAAATGCATCTAGTGTAGGGTATAGCCCTGTCTTACTTATCTCAAGATCCTTTTGTGCAATCGCCTCATTTTGTTCGGCAATTTTTACGTCGTATCTATTGTCTTTTGCAGAACTTATAAGTACTTCTGGTTGTGTCTCAAGTATACTCTCGCCTTGTACAGTATAATTACCATCTGCGATATCAAAATTTTCAAAATCTGATATATTAAGTAGCTGTGCAAGATTTACAAGTCCTATCGCTATTGAATTCTCGGCAGCAACGATACGTTGTCTTTCGCTTGCGTTTGTAGCTCTTATCTCAAGTAAGTCACCTCTAGGTAACACACCTCCGTCTACCAGCTCTTGAGTACGATCTATTTGCTCTTGTGTAACCGCGTTTTGTGTAATTATCACCTTTGCACTTTCCTTTGCCAGTAAGACTTGTAGGTATGCTACAGCGACGTTAAGTGCTACATCATCCTTAAGTTTTGCAATATTATAGTCTGCTGCAATTTTAGAAAGTTCTGCTCTGTCTAGTACCTTATGATTTCTAAAACCATTTATTAATCGCACTCCAGAACTTACACCAAAAGATGAGTTACGCGTTTGTTGTGACTCTAGCACTCCTGTAAGCACGTTTTGTGTAAGACCTGTTTGCCAGCTGTTACTTGCAGTACCATTAAGTGTAGGTAAAAATGCTCCTACGGCATCAGATTTATCTATAGCTGCTGATTCAAGGTCTAGCGTAGTTTGCTGTATGTTGATATTATTCTCTATCGCATACTGCACACATTCTTGAAGAGTCCACTTTCTCTCCTGCCCGAAGGTGGTAAGAGCTAGTAAGGCTGTGATACAAAATAAAATGGCTTTTTTCATAATCTAGATTGATGTCCAATATGACTATTGAAACGGTTATATGTTACAAAAACTGTTAATTATTTTTTTTTGGTATAGGTGTACGCTTTCGCGAAAGCGTAAAAAAGAAACTCCTACCCACTCTTAATCAAGGGTTTTATCCCCTTCCACCAAATCCTGCTGGTGCTTTAAGTTGATTCCAAACTTTGATATTATCATCTGCTGTGATACCGCTCTTTACCTCTACAAAGATGCCATCGCTTACTCCTACTTCTATATCACGTCTCTCAAACTCTTGATCTCCCGTTGCCACCTCAACATAAGGTGTTTTTGTTTTTGGGTCGTATTGTACAAGCGCTTCTTTTATAGAGAGTACATCTTCTGCCTTTTCTAAAATAATACTTGCATTTGCACTAAGGCCTGCGCGTATAAAGGTATCATCATCCTTCTTTGCTAGGGTTCCTTTTATTTCAAATTGTATGGCACCATTTTCGGCAACGCCTTTTGGTGCGATGTAATCTAGGGTAGCATCAAAAACTTTATTTTCTATAGCTCCTACCGTAATCTCAAGTGGTAAATCTTCTTTTATTTTACCCACTTCGCTCTCGTCTACCTTACCTTCAAAGATCATCTTTTCAACATCTGCTAGCGTAGCAACGGTGGTACCATCATTAAAGTTATTTGCCTCTATTACCTGGTTACCGGCTTTTACTGGCACGTCCAGAATCATACCTGTAATAGTAGATCGTATTTGAGTAGTTGCTGCGTTACCTAAGCCACTGGTGGTTCCCGTTTTTATAATGTCATAATTTTGAGAAGCGCTACGCAGGTTTACCTGCTCTTGCTTGAGTCTTTGCTCTGCAGCGTTATAGGTATTTCTAATATTATCAAAATCATTTGCAGAGATAACACCTTTGTCAAAAAGCGCTTTCTGTCTATCATAAATACTCTTTTGGTTTGCAAGTGCTAGTCTCGCTGTCTCTACGGTAGTTCTTGCTCCTGCAATATTATTTTTTGCATTAGTAAGTGATGATACATTAGGTACTACATCTATCTGGGCAATAAGGTCTCCAGCCTTAATATTATCTCCAGCCTCTACATACACCTCTTTTATAATACCTGAGATATTAGGTTTTATGAGCACCTCTTCTTTTGGGACAATACTTCCTGTCGCAACTGTTTTCTTTACAATTGTACGATTAGTCGCTTGCTCTGTGGTATACACCACTGGGTCCTGCTTATCTTTTGTGTAGATATACCAGATACCTATGGAGAAAAATACTGCGATTAGTACGAGCGTGATTATGGTTCCTGTTCGTTTCATTCTATTATATGATTGGATTGTATTATTCTATTCTTAATGCGTCTATTGGTTTCATTTGTATAGCTCTTGTCGCAGGTATAAAACCAGCGAGCAAACCAGAGATAATGAGTATGGCAAGGGCGATAAAAATTACTGTAATATTTACAGAAGGATTTGCAAAGTTATCTACCTTACCTACTTGATCTAGTATACTATTCATCACCCATATAAATCCAGCAGCAACTGCAATACCAGCCATACCAGAAATTATAGTGAGTACTAGTGATTCTTGTAATATTTGAGATTTAATCTCCCAAGGTGTTGCTCCTAGAGCGCGACGTACTCCTATCTCTTTGGTACGTTCTTTTACTACTATGAGCATAATGTTACTTATCCCTATCACTCCAGAAAGCAGTACAAGAGAACCTACAAAGTATCCTACAAAAGTGAGTATTGAGAATAGCCCCATCACTCTCCCAAACTCTTCGGCAAGGTCAAAATGGCCTATGGCTCTTTTATCATCTGGATGAATAGAGCGCTGCTCCCTCATTGTCGTAAAAACTTGTTCTTTTATGCTCGTGATACTTGTACCGTCGTGCGCCGTTATAGCCATCCACCCTACATTATCTGCACGGTTAAAAGCTTGTGAAAATGTAGTAAAAGGAACAAAAATTGTATTTGCAGACTCCTCTGCATCTCCACTACTCTTTGGATCTTTAAATGTCCCTACTACTAGAAAGTTGACACCATTTATTTTGATATAGGTATTAAGTGGTTCTTCTCCTTTATCATAAAGCCCCTTAACCACATCTTCTCCTATGACACAAATTTTCCTTTTTTCTTCAATATCAGAATAAGAGATGTAGCGACCAGAAGTGATATCTTGTGGTTGTTGTTTTATAAATTCTGGATAATCACCGTAAACGCTATAAGCACCTGTTTTTTCCTTGTAGGTAACATTATTTGCACCATTATAACCTCCTAGCTGATTTCTAGGTGAGATGTATTTTAACTGTGGGTACTTCTCACGTAAAACGTCTACATCTTCTAATTTGAAATTGAAGTAACGTCCCTTAGGCAAACCCTTATATGACATCGAGGTTCCTTGTGACCACATAAACATCGAGTTTGTGGCAAAGTCGCCAAAATCTGCCGAAACGCCATTCTTCAACCCATTAGTAAGTGCAAGTAGTAATACTAAAATTAGTATACCCCAAAACACACCAAATGCCGTAAGCAGGGTTCTAAATCTGTTTGCGTTAAGTGCTTCTAGTATTTCGTTCCAACGATCTTTACTAAACATTGTATTACTTTTTTGCTTTCGCGAAAGCGGTATAACTCTCCTTACTACTCATCTCTTAGTGCTTCTATAGGTCTAATATTTGCCGCTCTTCTAGCTGGTATGTAACCTGCAAGGGCTCCTGCTACGATAAGAATAATTACTGTTGACATCGCAGTAACAAAATCTACCTGAGGAAACTTGATGAAATCACTATCTATCTGTGGCCCGATTAACTCTAATAAACCAACACCTAAAAACAGCCCTAAGAAGCCAGCTATTGCGGTTATAAAAATAGACTCTTGCAATATCATCCCGATTATAGAGCTTGGTAATGCTCCTAGTGCTTTGCGCACACCTATCTCCTTAGTACGTTCTTTTACAATGATGAGCATTATGTTACTTACACCTACCACGCCTGCTATAATTGTACCTATGCCTACAAACCAAAACACCATACGTATGGTATCTATGAGGCTATAAATTTTTTGTGCTTCTTCCAGATTATAACGCACGCGTACGGCGCTACGATCATCTGGTGAGATTTGATATCTAGACTTAATCTCATCTTCTATACCTTGACTCACTGCTGCCGAAAGTGCTACGGCTTCGTCAAAATTATCAGACATCTTTACTGTAAATGCCATAGACCTCAACTTATCTCCCGCATTAAAAACGCGTTGTGCAGTACTGAGTGGTATAAAAATGCGAGACTCCTCACGCTCTCCTCCAGGATCTGTAAATACACCTGCTACGAGAAAGTTGATACCCATAATTTTAATAGTTGCTCCTACTGCTTGCTCTGTTTTAAAAAGGTCGTTTTTTACCTTCTGGCCTATGATGGCAACTTTAACACCTTCTTCTTCATCCTTCTGAGTCAAGAATCTACCTGCAGATAGCCCAGCATTCTCAATAAACTGCTGTCCATAGTTTGCGCCTTCTATTCTATAATTACCTGTTTCGTTACCGTAGTTAACAAGGCCTCCCCAGATATTGTATAAACCAGTTTGATGTTCTATTGCTTCGCCAAATTTTTGATCTACATTTTCTAAATCACTATTGTGCATCTGGATACGACGGCCAGGATTGAGACCTGCATACTCTTTTGTAGTAACACCTGTCCATACATTTACTCGGCTCTCTGCATCTTGAGCAAATTGTGTTTTTACCCCTTTCTGAATACCCGTACTAAAACCTAGAAGAATGACTAATATAAAAATACCCGAAGCTACAGATAGCCCAGTGAGAAAGGTGCGAAGCTTGTTCTTACCTATGGTTTCAAATATTTCTTGCCAGCGCTCTACATCAAACATGTAAACTTGCTTTTACTTGATTTACAACAGAGTCATCTATGATGCGACCGTCCTTTAGATTTACAATGCGCTTAGTCATCTCTGCAATATCTGGTTCGTGTGTTACCACAAGTATGGTCTTACCCTCATCATTTATACCTTGTATGAGATCCATTACTTCGTAAGAAGTTTTTGTATCGAGTGCTCCCGTAGGCTCATCTGCCAGTAGTACTTTTGGGTCACTTGCTAGTGCTCTCGCGATGGCAACTCTTTGTTTTTGACCTCCAGACATCTCGCTAGGCAGGTGAGTAGCCCACTGGGCTAGGCCTACTTTTTCTAAATAATGCATCGCTCTGTCCGTGCGCTCTGCTCGCTTCATACCTTGGTAATATAGCGGCATAGAGACATTGTCTAATGCATTTTTATAGTTGATGAGATTAAATGATTGAAAAATGAATCCTAAAAATTTATTTCTATACTGAGCGGCAACCTTTTCGTTTAGGTTTTTAATGGGAACATTGTCTAGATAATACGTTCCCTCATCTGCCTCATCTAGCATACCTAGAATATTAAGCAAAGTAGATTTACCAGAACCCGAAGAACCCATTATAGAGACTAGCTCTCCTTCTTTTACAGAAAAGTCGATTCCTTTTAAAACGTGAAGCGAGTTGCTCCCCATTTGATACGATTTATGAAGATCTTTTATTTCTATCATAGTCAACACTTTATGACAATATAGACAGATAATCTGTCACTAATTGTGAAATTCTTGTTAAGACTACTTCGGGTTGTTTTGGTTAGTCGTCGGTAGTGTATAGCATTATAGACTATTAAGGTGATTATGTGTTACAGTTGAATTTGTTAGGGTTTTGTTAAAATGAAACCCTACCTAAGAAATTAACGTAGATTCTATAATTAACAACCAAACATTCTGAAACAAAAGCAACACATATCAAAATCATTAACCACATTAACCTTGTGCATTGCAGTGATATGTTTTGTCTCTTCAACAAAGGATGCTTTTATACAACTCGCCCACACTATTGAGCACGCTATAGCACAAAGCGCACATCACGGTGCTCACCATCATAACGAGCACTCTAATCTGACAATAAATGATACTCAACACGACCATCAAAGCATCGACTTACTCGTCAAGCTATTTGACACAGATTTAGATAAGGAAGTTCCTGAAAAAAAAGAAAATTATAATACAGACAAAAGATTATCTATCTCTAGATACACAACGCCTTCAAATCCACAAGCCAATAGCAAAAAGGACAATTACTACTACCTTTTAAAACCATATACCTCTATACGATGGTTGCCTTTTGAGCCCCCACAAGCATAAATTACCTTTTATCAAGCTTACCTCAATGCCCACTCGGGACTAGGGAAGCTATATGCCATTCTCAAAATTAAATTATCAAAAAATATTATATGAAAATCCTTATTGGAGCATTTGCTATGCTCTTTATTATCCCATTATATGGGCAATCTATAACAGGTGTCGTATTAGACACTAACTCGTCTCCACTAGAAGATGTAAACATTTTTAATAAAACCTCTGGACAACATAGTCATACTAACACTACAGGTTATTTTGCCATACCTAATACAAAAAAAGGCGACTCATTATATTTCTCACGCATAGGTCACGAGACCCTACTTGAAGTAATTACAGATCAACAAACGTCGTTGCAAGTAATACTAACACCATCATCAGTTTCTTTAGATCAAATTGTGATAGTGTCTGAAGTAGATCAACTAAGTCGCATTGTTGATATAGATGTAAAAAACAACCCTGTTAAGTCCTCACAAGAAATTTTAAGGAAAGTGCCTGGTCTCATTATAGGTCAACACGCCGGTGGCGGTAAGGCAGAGCAGCTATTTTTACGAGGTTTTGATATAGATCACGGTACAGATCTCGCGCTAAGTGTAGACGGCTTACCCGTAAATATGGTATCTCACGCTCACGGTCAAGGGTACTCAGATCTACACTTTGTCATACCAGAAACTATAAATAATATAGAATTTGGTAAAGGACCTTTTACTGCAAGTCAAGGTAATTTTGCAACAGCTGGATATATTGATTTAAAGCTAAAAGATGTTTTAGAACAAAACCAAGTCACGCTAGAAGTTGGCCAGTTTAATACGCAACGCTTTGCCGGATTATTTCCTGTTATCAATAGTGATTATAATTCTCTATACCTAGCCTCTGAAGTTTATCTTACAGATGGACCTGTAAATTCACCTCAAAACTTCAACCGTATTAACCTTATGAGTAAGTATGTTTATGACCGCCCTGGTGAAGAAAAGCTTGACCTCACCGTATCGCACTTCCAAAGTAAATGGGACGCATCTGGACAAATACCACAGCGCGCTGTAGACGCAGGACTAATAGATCGTTTTGGAGCTATAGATGACACAGAGGGTGGTAACACAAGCCGTAGTAACGTATCACTAAACTACACTAAGAATTTAAATGAAAACGACTCGTTTACCACAAATGCTTTTTTATCTAAATATGACTTTGAGTTGTTCTCAAATTTCACCTTCTTTTTAGAAGACCCTATAAACGGAGATCAGATAAGGCAATATGAAGATCGTTTACTAATGGGAGTAAATAGCATCTTTGAGAGAAAAGGGAAAGAGCTTGCTAGTTTTGATCTAGATTATCAAGCTGGTGCTGGCTTTAGATATGACGATGTAAATGATGTTGAATTGTCGCGCACAAAAAATCGTCGTGAGACGCTTGAAAGACTTTCTTATGGCGATGTAGATGAGCTTAATGCGTTTGCTTTTTTTAATGCTGAGTTTAAAAAAGGTAACTGGAATATTAACCCATCGCTACGTCTCGATTATTTTAAATTTGATTACAATAACAAGCTTAGCCCGGTTTATGACAATCGTAGTGAGAACAAAGTTGCTGTAAGTCCTAAGCTTAATGTTATTTATACACCCTCTACTACCTTTCAATATTTCTTAAAAACAGGTGTAGGTTTTCACTCTAATGACACGCGTGTCGTTGTGGCAAATGAAGGGGAAGATATATTACCCGCTGCTTATGGTATTGACATAGGTACAATTATAAAACCTGCGAGCAGGCTAGTGGTAAATGCAGCGCTATGGAGTCTTTTTCTAAATCAAGAATTTGTGTATGTAGGTGATGCAGGTATTGTAGAACCTAGCGGTCGCTCTCGTAGAGTGGGTGTTGAGCTGGGGGCTCGCTACCAGTTTAACGACTGGTTATATGCTTACTCAGATGTAAACTACACCTATGCTAGGAGTACAGATGAGCCAGACGGAGAAGATTTAATTCCTCTCGCACCAGATTTTACAGCTGTAGGTGGTATTAATGTAGATAACCTAGGAGCCTTTTCGGGTTCTCTAGCGTATCGATATATAGATGACAGAGCTGCAAATGAAGACAATTCTATTATTGCAGAGGGTTACTTTATTACAGATATGAATCTTAATTATAAAGTAAACAACTGGACTTATGGAATCATTATAGAAAACCTATTTGACACTGAGTGGAATGAAACACAATTTGCAACAGAAAGTAGACTTTTTAACGAGGCAACCCCAGTTGAAGAGATTCACTTTACTCCAGGCACACCCTTCTTCATAAGAGGAAAAATAGCTGTGACTTTTTAGAATCACTAACTCAATTTTTTTAAGGGCGATTTATATAATCGCCCTTTTTTATGGGTTTTATATACGCTTTCGCGAAAGCGTAACAAAAAAAATCTCCCGATAAACACGGGAGATTTTCTAACATCTTAATCTATTAACAACAATTATCCTTCAAAATCACCGTCATCGTCACCGCCACCGCGGTTACCTCTTGATCGTTGTTTTTTCTGATTAAAACGGTATGTAAATGCTAGGTTAAATGAACGCACTCTAAACTGAAACTCACTATCACTCACAAAGGAATCTGTTTGAGTTAAAGATTGTCTCTTACTTGAGTTAAATACGTCACTTACGTTAAAAGCTATCGTAGCATTATCATTAAGAATGTCTTTACTAAAAGCGAGGTTGGTAAACAAAAATCCTTTTGTTTCCGTTTGAGCATTGTTACGTGGCCCTCTATAAAACACATTAGTTTGCCAGTCTATTTTATACGGCAATGTCACTTTTGCACTACCTCTTGTAAAGAAGCTAAAGTTACTTGCCCCATAATCTACACCATTAAACTCACCCTCTGTTTCAAATAAGAACGCGTTTGCACTAAAGTTAAGACGTAGCCATTTTTTTGGGTTATAAAGAACACCCATCTCTGCTCCATATCGCTGGTTTGTGCTCAAGTTAATAGGTAGGGTTCTAACAATAGGAATCCCGTTTGCAGTGACTAGTCCTGTATCTTCTTGTATACGCTCAAAAGAGTCTGTCTCATATTGATAATAGATAGATGAAGTAAGTGTTACTTTATCCCATCTTTTTAAATACCCTATATCATACGCACTTGCAAATGATGGTACGAGATCTGGATTACCTTGAAAAATGTTTGCCTCACTAGAACGTGATGGGAAGGGGTTTATAAAACGCCCTCTAGGTCTGTTTATCCTTCTATTATAACCTAGTGTAAGGTTCTCACGATCGTTAAACTCATAGGTTAAGTTAAGTGTAGGAAATAAACCATCTGTTTTATTATCAAAATCAAGATTAGTACCTAGATCGCTATCTTCTACAACAGCATCTACAGCTCCTTGCTGTCTTGTGTTCTCATAACGCAGACCAGCTAAAAATGAAAAGTCTCCAAATTTATTACCATACTGTGTGTATATAGCGTGTACATCTTCTTTATAGGTAAAGATATTAGAAAGACCATCATCACGTATAAAAGCGCCGCCGGCTTCTTCTTGTTCTAGTAGTGTATAATCTGTAACTGTTTCTTCAAAATTACCTCTGTAACCAAACTCAAACTGAGCATTCTCACCTATAGGTCTTACATAGTCTACTTGTGCAAGGTACTCTGTTTGATCTTCTATTTGAGTAATATCTTCTGCAGGAAGGGTTACATCCATTGGGAAGGTATTAAACTCTGTAATGGTAGAAAGTTCTGTTTCTTCATTTACTGCATATTGAAATGCAGAGGTAAGCTCGTGACCGCTCTCATCAAACTTTGTAATAGAGTTTAAAGATAACTGGTAGGTTTTATCATCTTCTACCTCGCGCTCTAGACGTGTTCTAGAGATAGCAAGGTCACCGTTTGTATCAAACTCATCTGTAAAGTTATCTGTTCCAGAAGAGTTATCGCTTAGTCTTAAAAATCCGCTAGCGGTAACAGAAGTCTTTTCTGTTAAGAAGTATTCTATCCCTAGGTTAGTGTTAAAACCACCACGGTTTCTATCAAATTCTCTTGTTTCTTCTATAAGAGGATTTGTCACATCATCAGATAGGAATCTGTTTTCAAAAAATGCATTACCTGGAGAGGTACGTTTACTATAGCCCGTTGTATTAAAAATATTAAACTTGTCTGTACGTAGGTTTATATTACCCGTGATACCGTAACGTTCTGGATCACCCACGTTAGTTTGTATAGATCCATTAAGACCTAGTGTTTTTTCTTTTCTTAATATGATATTAAGAATACCTGCCGTACCCTCTGCATCATAACGTGCAGATGGTGACGTGATTACTTCTACACGCTCAATAGCATCTGCCGGGAGCTGACTTAAGGCATCTACTGAGCCAAAACCTGCAATGGCAGATGGACGACCATTTATAAGGATACGTACGTTTTCATTACCGCGTAGCGCGATTGCCCCATCTACATCTACCGTAACAGAAGGTACATTACTCAAAGCGTCACTTACTGTGGCACCACTTGTAGTAAGATCTTTACCTATATTATATATTTTTTTATCTAGTCTCACTTGCACCTCTGTAGTTTCGGCACGTACAATTACTTCATCTAGTGATTGTGAGTCTATTGTCAGTGCTTGTGTAGGTAGCGTTGTGCTTTTGAATAACTTTTGACCAGGTAGAACTTTGGTCTCGAAAGAGATAAACTCAAATTTTACATCATATACTCCAGCGGCTACTTCTATACTATAGTTTCCGTTTGGGTCTGTGATTCCTCCAGTAACGACTTTACCTTCACTATTTGTAAATGATACCGTTGCATACTCTAGTGGCACGTTAGTATCTGCCTCTAGTACTTTACCAGTGATAGTAACATCTGGTCTTCCTCCCTCTGGTCTCTGTGCAAACACTAGCGTAGTAAATGCAAGTAAGGTGAGGGTAAATAAATATTTCATCTCTTTGATAATTTGGTTCTGTTATGAGACACGCAAATTAAGGCTGGGTTTAGTCCAGTTATACTAAGGTTTTGTTAAAGAATAAAACCTTATCACAAAAGATGAAAATATAAGGAGAGAACTAGTGATTATTCATCTGCCCCATTCTCGGCAGGGACCTTCTTTTTTGACTTATAAATAAAGTAAAATACACCTCCTACTAAGATGTATGGTATCACCATTAGATACTTGATACCGTTGTTTATTCCTTTTGCAGTACTATTATCTTCTTCAGACTCAAGAACGGCGCGACACATTGCACACTGTGTGGTTGCGGCAGTGGTGGTTGCTTGTAAGTCCGCTTTCGCGAAAGCGCAACAAAAAACAATTACAATAGTGATGTACTTAATATATTTCATCTAGTGCACGTAGTATGGAGATATCATAAGGTAAACGATCACGCCAGTTATCGCAACATATAACCATATAGGGTAAGTGATGCGAGCAAGTTTTTTATGCTTATCAAATCGCTCTGCAAGCGCACGAACATACGTAAATAGCACAAGCGGGATGATAATAATAGATAATGCGATGTGTGTAATAAGTATAAAGAAGTATACATATCTTATAAAACCTTCACCACCGTATGATGTAGAGTCTGACGTCATATGGTATGCTACATACATTAAAAGAAAAAGTACAGACAGACCTATGGCAGTCTTCATTAATCGCTCGTGTGTTGCTCTGTTACCATTTTTTATCGCTCTTACTGCAAGAATAAGTACAAGCGCCGTAAGCCCGTTAATACCAGCGTAGATAGGTGGCAAGAAGGTAAGTGGCTCTACATCTAGTCCAAAATCTTTGAGCTTAATGGTAAAAAGCACAGCGACAGCTACGGGTATCACTACAGAGAGTATAATAATCCAGTTTCTGTATTTCTTTTCGGTGGGGTTTTGGGTACTCATACTATTTTAATAATTTATTTATGTCTTCTATTAAGATATCTACTTCTGATGTTTCGCCTCCTTCTGGAACGACTTTATTCATAGGCACAAAACCACGGTAATATGGCTTTGGGTTTCCATAAGGGTCCAGTCTAGATCTTATAAAACCATTTTGATCTACAAGTGCAAAAAGTCCTGAGTGATATAAATCTGTCTCATCTCCTTCTTCATTTGTTGCTAGGTAAAAACCTTCATTAGACAGCTTGCGTATCACAGATCTATCACCTGTCATAAAATGCCAGTTAGGGTTAGTTACCCCATAATCTTGTTGATATTGTTTAAGTACCTCTGGCTGGTCGTGCTCTGGATCTATAGAGAATGAGGCAATTCCGAAATCATCACGACCTTCAAACTTCTTTGCTATAGCCTGCAGGTTATGACTCATAGGGATACAGATATCTGTACACCTTGTAAAGAAAAACTCCACTAGATATACCTTACCCTTATAATCTGCATTGCTTATGGTATCGTTATCTTGATTTACAAACTTAAAAGGCGGCACTTTACGATCTACACCATTTTGAGTAATATACACTAGACCATCTGGTGCTTCTTCTATAGGCACACCACCTTCTTGGTGCATTCTTCCGCCGCGAGATACATCATCATTTGCGAGGCGCTTGTATATTTTTGGGATTACAATAATTCCAAAAATTAATACGATGGCCGCGATGCCTATGTAGGTGTTTTTTCTCATTGGTTTTAAAAATCTATAAACGACTATTAATCTCTGCGTTGTTCTATCTTAGGACTCGCATTGTTATTTTTCTTAAGCGCTAGTCTATACTCGGCTAGTAATATTTTAATATCATCCTTAAGGTATCCCATCTCTACAGCTTGCGTAAAATCATAGCCATAAGCATTTGCTTTTTTGTCTTCGTGACCAGAGCGTAGTGATAAAGCTTTATCAATCAAGAACACATTAGGGTGACCACCATCACTCATCATAGATAAACCTGTATCAAGCGATTTAAAGTGTGCTTCTGTTTGCTCCTTTGTTGCAACTACAAAACGCATTTTTGAGGTATCAAAAATACGAGCAAGCTCTGTTTTAAGAGCCTCTACCACCTCTTCGCTACCTTTGTTTACAAAGAGTACCATTTGAAAATCATCATACCTCTCAAAGTATTTAAAGATCATCAAATTTAGGTTTGCGGTATATCCTTCATTTTGCATTAAACCATCACCTAGGTAACCTACTAGTGTGATATGATTATTTAATGTGAGCGGTACCTCTGCCGTTTGCACAACTTTGTATTCTTGACCTGCATAACGACTTACATCTTCCACCTTTTCTGTAACAAGTGGCAAGTTTGCAAAGTTATACACTCCAGATGCAAAGAAGAGGTAAGCAACTATAGGTAAGACAAAAAGCGATACCAGAACGAGTTTCTTTTTCATAATTACAAAGATAAATCCCAGATGGGAATAGAGCGAGGTATTCTTTTCAATTTTTGTGAAATAACGCTTTCGCGAAAGCGGAATTAAAACGCATAAAAAAAGCGACCCGAAAGTCGCTTTATAAATACTGTTTGATTCTTAAAAATCCCAACTCTGGAAACCGTTGTTGTAAACCTCAAAGATGTAATCTCCTTCTGTAAGTAGTATAAATACTAAGTAACAAATAAGAAATATACCTGTCCAAACTACAGCTCTTCTTAATCCCTTAACCTCATCACGCATATGCATAAAGTCCCAAGTGATATAGTAAGCCTTAACTATGGTAAGTATAATGAAGATCCAGTTAAGAAGCTTCATTCTTATAAATGTAGTTTCTATTAAAAATTCTGGCTTATAGATACCTAGTACAACCTCTACAGCTGTTACTAAGGTTAAAAATATAAGTACACCCCAGATTTTCTGAATGTTATTTTTGAACTTTAAAGTTCCTCTAAATATTGCAAGTTTATGTTCGTGTGCCATAATATATAACTGTCTGCGTGGTAAATTAAACTAGGTAGAAGAATGTAAATACAAATACCCATACAAGGTCTACAAAGTGCCAGTATAACCCAACCTTTTCAACCATCTCATAGTGTCCTCTTCTCTCGTAAGTACCTAACACCACATTAAAGAAAATAATGATATTAATTAGTACCCCAGAAAATACGTGGAAACCGTGAAAACCAGTAATAAAGAAAAAGAAATCTGCAAATAGTGGCGCTCCATACTCGTTGTGTATAAGGTTTGCTCCTTCTACCACAAGCTTGCCATCTTTATTAAGCTTAGCGAGTGACGCTTCTCTAGAGAGTACTGTTTTCTCACCGTCTTCTGTAAGAGTTTGTATACGTATAAGTGCATTAGGCGTAGCAGCAAATCCTGCTTTCACCTCCTCTATAGAGTACGTTGTAGGTGTAGCCTCTTGATCATACCAGATACCGTTTTTACCTAAGTGTTGCTCACGCTCGCTAGCCTGCTCAATAGCAAAGTCTGCAAGGGCAAGACGGTTACCTTCTGTATCTACAAACTGAAGGATTTTTCCACCCTTAGTCTCTACTGCTCCAAAGTCTCCCTTGATAAAAGTTGCCCACTCCCATCCTTGTGATCCCACGAATATAATACCTCCTATAATCGTTAAGAACATATAGAATGCCACACTCTTATGCTTTAAGTGATGACCTGCATCTACGGCAAGCACCATAGTCACAGAAGACATAATTAATACAAATGTCATAAATGCCACATAGATCATAGGGAAGTTACCGTGTACAAAAGGTACGTGGGTAAAAACCTCATCTGCAATAGGCCAGGCATCTATAAATTTAAATCTTGAAAAACCGTAAGCCGCAAGAAACCCAGAAAAGGTTAATGCATCAGATACGATAAAAAACCACATCATTAGTTTTCCGTAGCTTGCTCTTAGTGGTTGATTTCCACCACTCCAAGTTCCTTCCTCAGAGTTATTATGTGTCACAGTCGTGTCCATTCGTAAGAATTGGTTAATTTAATGGTTGCAAAAATAAGTATTTTCTATTCGGAATTCAACACTCAGACTCCGATTTATAATGGTTTTAGATACGCTTTCGCGAAAGCGTTCTTACAATCTCTATTTTGTCACAAATAATAACACAAATAAAAAGACCCATAAAATGTCTAAAAAGTGCCAAAACGTGACTCCTAGCGACAATCCTAAATGGCTCTCTGCCGAATACTTACCTCTTAAATGATTAATAATCACTACTAAAAGAGCAATAAATCCAGCTACTACGTGTGCGATGTGAACCGCTATAATTAAAAATAAAAATGTCGTGGTAATATTACTAGAAGCTCCTGTAAAATAAAAGCCTTGCTCTTGAAATGATGCAAAACCAGCAAATTGTGAAGCCACAAAACCTAAGCCTAGTAAAAAAGTGATTAATAATAGCGCCGTACCCAGACTCTTCTTATTACTAATTATCGCGTTTTTTGCAAAGTGTATGGTCACACTACTTATCACAATAAGCACTGTAGATATAATAAGTGCTTGTGGAAAATCATAAGTTTCTAGCCAGTCGCGACGCTCCATACTCACAATGTAAGCACTTGTAAGTCCTCCAAAGGTCATACATAAACTTATTATTCCAAACCAGAGCATTTGCTTTTTTGCACGCTCTTCTTTTAATCGTTCTCCTCCTTGAGTATAATCCATCTATCTTAAAAATTTATCTACTACAAAAACTATCTGAAGTAGTGTAATATACGTTACACTTGAAAGCATTAGTCGTTTGGCTGTTTTTGCATCTCTGTTCTGGTACAATTTTATTGCCCAGTACAGCATAAATAATCCTAAAGCTCCCACTACAATGGCAGATATAGGTGATAAAAATAAATCTCCAGTTACCCCAAAGGCAGGAACAAGTGAGATAAGTACCGTCCAGACCGTGTATAGCACAATCTGCAAGGCCGTACCTTTATCGCGTTTACCCGTAGGTAACATAGCAAAGCCTCCTTTTTTATAGTCATCAAAAAGAAACCAACCTATTGCCCAAAAGTGAGGAAATTGCCAGAAAAACTGTATCATAAACAGTGTGCCTGGCTCTATACCAAAATCATTTGTCGCAGCTACCCAACCCAGCATATATGGTATCGCTCCTGGAAAAGCTCCTACAAAAACAGATAATGGCGTTTTAGTCTTAAGTGGCGTGTATAATAGTACATACATAAAAATAGAAATTCCTCCAAACATTGCTGTCTGTGGGTTTATGTACCACAACGTACCTAGACCTAATATGGTAAATAGTATTGCTATTGCAAGCGCCGTACTTACAGACATACGCCCAGAGGCTACGGGTCTGTTTTTAGTACGATCCATAAGTGCATCAAGATCTCGCTCTAGCACCTGGTTATAAGCATTAGAGGCTCCTACCATAAAGTAACCACCTACAGATAAGAGTGCTACTACAAGCCAGTCTATGGTATCTGCCGCAAGAAAGTAACCAGCAACACTAGAAAAGACAACACTTATAGATAAGCGCATCTTTGTGATTTCCTTAAAATCGTACCAAGCCGAATAGGTATTTGTATGTACTGCAACGTCGCTCAAAGGCTGTAGTTTTTGCTTTATTTTTTGTCGTGCAAAGATACCTCACAAAAGCAATCTGTACAACTCATAAAAAATGAAAGCTTTACACAAGGGATTGTTAAAATTGCGCTTTCGCGAAAGCGTAATTAATAACTTGCGACTACAAACAAAAATAGACTCACAATTATGAAATATCTTACGCTCTCGCTTGCCCTTTTACTCACAACGATAAGTGCCGCTCAAGGACGCTTTGACAATGTAGAAATTACCGTAAAAGAAGTGTCAGACCACATCTATATGCTACAAGGTGCTGGCGGAAACATAGGCATATCTACCGGTGAAGATGGTGTATTTATGATTGATGACCAGTTTGCGCCACTTAGCGATAAAATTACCGCAGCTATAAAAACAATCTCACCACAACCTGTAAAGTTTCTTGTAAATACACACTTTCACGGTGATCACAGTGGTGGTAATGCAAATTTTGAGGCAGCCGGCGCAATGATTGTAGCTCACGATAATGTGCGTAAAAGACTATCAGAAAATGCAAAAACTGCAAATGCAGGACTACCCGTAATTACCTTTAGTGAGGATGCAACCTTTTATCAAAATGGAGATGATGTGTTTTTAACACACGTGCACAATGCACATACAGATGGTGATGCTTTAGTTTATTTTGCACAAAGTAACGTACTTCACACAGGCGATACGTTCTTTAATGGGAGATTCCCCTTTATAGATATAAACAGAGGCGGGAGCATAGCAGGTGATATTGCCGCTGCAAAAAAAGGATTAATGCTCATAAATGATGAAACAAAAATCATCCCTGGTCACGGGGCACTCGCAACAAAGGCAGACTACCAGAAATATCACGATATGCTCGTTACTGTATATACTGAAGTTAAAAAAGCTGCTCAAAACAATGTATCTTTAGAAGAAGTTACTGCAATGGAGTCTATAACAAGCTCATTTTTTACAGATGCAGAAACAGCAAAAGATTTTATCTCTGGACCAAAATTTAGAAGTACAGTCTACAAAAGCATTTTGCAAGAGTTAGAAACGAATGAAAACTAAACGCATATGAGCTCAGAAATACACATCAAATCCATAGGGCCTTTTATAGGCTCAAAAGACTTTAAAACCTCAAGTGCCTTTTATAAAACCATTGGATTTGAAGAACGTATTATCTCTCCAGATATGACACTGTTTACAAGAGAAGACTTTGGCTTTTATTTACAAGATGCCTATGTAAAAGACTGGGTAGATAACACAATGCTCTTTTTAGAAGTAATACAGCTTGATGAGTATCTCTCACACCTACAATCTTTACAACTTAGTGAGCGATTTAAAAATATAAAGCTCTCTAATATTGTAAATAATGACTGGGGACGCGAGTTCTTTTTACACGACCCCTCAGGTATACTATGGCACATAGGTAACTTTAAATAAGATTAGTCTACTATATACTCCATAGAGTCATAAACGAGACTCGATAAGGCATAAGCAGTTTCTTTCTTTTTATACTTTAGACCTATAAGCTGCGCGCCTTGATAACCTTTACTAGCGTCTATGGCTATGCGAGAAGCATCCTCTTCTGAGATGACTAGGCAGAGCTTACCACAAAAAGCATCTCCATATGCACTCACGACAAGATACACTTGACCAAAAATCTCCTCCCTCATCTCATAGTAGTAATCTACATCTGGGCTTTCTTTTATAAGTCTATACAGCTCTGCTTGATACGCTTTGCTAGAGTAAATATTTGAGGCAAGTATTGGGTTGCGTTGTGTATTATGACACTCCTTTTTTTGAGCACAAGAGACAAGAAGCACAACGACAACCACCCAGAGAAGGTTGATTTTGGATAACATAGCACAATGGATTGATAAAGTAGTTTCTCGCCTTTACAAATAACGAGCACTCTTGTTCAAATAGTATGTGCTACCTATTTGTCTATTAATCGTAATACCAATTAAAGAGGTCTGTTCTAAACCCTACATTAAACCATAATGTTTTAGTATCAATTCCAAGTGGCGCTTCTTGAACATCTGCCGTTTGAGAGCGATATATTGGGTTTACATATACTTTTAAATTTGTCGCAGGGTTTATGAGATACCCTAGCTCCAGATCACCATATACACTAGTTACCTTATTACCTTGAAAAAATGCAATCCCGTTATCTGAAGGTCTATTCTCATCATTACCATAAATGCTACCTCCATAATACACCTCGTTTATATCACCTATCTCAACTCCACGAGCACCTACAATAAGCTTTGCAGTTCCATACCAGCGATCACGCTCATATCTAGCAATACCTATGAGCTCCTTAAAGTTTGCGCCCCATTGGTGTGCTAGTGACTGGTTAGTATGACCATAGTTGAGCTGTATCTCATTATTAGAGTACACATATGGTCTCACTTGATTATACTCACCTTGTAGTGTAAGATTTTTAATTCCAAAGGCGTCATAATACTTTGCTCCTAGCTGAAAACCTTGCTTATTTTTATAACTCTGGCTACCATTAAAAACATCTCCCGCCGAAAATTCGTCAATTACAATCTGCCCGTACACGTTTACTCGGTCATTTACCTTGTATTTACCTGTGAGACCTATAAGTGCATTTCCTCCTCTTGACCCTGTAGAAAACTCAATGGCTCTGTAAAAAATTACTGGGTTTAAGAAATTAAAATCAAAACCTCTACCATTTTCATTTTCCCATATTACAGACTCAAAGAGACCTACGTTTAATCGTTTTGAGACATTCCAGCTTAGATAGTGATTACTCATATACTTTGTGCGGAAAGCACCATCTGCAGTTACCTCTGGTCGCACGTCACGCAGCGAGGTCCAAGTATTTGTATACTTAAACTTCCAGAATGTAGTATTGAGTTTTAGATAAGGAAAATAACTAGCATTATCACTAAGTAATAATGATCTATACCCATCTCCTATAAATTGCTTACCGTGCCCTAGCTGTATATTAAAATACTTAGACGGTGTGTATGATACATACCCCTCTGCAACCGGATAATCAAGATCGCCATTTGTGCCCTCCTTTGCAATACCTCTTCCCGGTATAACTGCTGGGTTTCCTCCATCTGGTCTTAATGACCTAGCTATGGCGTCAAAATATCTTGGGAACCGCCCTTGACTCTCATACACGGCTGCAAAGAAATTTATCTTCTTACCAAGCCCTCCTTGCACGTAAACAGCTCTGGTGTTGTTATAAGTAAAGTCATTAATTTTTGCATCATCGGTTTCATAACCTAGTTGTAAATCTGCTGCAGGGTCTAGAGTGATCCAGTAATCTTCACCTTGTATTTGCACCATATGCTCGTTAGACCACTTTCTCCCAAACCACGTAGACTTCTCCTTAAGCAGTGCATCTTTCTTCTCTTTAAAATTATAATACGGGTTTACCGTGTTATATAAGAAAGGCTTGCTTGCCGTATGTGCATTTGTACCCACAAGATTAAGCTCTTGGTCAAACCTACTATATACTTGATGTGAGAAAGGTATGTTTAGCCCACTCGTGTATTCATTCTCATCATCAAACTTGAGGTTTTTAATGCGGTCATACTCTTGCTGCATAGGATTTACGGTTTCTTTTTCCGCTTTCGCGAAAGCGGAATTACCATCGTCTCCCACAATCATCGCATCTATAGCATTTCTATCTAGTGGTAATAAAACAGGCATTGTAAACTGCAGGTACGTAGGCTCTCCATTATAGGTAGCCGGAGCAACTTGAGGCAGCGTCTCAAAAACATCCTGAGCAGCGGTTTTAAGCTCTGGATACATCGCATCTGTATAGAGCAACTTAAAATCACCTGTTTTAGTAACCTCAAAAAGGATTACCATTTTACCTTGAAAGTTATCTTGACTCACCACAGCTGGCACCTCAAAATTGTCAAGTATATGCTGTATAAACTTCTCATTAAAACAATCTTGCAGTTGTGCAACACCTACGGTCTCACAGCCTGGAAAAACAGGGTATTTTTCAAAATCACTAGTCGTAACTTGAGCTGTTATAGTAGTTGCTATAAAAGAGACAAAAAGAAGGAGATATTTATGCATAATAAGCCGCGATGTTTGCAGCCGAAAGATAGGGTTTATTGCACAAAAAATCCCGTCACCTTAGGTAACGGGATTCTTAACGTAAATTAATTCATTTAGTCTCTGATTTCAAAGATTATAGGTAATGAGAATAAGACGGCTACATCTTTCCCTCCCTGCTTACCAGGAGTCATATCTGGTAATAATCTTGCTACTCGCAACGCCTCCTTCTCTAGTTTAGGGTGCGGGGCCTTTGCCCTTACATCTACCACTTTACCAAACTTATCTATCTTAAAGTTTACGTAAATACGGTTTACCCCCTCTAGACCTAAACCCTCTCCTCTTTCGGCTCTAAACTTTTTAGAGACAAATTTTGAGATGTTTGCACTCATACAGTCGCGGCGCTCGTCATTATCACTAAGACCTTCACAACCTGGAAAAAGCGGAACGGTCTCAATAGCAACAAAGGGAACCGTCTCCGGCTCTACAGGCTCCTCTACCTCTGTAACACTACCCGGTTCTACCATTTCTGTATCGTCTGGCTCTGAGTCTGATATAAGATCTTCTACTAAGTCTTTTACATCATCTTCTTGCTTTTTGATATTGTCAAGCACTTTAGGTTCTAGCTGCTTTTTAGGCTGCACCTTTTTCTTGACTTTTACCTCTTTCTTCTCTACCCGGACTTCACCTATCGTATAGACTTCGTCATAATTTTCGGTAGGCTCAACTACTGCAAAATCCTTTTCTACAGTGCGCATTTCTATAAAGAAGATGGATGCGAGAAGTGCTAAGATTAACCCAATTTGAAAATGAAGCGTGGGATTTCTTCGTAAATTTGCCTCGTGTTTACGGCTTGATGTGTACGTGCTGTTTTGGCGAACAGTCGTACCTTCTTTGGAATTTTCCATAAGATATGGTTTTAAAAATGTTGAACAATTCTTAAAACGAATCAAGAAGTAAGCCAAACTAAGAGATCACCTAGCGGTGATCTCTTTTTTTTGACACAAAAAAAACTGCCTCATCGCTGAGGCAGTTTTTATATAAATTAAGTCGTATAGACTAGTCTTCTACTTTAAATGTAATAGGTAGAGAGTATAATACTCCTACTGGCTTACCACGTTGCTTACCTGGTGTCATTTTAGGTAACAATCTAATTACACGCTCTGCTTCTGTTTGAAGTCTAGGGTGCGGTGCACGTGAACGTATGTTTGTAATGTTTCCTTTTTTATCAATCTTGAAACTCACAAAGATTCTGTTTATTCCAGAAAGACCAAGGTCACTTCCTAACTCAGTATTAAACTTCTTATTTACAAGTTTACTTACCTTTTCAGACATACACTTTTTACGCTGGTCGTTGTTCTTCATAGACTCGCAACCAGGGAAGATAGGCACGTTTTCAATAACTGCAAATGGTACATCTGCAATTTCTTCTTCTTCTTCTACTACCTCTACTTCTTCTACTTCAACGATTTCCTCTTCGGCATCTGTCTCTGTAGACTCAATTACGGTTTCCTCTATTTCTTCTTCATCTTCTACAACCTCGATAATTTCCGGCGCTGGTGGCGGCGGTGGTGGAGGGGGTGGTGGAGGCGTATTTAACTCCGTGATTGGAATTTCTTCGTCATCAAGATCATCGAGATCTAACTGCCCTATATCTACAGCAGCGTTGTCATACGTTTTCCACTCTATAGTGATATACGTAAGTGCTAGAACTGCGATGAGTCCTAACTGAAAAAAGAGCACACTCCTTTTACGAAGATCTGCTTTTGGATTTTTCTTGGGTTCCATAATTAATGTATTAAGTAGATAGCTAAAATAGCAAAATTATTATCACTATAGAAATTAATATTGCGTATTTAACGCTTTAAATTTCTTAAAAAACAAAGCAAAGCACAAACATCCAGAAAGGACACCTATGGTATTTGCGAGTACATCCCAGCCATCTGGTTGTCTATAAATGGTTAAGCTCCCTTGCATCACCTCAATCACTATGCCGTAACCTATTAAAATTAAAGCGATAATGAGATAGGTCTTAAGCTGTGTACTCTTTTTTACTGTTATTTTCTTATTGATAAAGTAAAACAACAACCAGAGTACTGCAAGACCAAAATAAGCTCCTGCGTGCAGGAGCTTATCAATATTTGTTACTTTAGGAACTACAGTTACGGGCTTTATAAGCGAGCCTATAGTTAAGAGTATAGTGTAAAGAGTAGCAACAACTCCTATTATTTTACCCACCGATGAGCTCTGCATATGCTTCTGCACTTAAAAGCTCTTCTATTTCTGAAGCATCAGAAAACTTAATTTTTATCATCCAGCCAGCTCCGTATGCGTCGCTATTTACGGTTTCTGGCTCATCTTCTAGACCTTCATTAAAGGCTACGATCTCTCCAGAAAGCGGCAAGAACAGGTCTGAAACTGTTTTTACAGCTTCTACTGTTCCAAAAACTTCATCTTTATCTAAGGTCTCGTCAAGAGTTTCTACCTCAACATAAACGATGTCTCCTAGCTCACCCTGAGCAAAATCTGTGATTCCTACTACGGCAACATCTCCTTCTATACGTACCCACTCGTGGTCCTTTGTATATTTCAACTCTGCTGGTATATTCATTTCTTGGTGGTATTAATTATGTGTTTAAAGTATGCTTACGCGAAAATAATTATAATCTTTTATTAAATATAAAATATATAGTATCTAGCTTTCGCGAAAGCTTAATTATTTTAGTTTCCAAAGTTATATCTCAAGGTAAATCCTGAACGAATGGTTGTTTGTGGAAATGCCGTTGATATAGCAAATGTCGAAAATGTATGATCGTAATAGAAAAGTGCCGTTAAATTTTTAGTGAGTGCATAGTCTGCTGAAAAACGCAAGCCGTATATGTCTTGACCCTGCGTGGTCTGACTATTATCTATATCAAGGTATCTTATAATAGTCTCGTTTTGCCTAAGCGATAAATCTGCCTTAAAGTTTAAATCACTTTTTAGTACTCTACGCGAACCTCCAAAGTTAGTCACAAAACGTAGGTCTTTAATACGATAGCCTAGCCCCAATATGTACTCATTACCTTTAATCTCTGTGAGCAGGTTATTATCAAAGCTTAAGCCAAGTGCTCTATCGCGCTTAACCTCTGCAAGGATTTTTACTGAGTTTTTCATCTCAAAGTCTATACGTACTAGTGGTGTAAACTGCTCTGTAAGGGTAACGTTACCTAGCAATGTTTCATTTAAGAAGTTACCCGCTTGATCTCTCTGGGCGGTTTCTGGATCTCTATCTGTACTTCTATCATAAGCAAGGTTAGTCTGGAAGTTATTTACAGTATACCCAGCGGTGTAACCGTGTTGCACAGAGAATCTTTTAAACTTGTCTCTAAACCAATCCAGATTCATAAGTCCTGTGTACTTAATGTTCCAGTTAGGAAGTGGTACATTTCTTAAGAAACCAGAGTCTGTCTTATTTACATCTCGACCACTATATGCTGATAAAAATGCCGGCAAAAGTACACGTTGGTTTGTTCTTCCAAATCCTTCTGGAAAACCGTTTTCATCTCTTTCAAAACCTGCTCCCCCATAAAATTCTGATGCGAGCCTGTCTGCAACTGCAAGCCTATTTTCTCTAAAGGTATTAAACGTTTCTGAAAAGTCTGAAGTGCTCTCGTTAAACGCAGTGGCGATAAGTAGCGTTGATATATTAAATCTACCAAAGCTATTACCAGTAAGAGACTCATATTGTAAGGTCTCTGGATCTACACGGTAATTCTCTTGATAATTCTCTTGATAAACCCTGTTCATATTAAGATCAACATCAAGATCTTTTAACAAACCTATTCTTGCCTGAATACCTAAGTTTCTACTTTCTACCTCGCGGTATTGCTCATTAAAGTCTTGAAATAATGTGAGCCACCCATTACTAGCTGCGAGTTCTCTTACCTCTGCCTGACTACCAAAGATGAATCCTGGCGTAGGTTTTAAACTTCCTGTAAACCCTACCGTTGGTAAATATCCAGGCAGGTACAGACCATTCTGTTCTTCGTAGTTGAATTGTACTCTTTTTATAGCTGTAAGCAGTCCTACTCCCGTATTAAGCGCCTTGTCTGAACCGCTTAAACTTCCGCTACTTGCATCTTGATCTTGGGCCTCCTTGCGTTGTCTATCTGACGTTTTACGATCATCTTCTGGTGATGGCAAACCTCTAAGTCTTGATGACGTAGCACGTTTCTTTTTCTTTTTAGTAAGCCCTACATATTTATAGAGCTTCTCCATATCTAACGTACCATTTATGGCGTGGGTATTTGTGTTTTCTACACTGTTACCAATCTCAGGTATATCATCTAACACCTGGAACTGTTGTGACCCTCGCTGCCATCTATAATTGGCAGTATATGCATAGGTTGCTGTAATCCATTCTGTAAATGGAAACTTATCAAAAGGCAGATCATAGTTGAGTTGTAACACCCCAAAGTGTGTATCTGGCGTACCTACATCTAAGAAGCCGTCATAAATACCGAATCCAGCTACCTCTTGCCCGTCATCATCTAGAAAAGATGGCGTTCCATCACTATCAAGGTAATTTCGCACTACTCGATTGTGATTCATATTATAATTGAAACGTAAGCTCTTAGTAATAGGAAAGTCTATAGCATAACCCCAATCGAATAAATAGTTGCGCTGAAACAAACGTGGTAAAGCTATATCACCATCATTTGCAAACACATCTCTAAATTTTTGCTCATTACGCTGGCGCACAATATTAGATTGCACTGCAACACTAGAAGGCAAGTAGTTGAAATTAAAATCTTTTAGAAACTTGTAGTACTTACCAGTAAAAAGACTATCATTCTTTGCAAATGGCTCAACCGGTTTTGAGTTAAAATTAAAGTTATAAGTACCTCCTAATCGCACATTTTGATCTAAAGATTCTTCAATCTCAAAATCCTTATGGTCTGTCTGGCTATATGAATATGAGAAAGTAAGGTTTTCTATATCATATGGCATAGGTTTACGGTCTGTGTTTGTGCGTTCCTTACGCACACCTATTGCATTAAAACTTTGGCGCTTTGTATAATCTATAGCATAGTCTTCTATCTGATCTCTCTGCTCTTGATCTGCCGCATTATCAAGTGAGGTGTCTAGCTCAACATCTTCATAAAGGGGATCAAACTTAGGTGTGATACTCTGCTCTCCTATAGAATAGTTAAGTGGTAATTGTACACCCCATTTTTTTGGTAATAGTTGTCCAGCGTTTAGGTTTGTAACTACATCGTACTGCATTACATCTTCTAGGCTACGCTCTCCAGCATTTTGCTCTACACTTCCAAAACCTACTGTGCTTACTCTACCTGTGGCAGATACATTTGCAAAGTCTGCAATGTTACCATCAAGACTTACAATACCTGCGTACCCTCCATCATTAGTAAGGTCAGACAAACGAAGTTCATTAAACCAAACTTCGGCACCTATCTCTCCTGGTGAGCAACCCATTGCCTGGTTACTAGTAGGGTTACCATTTTTAACCCCTAGCATTAATGTTCTCACATCTCCAAAACTAGGTAGACCTTGTATACCTATACGAAGTTGTCCTTCCTCATAACAAGTTTCTTCTGGGTTAAGAATACGATCTCCATTTTGATCAAAATAAGTTATATCATCTGGATCTGACTCTACATCTCCTGCAATTACTTTAGATTTTATGGTTTGCAGCAATTCTAATGACAGATCTAATTCATTTGCCGCTGGCCAAATCGCCTCTCTATCTTGATTTGAAACATTAAATGGTGTAGGTGCAAGTGGTAGCTCTATTTGATAAAAATTAGAATTAAGGTCGGTTCCCATTCTAATAAACCCTACAACATTTTGATTATCTAGCCCATTTTCAATAATAGGCTCTGCGTGCATAAACATCTTAAGATTTTTATACTGTCGCATATCAAGCGAATAATACTTATATACTCCTCGCGCATCTTGCTCTTCAAGATTTTCAACTCTTAAAGAAAGAGACTGCTCATTTTGTCTTATGTTATTATTGTTGTTGTTAAGGCGCTCTCTTATTACACCTGGAGGTAATGCATAAGGAACAGGCTCTCTAGTCTCATTGGCCTCAATATTTACGGCAGCAACTTCAAATAGTGTATTATCACCATCATTTATCTCTGTATTTTCATTAGGATCTAAAGAAAGTAAATATCTTCTAAAATCTCCACGCACAAGATCTAATGTTCCAAAACGAAGTACAACATCTTCTTGCCACCCACTCATATACATACGCATAAAACGGATTGCTCTAAAGTCATTAATACCTCCTACCACATTTGTAGCTTGATTTATAGGCACTCTAAACTGAACCCACCTCGTAGGTAATTGCGATCCATTTTGAGTAGTAACTGTAAGCTCTCTTACATCAGTAACAAAGGGATTATTTTCTACACTAAGTGACGCAGGATTGATAGGTAATTCATATTCAAAGTATGCGTCTACCGTGTTCATTGTATTATCGCGGTTTACATCTTCTACATCTGGAAAGGTTGTAGAACCACGATTGGTTTGTGTCACCTCTACAGGTGAGTTACCTTGATTATTATTATAATCTCTATAACGCTCTACAACTCCTCCCTCAGTATTGAGGAAGTAATTATAGTTATCACCAGCTGGGTCAGGTAAGTTTGCAAAGTTTGGAAACTCTATCATTTCTTCTGCATCACTAAGACCATCATAGCCTATATCTTGATTTGCACGTTCTTGACCTTCTGTATCAAAAGCATATACTAATGACTGGTTAGTGGGTACTTTTCCCCATACAGTTTCTGAGGTTCCTACCTCTCCACCATCGTTAGGTAATCCATTTTCATACTGTTTACGACCATCCTTAAGGATATCTTCAGAAATACTACCTAGGTTTATGGTTAGATTTCCACCTGGGCTTGTGGTATCTCCATCTGCATAAAATGGATCTAGTAACCAGAACTCAACAAACTCAACATTTGCTTGCTCAAAATCTGTAGAGGTTAACTGTCTTGTTATACCTCCAAAATTCTCTTGAGGGTTAGATAATGTTCCGTCTACAGCATCTGGACTGAAGTTATAAGGCCCCCTCTGATCTGGAAAATAAGCTAAATCAAGTGTAAAAAGAGCTTGCGTTTGACCAGATATTATATCTTGTTGTGGGAAAATTTCGTCTCTAAATACACGACGTGTTTCTGGTAACGACAAGTCATCATCAGAAATTCCATCAGGTCTCTGGTTATTATAGAAAATAGGGTCAATAGTATACCAAGCAAATTTTGCACGACGATATCCTGTTGCAAGGTCACCATTTGCAAATTCACCACCAAAACCTACTGGAGGTGATGACAAACTCCACTGCAATGGGCCTCCTACGTCTATTGATGTCTGCGCTCCTTCAAAGTCATCTATGTAAGAAGTAGCCTCTCCATTAAAATCTGTTCCTTTAGGTTGACCTGGGAGCAAGTAAGCAACTTCTCCTCGCACGGATAAGTTAGAAGGCACATCTGTATCAATGTTAGGCAACTTATTCACCCATCTCGTTAAGAAAGGGAGCTCGGTTGAGTAGCTTGCATTAAGGCCTACAATAGTATTATTTATAGGCTCAAAGTTATATGTGGCTTTTTGCGTAAGCGGTCTTTCATTTAAATTTAAAAAAGTACCTCCTACTATGAAGTTTTCACTAAACTGGTGTTCTACATTAATTCCTGTAAAGCGCTTATTTTGCTGTCCAAAAATGGTGTTATTCTCAACAGATGCAGAAATAGGAATTCCAGATGCCTCAAGTGATTTGTCTAAAATAATAACACGCCCTAATTGATAATTTACAGTATAATCAAGACCTTCTACAAGTACACGGCCACCAGCCGTTACCCTAACAGAACCCTGAGGAATATTAAAAGCCCCTAATGGAATACCTTGCTCTTGTGCAGATTTATAGCGCCCCTTTAGTAAGAACTTATTTTTTTCTGCATTATCACGTGCTATTGTTTTTGTAGACTGATAGAGTGAGCTGTAAACATACTTATCTTGGTGTGCATTATAGGTGTCTTCATTTTCATAATTTTCCGCACCATCATTAACACTAAGTAACTCAAATAGATTTTCTCCAAAAGGCTCAACCGTGGTAAATACTATACTTCCATTTTGAACGTGTACAGTAACACCCGGTACAAAATCAAAAAAACCATCTCCTCCTACTTGTGGATCACCAAAAGTGGTAAGTCTATCAAGATTAAAAAGTCGCAATAATGTATTACTCTCAAGCGCGCCACGATCTTGACCTTCATCCATCGTGTTGTCATTATTTACACCATCAAAGAGTGTAGGTAATGGCTCACCAGCGACTGGTGAGATAAAATTAATAGGCGAAGGATCTGCATAAACTATATTAAGTCTAAACCCATCTTGCTCTAATTGAAAAGCACCTAGCGGGTAAATATTCTTCATCATCAAGTCCCAAATAGGCTCCTCAACATTTGTGAGGTTACTCTTAAGCATTTTTACGACAAGATTTACAGGGCTTCCTGCTTGACCTGCGGGTATAACAGTATCTAGTATACCGTCACCATCTGCATCTTGACCGTTTAGAATACCATCCCCATTACTATCTGCATCTGCATCATTTGCAATACCATCATTATCATCATCTGGTCGTGTAACCGGGCTATCTGCATCTGCGATATCTGGTATTCCGTCCATATCTGCATCTGGTCTATTACCCTCGGTAGCATTTACACCATCATTTGCAAATTCTCCTACTTGATACACTTGCCCTCCTACAGTGTACTGAAAAGCGACTCCCAGCACCTCATCATTATTAAGACGCTGGTTTAATGATATATAACCAAGACCTGGATACAAAGTAAATTGTGAGTTATCTAGTTTACGAGCATTTTCTAAAAGCACATAATCTGTCCCATCTTGTACAGTTATATTCCCAAAACCTTGCCCTACTGTTGCAACATCTCGTATAGCTGGAGATAACTGCGACTGCACAGAAGCATCATTAATACCTCTCGGGTTGAAATCATTATTTGCATTATCTGGAAAAGCATTAAAACTACTGTTTATAAAACCAGGGTTTGCTCCAGCGTTAATACCTATATTATCTGGGTTAGACTCACCTATATCTTGTATTGCAACAATGTTACGTGCATTTGTAGTTTGATTTTGTCTATTTGTAATCCATACTTCTACTCGAGTTACTTGCACCCCACTGTTATCTATAAAGGGATAATTTTTAAGCGCGTCGTTATAACTGTCTCTAAAATAATGTGCTAAGAAGAAGTGACGATTCTCATCATAGTTAAGCGCCGGAACTTCAAACTCTTGCACCGTCGCACCACCCTCTGCAGTAACAGTTTTGGGTTGTGACTGATTTTCTGAGAATACTGCGGTCACCCTAGTTTTACCAAACTGCAACTCAGTCTTAACACCAAAAAGGCTTTGCGACCCCTGTATCAATGCACTATTAAGAGGCATAGACACGTTACCCACTTCTATCTTCTGGATGATGTCATCCTCAGTAGGCGTGTATTCTAGTTTTATTTGATTCTGAAAATTAAAGGTAGACTCCGTATCATAGTTTGCTGTGATCTGGAGACGTTCACCTACCTGACCTAATAAACTAAGACTTATACGCTGGTCAAAGTCAAATGTAAAATTTCTTCTATTACGAGGAGAAAAGGCTGGATTATCTTGCTTTGTAAATAACAGTCCGAGATCCATCTCTACAGAACCTTGTGGTGTAAACGTAATCTCATCCCCTCCAAAAATAGATTCAAAAAGATCATTTTTTACATACAGAGATTTTACAAGACTATTTCTAGAGTCATCCTCATCTGCACGACCATCTATTGCTGTGATTTTTTCTCTAAAATATTGACGCATTTGTTCATCACGCACGCGTTTTTCATACTCTTCTGGAGTAAGTATAAGTGGATAGGTTACATTAAAAGCACCTAGTTCTTCGGTATAAATGTATCTATCTAGTACAGGGTCATAGGTGTACTTTGCTACAATGCTATTTGGGTTAGGCAACACAAGGCTTCCTAAAGAAAAAGTCGCAGGCGCGGTGCTCTCTTCACTTTCACTAGGCTCCTCTTCTTGTGCTATAGCACTAGGGTTACCTATAAAAATAACCGCAATAAACAATATCGCTACACGTAAATTCAAGTAATAATTTCGCTTCAAAATAGACCTACAGTTTTTTTAATGCCTCTTTAATAATAGTCTCTACGCTCGCGTCTGGCTTTTCTTTTGTGATAGCTAGACATACTTTCTCTGCCTGCTTACGCGCAAATCCTAAAGTCTCTAAAGCAGATAACGCCTCTTCTTTATTAGTATTGCTTTGCACAGCACTTTCGGTACTGATATCGTATACTTTAAGTATTTTATCCTTAAGATCTAAAATCACACGCTGCGCCGTTTTTGCCCCTATTCCCTTTATGCTTTGTATGGTCGCCACATCATTTGAAGCGATAGCCTGCTTTATTTGATTAGGCTCAAGTGAAGATAACATTGTTCTTGCGGTACTCGCTCCTATTCCAGAAACAGAGAGTAATAATCTAAATATCTCACGCTCCATCATCTCCATAAAACCATATAGTGTATGGCT
Organism: Dokdonia donghaensis DSW-1; assembly: GCF_001653755.1. Taxonomy (GTDB): domain Bacteria; phylum Bacteroidota; class Bacteroidia; order Flavobacteriales; family Flavobacteriaceae; genus Dokdonia; species Dokdonia donghaensis. Next base: position 1,213,896 of record NZ_CP015125.1, on the reverse strand, counting down.
ATCTTCCTTAACCTGAAGATGGGTATATAGCTTGATCGCCTCACCATCACCTAGTTGCCCAAAAGTATGTAAGGAGATGTTTATAAAATATCCCACTCCATTACAGTCTAATACAACGTGTGTAGGATTCTTCTCAATAAGTCTACCGCTTAGGTGCGTAATCATTTAACAGTATTTTAAGGTGCGTAAATGTAAGAAATATATGTCTAGGAGAAATGTTATTTATATCCTTACGCTTTCGCGAAAGCGCACAACCCCACCACACCGAAAAATTAGGCACTTACACCGTCATTTCTATTCTATTTTCAAAACAAAAAAAGGTTCAGAAATAAATCTGAACCTTTAAATTATGAGGTGTCATTACGCTTTCGCGAAAGCGTAAAACCGCTTACTCCTGCTGCTTGTTAAAAAAGTTTTCCTTCTTTTGAGCATCAATCACTGTGATAGCAGTCATATGCACCATCTCATCTACGCTTGCTCCCAGTTGCAAAATATGCACAGGTTTGCGCATACCAAGCATTATAGGACCTATGTTATCTGCATTTTCTAGCTCTTTAATCATCTTATAGGTGATGTTTGCACTGTCTATGTTTGAAAACACGAGCGTGTTTACTTTTTTACCGGCAAGTTTTGAGAACGGAAACTTACTTTGCAACATATCTCTGTTAAGTGCAAAATCTGCCTGCACCTCTCCGTCTACAATGAGCTCTGGGAAGTTGCGGTGTAAATAAGATACAGCGTCGCTTACCGTTTTTGCCTTCTCGTGTGTAGATGACCCAAAGTTTGAGTAAGACATCATCGCCACCACTGGCTCTAGTCCAAACATCCTTACAGCCGTCGAAGTCATCTGGGCAATTTTTGCCAGTTCCTTTGCATTAGGATCTATGTTTATAGAGGTATCTGCAAGAAAGAGTGGTCCTTTTGAGGTAACCATCAGGTTGCAAGCGGCTACTTTTTGCACACCTGGCGCAGTACCTATTACTTCAAGAACCGGTTTTATCACAGATGGATAACTACGGCTAAAACCAGAGAGCATCCCATCTGCATCACCTTGACTCACCATCATAGAGGCGAAGTAATCTCGCTGTCTAAGTAGTTTTTGTGCTGCATAGAGCGTGATACCCTTGCGCTTTCTTGACTCCCAGTATATCTCACCATACTTAGCCACGTGAGCTTTCTCTTCGTCAGATTTTGGATCTATAATTTCTACATCTGCATCAAAACCTATCTCTTCCTTAAGTTCTAATATCACATCACGGTTCCCTAATAAAACGGGTATTGCGATACCCTCTTCGTGAGCAATTTGTGCAGCTTTAAGCACGTCTAGTTGATCTGACTCTGCAAAGACTATACGTTTTGGGTTGCGGCGTGCGCGATCCATTAGTAATCTTACAATCTTGTTATCTTCACCCAGTCGCTCTAGCAACTCATCGTGATAAACTGCCCAATCTTTTATAGGTTCTTTTGCTACTCCAGACTCCATCGCTGCTTTTGCAACCGCCGGCGGTATTGTAGTTATTAATCTTGGGTCAAATGGTTTTGGGATGATATAATCACGGCCAAAGGTAAATCTAGTCTCTCCATATGCGATATTTACCTGTTCTGGAACAGGCTCCTTTGCAAGTTGAGCTAGTGCTTTTACCGCTGCCATCTTCATCGCTTCATTTATAGCAGTTGCACGCACATCTAGCGCACCTCTAAAAATAAATGGAAAACCTAGCACATTATTTACTTGGTTAGGATGGTCAGACCTTCCCGTTGCCATTATTAAGTCTGGTCTTGATGCTATCGCAACATCATAATCTATCTCTGGAGTTGGGTTTGCCATTGCAAATACAATAGGATCACTTGCCATAGACTGTATCATTGTAGGTGTTACAATGTTACCCACAGAGAGACCTAAAAACACATCTGCATTAACCATTGCCTCTGCTAGTGTGTTAAAACTCTCTTTACTTTTAAACTTAAACTGCTCTGGAGATAAGTCTATACGATCCTCTTTAAGAAGACCATTTATATCAAACATTGCAATGTTTTCTAGCTTAGCGCCAAGTAAATGATATAAGTTCATACACGAGATAGCTGCACTACCTGCGCCAGACACTACGATACGCACATCTTCTATGCGCTTACCTGCTATTTCTAACGCATTGAGCATAGCTGCGGCAGATATGATTGCCGTACCGTGCTGGTCATCGTGCATTACTGGTATATCTAGCTCTTCTTTGAGCCTGCGCTCAATTTCAAAAGCCTCTGGCGCCTTAATATCTTCAAGGTTAATCCCTCCAAAGGTAGGAGAGATATTTTTTACAGTTTCTATAAAAGCATCTACATCTTTTGTACCTACTTCTATATCAAAAACATCAATCCCTGCAAAAATTTTAAAGAGCAAACCTTTACCCTCCATAACAGGTTTTGATGCCTCTGGACCTATATCTCCCAGACCCAACACTGCAGTACCATTTGAGATTACAGCTACAAGGTTACCCTTTGCTGTATATTTATAAACGTTATTTATATCTTTTTCTATCTCTAGACACGGCTCTGCTACACCTGGAGAATAAGCGAGCGCAAGATCACGCTGGCTTGAGTACTTTTTTGTAGGAACTACCGCAATTTTACCTGGCTTTGGCTTTGCGTGATATACGAGGGCTTCCCTCCGTCTTTTGTTCTGCTGACTCATAAAGTTGGTTATCTATTGACTTGCAAAAGTACTGAATTCCGTATCGGTTATACACCTAGTCTTGTTAACATCTACCTAATGGAGGTTATTATTTAAAATCTAGCAACTGGGTGAGTATATCCACATTTTGTGGCAATCTACCCACGTGCTGTAATTTTATAGCCGCCAGTGACAGCGCCACTTTGAGACATTTTTTGATATCATACTCTCTTATGTAAGCAAATAAGAATCCACTCCAAAAAGCATCTCCTGCTCCCGTAGCATCAAGTATTTGCTCTACTCTTGCCGCTGGCTCAACAATCATTTCTGCAGGGTGATTTTTACGCTTTCGCGAAAGCTTAACCCCTTCTGATCCTAAGGTGAGACAAACAAGCTCTACCCCGAAATCATTATGGAAGAAATCAAAAATAGCCTCGTGACTTCTTTTCTCACCAAAAAGGCGCTCCATATCATCCTCACTTATCTTCACGAGCGGGTTATATGAGCAATACTCTCTAAAGGTTTTTATCGCCTTCTCCCTATTAGGATAAATACGAGGCGAATAATTAAGATCTATACTAAGTGTACAACCAGCTTCATAAGCTTTTCTTGCTTTGACTAAAATTGTAGTTCTTGCAGGCTTCTTACTTAGAGCAAATGCTGTGGTATGAAAAATAGTAGTTTGCGCTAGCAAAGCATCAGACACTTGAGCTTCTGAGATCTTAGTGTCTGCATACCGATAAGGTATAAAATCTGGTGTGCCCGTAGTTTTTGACACAAAAATCACACTCGTAGGATTTTCAGGATCTGTCGCAATGAGATCTGTCTGTACGCCATTTTCGGTAAGTTTATCCTTAATGTAAACGCCTAGCCCATCATCTCCTATAGTAGCGGCAAGTTTTACATTCATACCCAGTCGTGCGAGATTCATCGCTACATTAGTAGGACTACCTCCTAAGTACCTGTGGTAATCACGTGTTTTATCTATACGTACTTCTTTTTGATGGCCTATAAAATCTATAAGCACCTCACCTACACATAAAATATCTAAGTCTCTTTTCACTTAAATCTAATTTTTAATTAAATACTTTTTCTGGATCTTCAAGGTTATCTAGGGCTGCTCTCAATTTAGGATTCAGCAATGAAAGCCCTAATTGACAACTAGCATTCATCCACCCAAAACCACTAGTTGTTATATAATCAAACTCGGTCCCCACGTTACCATACTCTGCAAAAACTTTATGCGTTGCAGATACGACATCGTACTTCTCAGGTATAACCCCATTATAATCTACGGCATTTCTAGTAATCATCCACAACCACCTGTACACAAGCTCTTGTAATTCTTTATCAAAACCATATGCTTTAAGTCCTCGCCATATCATCATCTGGTGCGGAGCCCAGCCGTTAGGATAATCCCACTGGCGCTGTACTGCTCCTTCTGGGATGATTGTATTCATAGCGCGACTTGTACCTGCTAAACCTCCTTTTTCTTTAAGATCTATCATAAGACGTCTTACGGTCTTCATTGCCTTATCATTATCTAGCAGACCTGCCCATAATGGAAAGTAATTTGAAGCACTTTCAAATTCAGTTTTCTGCTTTGTGACACAATTATAATCAAAGTACTGGCTCTTATCTTCATCCCACATAAAGGTATCCATACGCTCCTTGCGAGCTAGCGCACTTTCTTTATAATATCTAGATTTTTTGCCTTTAAAGTTACCCGCAAAATAAGTAGCAATGAGGTACTCAAAGTCTATCTCATACTTATATAATAAACTATTAAGATCTACCGTGTTTAGATCTGCACACACATCGTCAAGTCGCCACGAGGTATCGTGACCGCTCTCACGCAAACTTCTATCGTGTGTAAAGTAACGATCTAACTCAGGTAAGTCTAGACTTCCATTTTGATAGTTACTCACCAGTTCTTCTATACTACAACCTTCTTTCTTTGCCACAACGGCTAGATACTCATCAAAATGACCTTCTTCTGTCTCTGGTGGCACTCCTACACCTTGTGCATAATAACGATTGAGACCATTATCTGTATATCTAGGTGCTCTCATCCATACAGTTTCATACTCTTGTATTGCAATAGCTAGAACACTTGCAAGCCACTCCTTACCTAGTGTTGGATCTTTTTCAAAAATTTCTCTTATAAACGAACTCAAATATGGAGGCTGTGTACGAGTGAGATAATAACTCCTATTTGCATTTAATATCTTACCATAATGAGTGATTTGATAGCAAAAATTATCAATCATAGCTTTAGCTAGATCTACACGGTTATCTAGCAATAACCCTACACCTTCAAAATAGCTATCCCATCCATACATCTCATTAAATCTTCCTCCAGGCACTACAAACGGAATTCCGTTTTTACCCTCAAGCCCCAATGCCAGAATGCCTGGCTTCTCATTTATGGACTTAACATACTCTGGAGTAATCTCTAGAGGAAGCACCACAACCTCTAGATTAGGAAAACCTGTCTTTAGGTTATTATAATATGCTATTCCCTCTTGATCTGTTCCAGGCACATACATACGTTGCACGCTATCTCCAGCTTTTGTGTCTGTGAGGATATTTGCAAGCCCCTTCTTATCTATTGTACGTGTGAGGTCGTCCCAAAAGTAATCACGTATCATTCGGTTAATGCGGCTAGTGGGTTGCTCCTCTATTTTCCACAAAGGAATTACAGCTTCGATTTTACTAAGTGCTCTTTCTAAAGCGAGCTCCTGTAAAAAATTAGAAAGATGGTAGGTTCCTTTTATAGTATACGCTTTCGCGAAAGCGTTATCATCTCCATACAGAGCTATGTCAAACTGCTTAGGCCCTTGATCTTCTACTGTGATTTTCTTATCTCCATCTGTGTCTTCTTGCTCTAGCAAGTGACTAAGTGTTTCCTTTATATTACCCTTGAAGTGCATCTTTTTCTGTAAGTTTTTTAAGAATAAAGTAAAATACAAGTAGCACCGTCATAGGAATAAGTGTAAAGTAGAAAGCATTTTCTGGACCTTTTGTTTCAAATAAATATCCTATAATCCTACTACCAAACGTCCCTCCCAGTGCCGAAAATATCACTATAAGTCCTGTCATAGGGCTGTGTACCCTCTTAGGCAACGCACTTAAGACAACAGAGTTGAGCAACGGATAAATGGGTGCTATAAACAATCCTACTAATGGAAACGCAAAGCCTATAGCTGGTATGTCTCTTAATGAACTTATCTCACCCACATTGAGACCAACGGTTTTAGGCAACACAAACACTACGAGAAGCATTGCTCCTATTGTACAGGCAGAGAGGACATAAATCCAAGATATTTTACGAGTAAGAACACCTGCCAGTAATCGTCCAGCAGCTAGAGATAACGCAAGAATACTAGACATCATAATCCCTAAATTTTCAGTTAGGCCTAACACTTTATTATTAAATGTAGGTAGCCACGACATTATACCTTGTTCTATCATTACAAATAGAAATGCACTTATAACAAAAACGATAATGAGCAATCTTGCTAGTAACTTAAACATCTCAAGAAAATCTTCTTTAAGATCTGCACCAGGTATCTCTGCTTCTTTTTCAAATTTGGTAAATAATAAGATAACAAAAGACACCGCAGAGAGTGCTGCTAGTAGCCAGTAAACGTTAAGCCACGCGTCTGGTTCACCTTCTGTATTAAATGCAGGAAAAAGAAAATAAGCAAGCGCAATACCTACCATAAAAAACCCTTCTATAGAACTCATTAAACTATTATGCTCTTTTGTAGAGTTAGTCACAAGACCTATGGTAGAGTAAACAGAAACTTTTATGAGGGCAAATGCAGCCCCTACGGTTGCAAAAAGAATCTTTGCCGTATCAAATGTGTTCCCATAATACATAGCGATACACGCTACGGTTACCATAGCTAGACCTATGAGCATTGCCTTTTTATATCCTATTCTAGGTAAAAAGGAAGCAATAGCAAATGAGACAATAGCTATAGGCAAATCCTTAAATGCTTCTAGCACACTTGCCGTAGTTTCATCTACACCATAATTGTTGAGCGACTTGAGTATAACAATACCCACACTATTAAGAAGAATAGCAAAGACAAAATAGTTGAGATACAATGAGAGTTTTACACCTATATGTTTCATAAAAAGGGATTAAAGTATGAAAGCACCAGCGCGAGCCAGTGCTTTCAGTTGGGTATTAACCACTTATCAGCCTCAAACGCCATATGATTATTGGATTTAATCTTATGAACAAGATGCTGTAAATCTTAGCAATAATTGAGACAGTTTATAGCTGTCAGGTAGTTCTTTTATAGTGGCTTAAGAAAAAAGAACTTCTATTGTTCTACTAATATACTAATAAGTTATTAGTACTAGACGGTTTAATGAAAACAAAGTGCTTATTCAACAACACCCTCATTTTCTATATCATACACTTCTTGCGCTTGTTTTGGTGTTAATCGTAAAGCCAAAAATGCTGAGATTAAAAAGAATACACCTGCAAAAAGAATGGCATTAATGGCGTTATCACCTAACAAATATTTATAAATAGGACCAAAAGTTACCGTCTCTATTGCCATAGGTATTACAATCATCATATTAAGAATACCCATATAGATACCACGTTTACGCTGCGGTACTATTTTTGAAACCATTGTATATGGGATTCCCATCATAGCTGCCCACCCTATTCCAAATAAAATCATAGGTGCCAGTACGAGATTTGCATCTGCTATATACGGTATTAAAAACATAGCGAGCGCAGTCCCAAAGAGACTAGCTGCATATATCTTTCTTCCTCCATATTTCAATGTTAGAGGTACTAAGACAAGTGCAACTAGTATGGTTGCAGAGTTATAAGTCAAACTCATCTTAGCCGATTGTGAAGCAGCCTCACCTATACTAAAGTTAAGAGTATCTCTAAACATAGGCACATTAAACTGCCAGTATACAAATAATGCATACCATTGAAAAAGGTATACTCCAGCAACCTTCCACATAAACTTAGGCATAGTTTTTACAGTACTAGCAATCTCTATAAATGGCTCTTTAAATTTTTCTGCAAAAGTGAGCTTTCTAAAGCCCTCTATTTCTTCCATTTCTTCTGGCGAAGGCGGTATCTCTTTAGTTTTATACACAGACCATAATATAGTAGTGATAGAAAGTACGGCTCCTATAAAGAATGAATAATACAACCATAGTGGTATACTTCCCGCAACTTCTTCTGCGAGACCTAATATGTCTTGAAAATAAATAATTGAGATCATTGCTATTACTGTCCCTGCACCCACAAAAAGACTTTGCATCTGGTACCCAAGACTTAATTGAGTCTTTGGAAGCTTATCTCCTACTAGTGCTCTATATGGCTCCATTGCCATATTATTTCCTATATCGAGTATCCACAATAAAGAAACCGCAACCCACAGGGCTGGACTAAAAGGAAATGCAAACAAGCAAAGACTACCCAGTACAGCTCCTATAAGAAAGAATGGTTTTCTTCTACCAAATTTAGGAGACCACGTTTTATCACTTATAGCCCCAATTATAGGTTGTACAATAAGACCTGTAATAGGTCCTGCTATATTTAAAATAGGCAGTAAATCTTCGGCAGCGCCTAGGTATAAAAAAATAGGGTTGATGGCTGTTTGTTGTAGCCCAAAAGAAAATTGAATTCCTAAAAAGCCAACATTCATATTAAATATTTGCCAGAAGGACAGGTTGGGCTTTTTGATACTACTGAGTATTTTGTTCATAAAATATGCTGGATTTTAATTATGATTCAAGACAGTAATATCCGTAAAAATATTAAGATAACGTTAAGTGTCTGTAATTTTAAGGATTTCGCAATTGAGGCGTCAATTACGGTTGTTTTTTTAACGCATCGATATTTCGCTTCAAGCCAGAAAATTTGGTCCGCTTTACAGCAGATTTTCTAAATATTTCTGAGAACACCTCTTGGGTTATTTCTTCCCATTGTTTTTTATCATAAGTGAGCAGCTTAGGGTTTGGGTTAAATAACGACTCACTATGTGCTTTTGAAAATCGATTCCAAGGGCATACATCTTGACATACATCACAACCAAACATCCAGTCATCTAGTTGACTCTTTGCATACTCAGGTATTTCATTTTTAAGCTCTATCGTAAAGTAGCTTATACATTTACTCCCGTCTACCTTATACGGCTCCACAATAGCCTGTGTGGGACAAGCATCTATACAAGCAGTGCAGCTCCCACAGTGATCTGTAACAGGTGTGTCATACTCAAGGTCTAGATCTACTACAAGCTCTGCAATAAAATAAAATGACCCTGCCTTTTTTGAAAGTAAATTACTGTGCTTACCTATCCATCCCAGACCGCTCTTTGCTGCCCAAGCTTTATCAAGTATAGGAGCGCTATCCACAAAAGCACGCCCGTTCACCTCTCCTATCTGCTCTTGTATAACGTGCATAAACTCTTTGAGTTTATCTTTTATTACAAAATGATAATCACGACCATAGGCATACTTAGAGATTTTATAAGACTCCTCATTCTGAAGCTCGTGAGGATAATAATTAAGTAGGAGTGATATTACACTCTTAGACCCTTCTACGAGTTTTGTAGGGTCAAGGCGCTTGTCAAAGTAGTTTTCCATATACTGCATCTCGCCGTGCATATTTTTATTGAGCCAAGACTCAAGACGAGGCGCTTCTTCTTCAAGAAAACCTGCTTTACTTATACCGCAAGACATAAAACCTAAGCGTTGTGCTTCTGCCTTAATAAATGCTGTATGTTTTGATCTATTCTCTATCACCCTATCTTGCAGTAAACTCTAATATTGCATTTTTTGGCTTGAGGGTAATGAGCGGTAATATTTCTATAGGTGTGTTTATAGGAGTGATTTTAAAACGGGATACCATTTCGGTAACCGCGAGAATCATTTCATACATAGCAAAGTTATTACCTATACACATTCTAGGTCCTGCGCCAAATGGGAAGTAGGCATCGTGATACATCCCGGCATTTTCATCAAATCGAGTAGGGTTAAATTGTAACGGGTCTTTCCAAAAGTCGTCGTGCTTGTGAATCTCAATACACGAAAACAATAAATTAGAACCTGCAGGTATCTTCATCCCATTATATTCATCTTCTTCGAGATTTACCCTGTCTATGAAGTAAGCTGGTGGGTAAAGTCGCATTGTTTCCTCTAGCACTTGCTTAGTGACTGTACAATGTCTTAAAAACTCGTTTAATGATGTTGAGTTCGCTTTCGCGAAAGCGTATTCCTCATAAATTTTATCTTGCCATTCTGGATGTCTTGCAAGTAATGAGGCGGCAAATGTAAGCGCATTTGAGGTTGTCTCGTGACCCGCTGTAAAGAGTATGAGAATCTCATCTATGAGCTGTTCATCATTCATACCTGTGCCATCCTCATAAGTAGACTCCAGAAGCATATCTAGTAAGTCTCCTACCTTTTGATGTGATGCTCGACGTTCTTCTACGAGTTCCATAAGTATATCACGCGCCTCTTGAGTAAGAGCCAGGTGCTTATCTATAGGTCCAGCATACTTAAAATACCAAGACTTATAAGGTTGTCTCAACTCTTTTACGAGCATCTTTTGAGCTTGCTCTGTAATGTATTGCAGGCGGTTTATCTTTTTACGATCTACCTCGGTCTGAAAGAGTGACTTTGCAACCGTATTAAAAGCAAGGTCATTAAATATCTCAAATACATCAAACGCCTCTCCTGTTTTTATGTTTTGTAACTCCTCCTTTATTACTGTATGCATAGCTTCTATAAGCTGTGCAAGCTGCTTTTTATGAAAGGCTGGCTGTATGAGTTTTCGTTGTTTTTTCCATAGAGAACCTTCTGAGGTTAAAAGTCCCTCGCCTACATACTTTGCAAGATCTTTAGTCTGAATGGGTGACTTTGTATAGTTGCGCTGGTTTTTTTGCAAAGCATACTTTGCAAAGCCCGGATCTCTAGAGAAGACAACTTCATTACCAAATCCCAACTGCAGCTTGAAGGTATCACCTTTACTCTCAAAATTATCGTGATGAAAAGGAAGCGGATTCTTTAAAATACTCCCAGCGTTTGCCAGAAACTTTAAAACCGAAACTGCTGGAATATCATTAGACATAGGGTGCTTTTATATAATAATTTAAAATAGAATGTTTCTAAAACAGACCTCCCTGCACAGGGCCTTTTACTCTACCTAGATGCTTGTATGCATCCTCTGTAACTTCACGTCCTCTTGGAGTACGCATAATAAAACCTTGCTGTATTAAAAAAGGTTCGTAAACCTCCTCAATAGTTTCGGCGCTTTCAGAAACGGCTGTGGCAAGTGTAGTGAGTCCCACAGGCCCGCCTTTAAACTTATCTATAATCGTAGCTAGTATTTTATTATCCATCTCATCCAGCCCGTGAGCATCTACGTGAAGTGCTTCAAGGCTATACTTAGCAATCTTAATATCGATACTACCATTCCCTTTTATTTGTGCAAAGTCACGCACTCTACGCAATAAGGCATTTGCTATACGAGGTGTACCACGACTTCTACCAGCTATCTCTATAGCAGCTTCCATTGAGATAGGCACACCTAGTATACTAGAGCTACGCTGTACGATGGTTGTAAGAAGTTCTGTTGTATAATATTGCAACCTACTAGATATACCAAAACGTGCGCGCATAGGCGCTGTAAGAAGTCCTGAACGTGTAGTTGCTCCTACAAGTGTAAAAGGCGCAAGGTCTATCTGAACGGTACGTGCATTTGGCCCCGTCTCAATCATTATATCTATACGATAATCCTCCATAGCCGAGTATAAATACTCTTCTACTATAGGACTAAGTCTATGTATCTCATCTATAAATAGCACATCACGCTCATCTAGATTAGTAAGTAATCCAGCGAGATCACCAGGCTTGTCTAGAACAGGGCCAGAGGTTATCTTAATATTTACCCCAAGTTCGTTTGCAAGAATATTTGCAAGGGTAGTTTTACCAAGACCTGGAGGACCGTGAAAGAGGGTGTGATCTAATGCCTCTCCTCTAAGATTTGCCGCTTGTACAAAAACCTTGAGATTTTCAAGCACTTGATCTTGTCCTGCAAAGTCGTCAAACGATAAAGGTCTTAACGCTTTCTCAATATCTACTTCTTCTCTTGAGTAACCTTCATTTGTAGGATCCAAGTGCTCATTCATACGTCTAGGTGATTTCTATCAAAGATAAGAAATTGTCTTGTTTGAAACTTTACAGCACCCTTCCATTTAAGACTAATAAAGGATAATGTTACGCTTTCGCGAAAGCGCAAAACTAAAAAACCCACTCGTTAAGAATGGGTTTTAAGCAATCATAAAAGTATGATTTATGTTATGACATCTCTAGTGATGCATTTCTTCTTCATTGTCTTGAAGAGGAACTGTTTGCGGTACATAATCTTGACCAGCAATTACATAATCTGACTCATCCTTATTCAACTTAGAATAATCATATGGCCAGCGGTGTACTTCAGGAATTGCACCTGCCCAGTTACCGTGTATGTGCTTGTGATCTGTTGTCCACTCTAATGTGTTTGATTTCCAAGGGTTCTTAGAGCCTACTTTTCCATAGAACATTGAGTGTATGAAGTTGTATAAGAATACTAACTGTGCAGCTGCTGTAATGAAAGCAAAAATAGATATCGCTTTGTTTACATCTACAAGATCATCAAAATATGGGAACGCTGAATTTGTATAGTAACGTCTAGGCAATCCTGCCATACCGATAAAGTGCATTGGGAAGAAAATACCATAAGCTCCAATAACTGTAATCCAGAAGTGAACGTAACCTAGGTTCTTGTTCATCATTTTACCTTCAAACATTTTTGGGAACCAGTGATACACACCTGCAAAAAGTCCATATAATGCAGAGATACCCATTACTAAGTGGAAGTGAGCTACTACAAAATACGTATCGTGTACGTTTATATCTAACGTTGAATCTCCAAGTATGATACCCGTAAGTCCACCAGAAATAAAGGTAGAAACTAATCCTACTGAGAAAAGCATACCAGGGTTGAACTGAAGGTTACCCTTCCACAAGGTTGTGATATAGTTAAAAGCTTTCACTGCAGATGGTATTGCAATTAATAGGGTTGTAAATGTAAATACAGATCCCAAGAATGGGTTCATCCCTGAAATAAACATATGGTGACCCCATACAATAGTTGATAAGAACGCAATTGCTAAAATAGAAGCAATCATCGCTCGGTAACCAAATATAGGTTTACGTGCGTTTGTAGATATTATCTCTGATGAGATACCTAGTGCTGGTAATAATACAATGTATACCTCAGGGTGACCTAAGAACCAGAAAAGGTGCTCAAATAATACTGGTGAACCACCAGAGTTATGTAATACTTCTCCTCCAATATAAATATCAGATAAGAAGAATGATGTACCAAAGCTTCTATCCATAATAAGCATTAAAGCTGCAGATAGAAGTACTGGGAAAGAAACCACACCGATAATAGCAGTCACAAAGAATGCCCATATTGTAAGTGGTAATCTTGTCATAGTCATCCCCTTTGTACGAAGGTTAAGTACTGTAACAACATAGTTAAGTGAACCTAATAGTGATGATGCAATAAATATTGCCATCGCTACTAACCACAATGTCATACCCATTCCTGAAGCAGGTATACTGTTAGGAAGTGCAGATAACGGTGGATAGATAGTCCAACCTGCTGCTGCTGGTCCTGACTCTACAAATAATGATAATACCATTATTACAGAAGAAAGGAAGAACAGCCAGTAAGATACCATATTAAGGAATCCAGAAGCCATATCTCTCGCTCCAATCTGAAGTGGAATCAATAAGTTACTAAAAGTACCACTCAGACCTGCTGTAAGTACAAAGAATACCATTATGGTACCGTGTATAGTAATAAGTGCAAGATAAATGTTTGGATCCATTACACCGTCTTTACCCCAGTCTCCTAAGAGTACTTCATAGATAGTAAATTGGTGATCTGGCCAAGCCAGCTGTAAACGGAATATCAATGACATCCCAATACCTATAATACCCATTATCAAACCAGTAATTAAATACTGCTTTGAGATCATCTTGTGATCAGTACTAAAGATATATTTCGTTATAAACGTTTGCTCGTGGTGGTGCTCGTGATCATCGTGACCGTGATCTGCTGTTGCTGCGTGTGCTGCCATACCTAGATTCTTTAGTTAATTTTTCTTTTTCTGTTTTTATTCTTGAGCTGCTGCTATAGAGCTGCCAAATGTTTTTTGAGTTGCAATCCAAGCGTCATATTCTTCTTGAGTTTCAACAACAATCTTCATCTGCATATTATAGTGCGATGCTCCACAAATCTTATTACATAGCAAGTAATAGTCAAATTCATCATAAGCGTCTATTGGACCATCTCCTGCCGCTATAGAAGCTTTATTTTTTTCTTTTCTAATCTCTTTGATAGTCGCCATCTTATCTTTCATATAATCCGTATCACGAATCTCTGCAGTAGTTTTAGATGGAGTAAAAGAGAATTGAGTTATCATACCTGGTACAACGTTCATTTGCGCTCTAAAGTGAGGCATATAAGCAGAGTGTAATACATCCTGAGAACGTAACTTAAAGATTACCTGGCGTCCTACTGGAAGGTGAAGCTCTGTTGTAATTTTATCATCCATTGCATCAGCATCACTTTCATCAACGCCTACTGTGTTTGCTCCTTCAATGAAACGAACATTTGCGTTACCTAAGATATTATCCTCTCCGGCATAACGTGCTTGCCAACCGAAACGCTTTGCATATAACTCTACAACTATAGCATCCTCGTCCTCTTCAAAGTTCATTATATCTGACCAAGTAAATAGACCATAGATAATAAGACCTGCAAGAACTATTACTGGAATAATAGTCCAGATAAACTCTAGCTTATCATTATCTGCATAGAATAATGCTTTTTGACCTTTCTTTCCTGAGTACTTATATGCAAAGTAATGAAGTAATGCCTGTGTGATTACTTGTACGAACATTATAAGTGCAAGCGAGATAAATAACAAGGTGTCATAATCTGCTCCGTGCTCAGAAGATGGTTCTGGCAAATAAAACTTACTGTAATTCCAGAAACAGTAAATAGTTATGGCATATAAAAATGTGATAAACATCAACATCAATTTACCATTGATTCTGTTGTCTTTATCGTCTGCTACTTGAGCATTTTCACTATTGGTCTTCTTATTAAACTGAGATAGTTTAAAAATCTTTGACATTTGCCAAAGTGTGACTACAAATAGAATTACTACGATGAGTGCTAATAAACCTGTCATTGCTTTCTAACTTCTTTAATCTATATTCTAATAGTGAAAGTGTTTACTTTCTTCAATAAGCGGATTACGCTTAGGCTCTAAAGGACGTTTTGTAAGTGAACTGAAAACAATCAGCACAAACAGTCCAAAGAAGAACATAAGTGATCCTATTTCTACAAATCCAAACGACCAAGCTTGTCCTACTGTACCTGGCATAACCATATTGAAGATGTCTACATAGTGACCTAATAAGATTACTACACCAGACATTACTACAAACCAGTTAACACGTTTGAAATCGCTATTCATTAATATTAATAATGGGAAAAGGAAATTCATTACTAACATACCAAAGAATGGTAAGTTATAATCTTCAATACGCTGTATGTAATACGTTACCTCTTCTGGTATGTTTGAGTACCATATAAGCATAAACTGTGAGAACCATAAGTACGTCCAGAAAATACTGAAACCAAACATAAACTTAGCAAGGTCGTGTATATGACTATCATTTACGTTCTGCAAATAACCAGCACCCTTAAGTATAAGTGTAACAAGTGCTATGGTCGTAATACCACAAACCATCATACCTGCGAGTACATACCAACCAAATAGCGTACTAAACCAGTGTGGGTCAATAGACATAATCCAGTCCCAAGACATCATAGATTCCGTATACAAGAAGAACACTAAAAATGCAGCTGCGATTTTAAATGACTTTTTATGTGATTTGTTATCAGATGCTTCATCCTGCTCTTTAGAGAACTTAACGGCAAAGAATCTGTAAATGTTCCATCCAGCAATAAAAATGGCAGCTCTTATAAGTAACCAAGGCACATTTAACCATCCTGATTTACCAGCAATAAGCTTATCATAATTATCACTTGCTGGATCAGTAATACCATCTGCCATCCAGTGGAACATATGGTTAAAATGGAATCCAGATAATGCTAGTAAAACAAACATTATAATACTACCAGGTAAAAGATATCCTGTTATACCCTCCATTACTCTAAGTAACAAAGGTGACCACCCAGCCTGAGCAGCATATTGTACTGCATAGAATGCAAGACACCCTAGAGAAATCATAAAGAAGAAAAAAGCAGCAATATAAACAGCAGACCAAGGTTTATTTTGATAACCTGCTAGTAAGTGCTCATTATGCTCTTCTTCAGTCATTACGTGCCCTTCTTCTGCGTGTGCATCATCGGGTGCTACGTGGTGTGTATCTGCTTCGTGAGCATCTGCAACTGTTGCATCACCGTGACCAGCTCCGTGGGCATCACCTGCGTGCATTGCTTCAATATCTGCTATTGTCTTTGGTAAGAAAACGTAATCTACAGCAAATAGGACAAATCCTACTACCATAAAGATAATCGCTGATAATTTTAAGTTTTTAGATAATGTGTACATATCTTAAATATCGGTTGTTCCGTTAGTTATTAGTGTTCGTTACCTGCTGCATTCATTGGCTCAGACTCAGGACCTGGTATAGCATCTACTGCACCTTCGTTAAGATCTGTATCAATCTTACCCTCTGTCATTTCCTCAATAATTTCTGCTGCTGTAAACGCTCTCTCAGGTTTTCCATCTAATGCATCTTTAAGACCCATTACGTAATGATCAACCATCCAAAGTTCGTCTTCTGTCATCTGCGATGCATAAGATCCCATAGAGTTAATACCGTAATACATCACGTGGTATACACTACCTTCTGTGATAGCTCTACCAGCATCGTTATATGCAGGGACACCTAGTATTTTCTCTCTTTTTGCTAATGTTCCTTTTCCATCACCTTTTACACCGTGACAGATACCGCAGTAAATGTTATACAACTCATTACCCTTAACATAATTCTCCTCTGTGTAAGGTAATGGGTTTTTCAGGTTCGCTTTCGCGGAAGCTTTTCCTTCAATAGTATTTTCATAATCATATGGCAACCACCCTCTCATCACCGAACCTTCTGCCGGTTTTAAAGCTTCATACCCTTCAGGAAACACCTCATACTTACCGTAAGTTTCATAACCTACAGATACGTACATATTAGGCATATACTGATAGTTAGGCTTATTATCATCTTGACAAGAAATCATACTGCCAAAAGCGATAAACAAAACAGCTATTTTAAATATATTCTTCATTGCGTTGACTTATGCTTCGTTTGCAATTAAATTAATCTCTACAGCTCCAGTTGTTACTAAAAAGTCTGCAAGTTCCTTTCCATCTTTTCCAGTTGCATCAATCTCCATAAGGAAGTGATCATCTGTAGTACGTACATCTGGATTTTCAGCTTTCTTAAAAGGCCATAATTTACTTCTCATATAAAAAGTAATAACCATTAAGTGAGCTGCAAAAAATACCGTAAGCTCAAACATAATAGGTACAAAAGCTGGCATATTCTCAATGTAGCTGAAAGATGGCTTACCACCTATGTTTTGTGGCCAGTCTTCGATCATAATGAAATTCATCATTAATGTTGCTACTGTAATTCCCACACATCCATATAAAAAGGCAGTAATAGCAAGACGAGTAGGTGCAAGCCCCATAGCCTTATCAAGCCCGTGTACAGGGAATGGTGTATATACTTCATTAATATGAAGATGTTTTTTTCTAACCTCCTTTACAGCGTTCATTAGAACGTCGTCATCAGAGTATATTGCGTGTATAACTGTAGATGCCATACTTAATTATTTAAGATTGTTAGCTTGACCCGCCCAATCATCACGCTCTGCGCGACCAGGAAATGATCCAGTTAGATTATCTAATAAGTTGTACTCAACAGAAGTCATTTTACCCACTTGCTCGTACGTATAAATTCCTAGCTCGTTAAGCTTCTCTTCCATTTTTGGTCCTATACCATTAATTACCTTAAGATCATCTGCCTTTTGAGTAGCAGCATCAAAGATTCCTAAACGGCTCACTAATGAATCACTACCGTGTGTATCTTCTGGAATAACTGTTTCACCTTCGGCAACCTCTTGAGGTTTTGCAATGTATGCACCATCAAGGTTAATCTTTACTGGCCCACCAGATGTACGAGGATCTGCTCCTGTACCTACCAATGATTGTCCAGACTCACGTAATTTTTTATAACGCTCTCCAGATGACTTCATAATAGTCTTTACTTCTGCTTGGGCAATCACTGGGAATGTACGTGCATATAATAAGAACAATACAAAGAAGAATCCTATAGTACCTATGAAGATACCTATATCTACAAATGTAGGCGAGAACATCGTCCAAGAAGATGGAAGGTAATCACGGTGAAGTGAAGTCACGATAATTACAAAACGCTCAAACCACATCCCAATGTTTACAACAATTGATATGATAAAAGAGAACATTATAGATCTTCTTAATTTTGGGAACCACATAAACTGCGGAGAGAAAACGTTACACGTCATCATTGCCCAGTAAGACCAAGCATAAGGCCCTGTTGCTCTGTTTAAGAATGCATATTGCTCATATTCAACCCCAGAGTACCAAGCCATAAATAACTCAGTAATATAAGCTACACCTACTATTGAACCTGTAATCATAATTACAATATTCATAAGTTCAATGTGCTGTATTGTAATGTAAGCCTCAAGACTTACAACTTTACGCATTATGATAAGAAGTGTATTTACCATTGCAAACCCTGAGAATACCGCTCCCGCAACAAAGTAAGGAGGGAAAATCGTGGTGTGCCATCCTGGTATAACAGATGTAGCAAAGTCAAAAGATACAATCGTGTGTACAGAAAGTACAAGTGGAGTTGCTAGTCCCGCAAGAACAAGTGACACCTCTTCAAAACGCTGCCAATCTTTTGCTCTACCAGACCAACCAAATGAAAGTAAACTATAAATTTTCTTCTGGAATGGCTTAACAGCTCTATCACGTATCATTGCAAAGTCAGGTAATAATCCAGTCCACCAGAAAACTAATGATACAGAAAGGTACGTTGATATTGCAAATACATCCCAAAGTAGCGGAGAGTTAAAGTTTACCCATAAAGAACCAAACTGGTTAGGTATAGGTAATACCCAGTAAGCTAACCAAGGACGACCCATATGTATAATAGGGAATAATCCTGCTTGCACTACAGAGAAAATAGTCATCGCCTCTGCAGAACGGTTAATTGCCATACGCCACTTCTGACGGAATAATAATAGTACTGCAGAAATTAGTGTTCCTGCGTGACCGATACCTACCCACCATACAAAGTTGGTAATATCCCAAGCCCAACCTACGGTTTTATTTAGACCCCAACTACCGATACCGTTTGTTACAGTATAGATAATACAGCCTATTCCCCATAAGAAAGCTACTAGTGCGATAGAGAATACGAGCCACCAAGATTTATTTGCACGTCCCTCCACTGGAGCAACGATATCTAATGTTACATCGTGATAGGTCTTATCTCCGGTAACTAGTGGTCTTCGTATAGGTGCTTCGTAATGCGCCATAATCCTATATAATTAGTCTTTAGATTAGTTGTTTTATACTTCTTCTGTATTACGTACCATTGTCTGGTAGAATACATTTGGTTTTGTTCCTACGTGCTCAAGTAAGTGATACATACGATCATCTTCTTTAAGCTCTGCAATCTTGCTATCCTTGTCGTTTATATCTCCGAAGGCAAGTGCTCCAGTTGTACAAGCATTAGAACAAGCCGTTGCAAACTCACCATCTTTTACCTTACGTCCATCGCGCTTAGCATCAAGAATAGTCTTTTGTGTCATTTGGATACACATAGAACACTTCTCCATAACCCCACGAGAACGAACAGTTACATCTGGGTTGATAACCATACGCCCAAGATCATTGTTCATATGATAATCAAACTCGTCATTACCATTATAAAGGAACCAGTTGAAACGACGTACTTTATAAGGACAGTTGTTTGCACAGTAACGAGTACCTACACAACGGTTGTAAGCCATATGGTTTTGACCTTGACGACCGTGAGATGTAGCTGCTACTGGACACACAGTCTCACAAGGAGCGTGGTTACAGTGCTGACACATTATAGGCTGGAAAGCAACCTGTGGATTTGCAGCTGGATCTTCTAGCTCACCAAATCCTCCAAGAGAACCTTTATCACCACCTAATCCATCAAACTCTTCCTTCTTAGTATCATCTTCAGAAAATGTATCCTCAGATGAATAATATCTATCTATACGTAACCAATGCATATCACGACTACGACGTATTTCAGACTTTCCTACTACAGGAACATTATTCTCAGCGTGACAAGCTATCACACACGCACCACATCCCGTACAAGCATTAAGATCAATAGCAAGGTTAAAATGATGCCCTATTGAACGATCAAACTCTTCCCAAAGATCAACTTCTGGTGAAGTCACTTCATACTCTATGTGTGCTTTACTTACCTCAGGAACCGCGTTCCAGAAGTGCTTATCTTTTGTGTTAAATATCTCAAGAGTTGTCTCCTTTACGATATCACCACGACCCATAAGCGTGTTGTGCTGCTGTACAGAAGCAAACTCGTGTACACCACTTACTTTCTCGATAGTTACACTTTGCGTAGTCTGGAAGTTTTGCATTAAAGGGAATGCGTTAACACCCGTTTGCATCTCTTCTTGAATACTTTCTTTACGACCATACCCTAGCGCAAGACCTACAGATCCTTTAGCTTGACCTGGCTGTATCATTACCGGTACTTTCTCGATAGTTACACCGTTTACAGTAACATTTGCATAGTGACCATTAAGACCTCCATTTGCATCGTGACGTGCTTCTGTAAAGAATGAACTTCTATCAAACCACAAACCAAGTTCTTTGGCATCTGCCTCAGACATTGTCAAGTAGTTATCCCAAGTACAACGCGTTAATGGATCTGGCATCTCCTGTAACCAAGGGTTGTTTGCCTGAGTACCATCACCCATTGATGTTTTTGTATACAACGTAAGCTCAAAGCCTCCATTACCCTCTTGCAATGTACTCGCAAGACCAGCATCTGAAGCTATAGAAGTGTTTGATGCGGTTACCGCTTTCGCGAAAGCGCTAGTCTCAACAACTCCTGCTTGAACAGACTTATTAAATGCGACACCTGCCGAAGACATAGTCTCTTTAAGGTAGCTATAATATGTTTTATCTACACCCATCCAGTTAAGTAAACTTTGCTGGAACTGACGTGTATTAAATATCTCTTTTATTGTAGGCTGCTGTAAACTTACCTCACCCATTTTAATCTGCACATCTCCCCAAGACTCAAGGTAGTGCGGTACTGGTGCAATATGAGTAGAAAGTGCTGCTGTCTCATCTGCTCTTAAAGAACAAGCTACAGAAACATCAACCTTTGCAAGACCAGCAACAAACTCATCTGCATTAGGAAGACTATAAGCAGGATTTACTCCAGCCATAATAAGTGTTCCTACTTGACCAGCGTTCATCTCTTTTACGAGCTGCATCACTTTACGAGCATCGCCAGATCTTGTAAGCTTAGGCTTAGCAGTATCCATCACCACTTTACCTTCGTTAAAGTCAAGTGCGATTCTTTGTGTAGAAACATCTTGAACACCTGTCACAAGAAGTCCCTTACTACCGGCAGCAAGAAGCGCCTTACGTGCCTGAGCAACTTTAGCCTTCACCCCTTCTGGAAGACCAGAAGCAGATCCACCTGCAAGTGCTTGCACTATTAATTTTTGTTGTGATGGTGTTGCTGGAACACGTACATCTGCATTTGCACCAGAAAGAGACATATTTGCCTCAAACTGATAGTGCTTAGACATCTTTCCATTTTTAGGCACACGAGACTTACCATAAGCAGAATCATATCCACCACCATTCCAATCTCCTAAAAAGTCTGCCCCTACTGAGACAATTACTTCTGCATCACCAAAATTATAATCTGGCAATGCACGGAAACCGTATTTTATTTCAAAAGCATCTAAAGCAAATTGCTCTCCAGCAGCATCATAAGCAACGTGAGAAACATTAGGATACTTTGCAATAAATTCTCCTATAAGCTTATCTGTTGATGGGCTTGCAAATGTCTGAGTAAGCAACACTGCTTTCTTACCACTTTCAAGTGCAGCAACAACTCCTTTATCTATATCTGTCCAAGAAACCTCTTCTCCTCCTGCCGTTGGAAACTGCGCACGCTTTGTATCGTACATTCCAAGAACAGATGCGTGTACACGAGCGTTTGCCCCAAAACCAGCCTTAGCAAGGTCATTGTTTTCTATTTTAATAGGGCGACCCTCACGAGTCTTTACAAGCACACTTGCAAAGTCAAAACCATCTGCAATAGTAGTTGCATAGTAATCTGCAACACCCGGTATTATTTGCTCTGGCTGCACCACATAAGGCACAGACTTTACAACAGGACCCTCACAAGCCGCAAGCGATGCTGCCGCTGTAGAGAAACCTACGTACTTCAAGAAGTCACGACGTGTAGTTTCTGTATTTTCAAGTGTTTCCTTATCACCTAAAAATTCATCTGTCGGAATTTCTTGTACAAACTCATTCTGTCTTAGTGCCTCGATAGATGCATCTCCGTGGAGCTCATCGACACTTTTCCAGTATTTCTTGTTTGATGACATATAATTGATTTATTAATTTGTGCCTCGACTACGCTCAGCAACCTTTATTAAGGGTTTCTTTCGAAACTTAAATTCTCTTTATTAGTAGTGACATTTACCACATTCCAGACCACCCATTTGAGCAGCCGTCACTTTTTCAACACCATACTTCTTTGCAAGTTGCTCGTGAATCTCTTCGTAATATGCATTACCTTCAATCTTCACGTTAGTCTCACGGTGACAGTTTATACACCATCCCATAGTAAGAGGCGCGTGTTGATACATAATCTCCATCTCCTCTACAGGACCGTGACATTTCTGACACTCTATACCAGCCACACTTACGTGCTGTGAGTGATTAAAGTATGCAAAGTCCGGAAGATTATGAATACGCACCCACTCTACCGCCTGAGTTTCCCCAGTGTATGATTGTGTTGCCTCATCCCAACCTACAGCTTTATAAAGCTTTTGGATTTCTTTATCATAAAATTCCTTAGAGTAATCTTCAGTAACAGAGCTAAACTCAGACTCAGGTCCAGCAACTTCTGCGATAGACTTGTGACAGTTCATACACACATTAAGAGATGGAATACCAGAATGCTTAGACACTCTTGCAGAAGAGTGACAGTACTTACACTCTATTGCATTCTCTCCTGCGTGAATTCTGTGCGAGTAGTGTATAGGCTGCACAGGCATATACCCCTGATCAACCCCTACTTGTGACATCCACCCGTAAGCAAAGTATGCACTTCCTAATAATAAGAAGATTACCGACACTAATACTAAGAATTGATTTTCAACAAAGGCTTTCCAGATAGGCTTGCGCTTCTCCGCTACCGGCATTTCAATTCCTTGAGCAGAAGCAAACTTGTTAAGTGTGTTGTTTACCAAAAACAATACAGCAACAAGAAGCAACAACACAAATCCAAGAATCGCAAGGATAAGGTTATTTGAAACTCCACCTCCTTGATTTCCATCTGCACCTCCAACGACAGCTGTTACTTCTGGCGCTTTTGGTTTTGGCGTATCTGTATACGCTAGAATGTTATCTATATCTGCATTTGATAATGCAGGAAAAGAGTTCATCACTTTATTACCATTCTCCTCATATACTTTTACAGCAAGAGGGTCTCCAGACTTGATAAGTCCCTGACTATTCTTGATCCACTTATATAACCACTCACGGTCGTACTTCTCAGAAACCTGGTGAAGTAACGGCCCAGTCATAGGCTTATATAATTTGTGACAAGCTGCACAATTTGCTTTAAACAAAGCCTCACCAGCCTTAGCATCAGCCGCAGGTGCATCTTGTGCAAAAAGAGAACTAGATAAAGTGAGAAGCACTACCGCAGCTAGGGTAAGTATTCTCGAGAATGAATTTTGGCGTTTAACCTGTATCATATTAATATTGAATTAGCTTCAAAAAGATGGCACGGTTTTTATACTGTTAAGCTCGTTAAGAACCTGTTAAACCCGCGCACAAAATGGTATGCAAAAATACTACACAAACTGCATTTTTTAGGGCACCTTACGGGGGTTCTTACTAATTTATAATAGTTCTAAATAATAATATTAATTTGTTTAAGTTTTTATCTTTTACCTTTGTTCAAAATCAGCAAATTATGAGCGTACAACCGTTTCAACATATCGTAATTGCCATAGCAGTTACCCTTACTTTTTCCGCTTTCGCGAAAGCGCAATCTGCACAAGTAACCGTAAATCAAGACAATAGAATTACCGAATTACTTGATTTAAAAAGCAGCCTTACAAAAGACAACAAACTAGCAGACAGATATAAGATACAACTATACTCAGGGAGCTTAAACACTGCCAGCGCTACACTTAAGAAGTATCGTAACCGCATAGGCACCTGGACATCTGCCATTAAACACGAAACACCTAACTATAAAGTATGGATAGGAAACTTTAGAAATAGGCTAGAAGCAGATCGCGCTCTTATGGAAATAAGAAAGGAATTTTCTAGTGCTTTTATTTTTAAACCAGATAACTAGCCCACCCGTAAAGACCCTATAAAAAATCCTCAATACCTTTTTGATATTGAGGATTTTTTATGCTTTTAATTTAAACAAAACTCACACTCGCAGCACATAATTTAACAAGCTCAAACTACCAAGCAAACGTGCTCTCACAAACGACAGCACAATCCGTATGAGAAAGCCATTTAAAAGGCCCAAAACTGCTCAAAAGGTGTTTTTTTAGGGTAATTATACGCTTTCGCGAAAGCGCATAAAAAAATCGCCTTAGATAAACTCTAAGGCGATTATATATTAAATATAGCTTTATATTATTTAAGCTTCTTCTTTACAGCTACTTCTTGGAATGCTTCTATAACGTCATCCAGCTTGATGTCATTGTAGTTTTTAATCTGCATACCACAATCGTATCCTTTTGAAACTTCCTTTACATCATCTTTAAAACGTTTAAGGGCAGCAAGCTCACCTGTGTAAACTACTACACCATCACGTATAAGACGTATGTTTGAATTTCTAAATATCTTACCATTTGTAACCATACAACCTGCAATTGTACCAACTTTAGATATCTTAAAGGTCTCACGTATCTCTGCCGTACCTGTAATCTCCTCACGCATCTCTGGTGATAACATTCCCTCCATCGCATCTTTAAGATCATTGATCGCATCATAGATGATAGAGTATGTACGGATATCGATTTCTTCCTTATCAGCTACCTGTCTAGCATTACCTGCTGGACGTACATTAAACCCGATAATAATCGCATCTGAAGCTGAAGCAAGCAGTACATCACTTTCTGTAATAGCTCCTACACCTTTGTGTATAATATTTACAGCAATCTCCTCTGTAGATAATTTTTGGAAACTATCTGTAAGTGCTTCTACAGATCCATCCACATCACCTTTAAGGATAATATTAAGTTCTTTAAAGTCTCCAAGAGCAATACGTCTACCTATCTCATCAAGTGTTATGTGACGTTGTGTACGCACGTTCTGCTCACGTTGCAGCTGTGTACGCTTAGTAGCAATATCTTTTGCCTCACGCTCATCTGTCATTACAACAAACTTATCACCTGCTTGTGGCGCTCCATCTAGTCCTAAAACAGAGACCGGAGTAGAAGGTCCAGCCTTCTTAATTTTCTTACCACGCTCATCGTGCATCGCTTTTACTTTACCAGAGGTAGTTCCCGCTAGTACGTAATCACCCACTTCAAGCGTTCCTGCTTGGACAAGTATGGTAGATACATATCCTCGACCTTTATCTAAGAATGCTTCTACAACTGTACCGTTTGCATTTCTATCTGGGTTTGCTTTAAGCTCTAATAGCTCGGCTTCAAGTAATACTTTCTCAAGTAATTCTTTCACTCCCGTACCTTTCTTTGCAGATATTTCTTGTGATTGGATTTTTCCACCCCAATCTTCTACAAGAAGATTCATCTGCGCAAGCCCTTCTTTAATCTTCTCAGGGTTTGCCGCTGGAAGGTCAATTTTATTTATTGCAAAAACTATAGGTACTCCTGCTGCCTGAGCGTGAGAGATTGCCTCTTTAGTTTGTGGCATTATATCATCATCTGCAGCGACTACAATAACAGCAATATCTGTTACTTGAGCACCACGAGCACGCATCGCCGTAAAGGCCTCGTGACCTGGAGTATCTAAAAAGGCAACTTTTTTACCATCTTCTAGCTGTACACCATATGCACCTATGTGCTGTGTTATACCTCCACTCTCGCCTGCAATTACATTTTCCTTACGGATGTAATCCAGTAACGATGTTTTACCGTGATCTACGTGACCCATAACGGTTACAATAGGAGCTCTTTCTACTAAGTCTTCTGGAGAATCTTCAACATCTTCTATTGCATCTTCAAGATCTGCAGTTACAAACTCTACAGAGTATCCAAACTCATCTGCAACAATAGATAATGTTTCTGCATCTAGACGCTGGTTCATCGTTACCATCATACCCAGTGACATACACGCAGATATAATTTGCGTTACACCCACATCCATCATTGTAGCTACTTCACTTACTGTAACAAACTCTGTTACTTTAAGGATTTTGCTTTCTGCATCTTGTTGAGCTAGATCATCTTCTGTCTTTTGACGGTGCTGATCCCTCTTATCACGACGGTATTTTGCACCTTTACCTTTATTAGACTTTCCTTGAAGTTTTTCAAGAGTCTCACGTATTTGTTTTTGTACTTCTTCTTCTGTAGGCTCTGCCTTAACAACACGCCCTCTACCCTTTCCAGCATTACCACGGTTGTTGTTGTTATTGTTTCCGCCTCGGTTATTTCCTCCCGGCTTACCGCCACCTGTACCTGGTTTTGTAATACGACGGCGACGTTTTTTCTTATCGTCTGAAGATGATTTCTTTTCTGGCTTCTTAAACTTAGAAAGGTCAATTTTTTGACCTGTGAAGTTAGGTCCGTCCAGTTTTTTATAGTCAGTCTTGATAACTTCATCACCTAGACCCACTTCTTTTTCTGGAGTATCAGCCTTCTTAGGCTCTTCCTTTCTTGCCGCAGGAGCCTGAACTTTCTTTGCTTCTTTTTCTATAGGAGCAGCTTGTTTTGGCTTTTCTTCTTTTTTCTTTTCTTCTACAGCAGGTTTTGGAGTAGGTTTTACCTCCTCTTTTACAGGAGCAACAGGAACTTCTGGCTTTTTAACCTCTTCCTTCTTGACCTCTGGCTTTTTCTCTTCCTTAACAGGTGCTGGTTTTCCAGATCCCTTTGAAAGATCAATTTTTCCTACTTGCTTTGGTCCATCTAACTGTGCTTTAGCTTTAACGACCTCTTGCTTTTTAGGCGCTGCCGCTTTCGCTTCAGCTTTTGCCTCAATTTCTACTTCACGAGCGGCGCGCAATGCTTCCTTCTCCTTTTCTTTTGCCTCTGCAACCTCCTTAGAAGCTACTCTCTTGTTGGCATCCGTTTGAAACTCACCCGAAAGCACCTCGTAAATTTCAGTCGAAATTTTCGTAGTCGGACGTGCCTCTATCTCCACACCCTTAGAATTTAAAAATTCTACGGCACGATCAAGAGAAATGTTCAATTCCCGTAATACCTTGTTTAATCGCATTGTTGCTGCCATAAACTGCTCTAAATTATTATCTATACCTACTTTACTATTGAGAGTAGGATACTTTATTCTTCAAATTCTTCCTTGAGGATACGCATCACATCAAGTACTGTTTCTTCTTCTAGATCTGTACGTCGTACAAGATCACTAACTTCTTGCTCGAGTACGCTACGCGCTGTATCGAGTCCTATTTTTCCAAAAGCTTCGATTACCCACGCTTCTATCTCGTCTGAAAATTCTGTAAGCTCAACATCTTCTTCTACCCCTTCTCTATAAACGTCAATTTCATAACCAGTAAGCTGCCCAGCAAGACGTATATTATGACCTCCACGACCTATTGCTTTACTCACCTCTTCTGGCTTAAGCACTGCTTGCGCAGTCTTATTTTCTTCATCTATCTTAATACTCGTGATACGAGCAGGACTTAAAGCCCTTGTAATATATAAATTAAGATTAGTCGTGTAATTAATAACATCAATATTTTCATTACCCAACTCTCTTACGATACCGTGTATACGAGATCCTTTCATACCTACACAAGCCCCTACTGGATCTATACGATCATCATAAGAATCTACTGCTACTTTTGCCTTTTCACCCGGGATACGCACTACATTTTTAACAGTAATTAAACCATCAAACACTTCTGGTATCTCTGACTCAAACAACTTCTCCAAAAACAATGGAGATGTTCTAGACATAATAATTGCAGGCTTATTACCCTTAAGCTCAACGCTTTCTATCACTCCACGTACATTTTCTCCTTTTCTGAAAAAATCTGAAGGTATCTGGCGATCCTTTGGTAATATAATTTCGTTTCCATCATCATCAAGCAATATTATTGCTCTGTGACGTATATGGTGAACCTCTGCTGTATACAAATCACCTTCTAGCTCTTTAAACTGCTTGTATATGTTTGTATTATCGTGCTCGTGTATTTTACTTATTAAGTTTTGACGTAGTGCCAAAATAGAGCGACGGCCTAAATCTATAAGCTTCACCTCTTCTGATACATCTTCACCTACCTCAAAATCTTCTTCAATCTTACGTGCATCTGTTAATGAGATCTCTTCATTATCATCTTCCACCTCTCCATCTGCAACAACCACACGGTTACGCCAGATCTCTAGATCTCCTTTATCAGGGTTTATAATTATATCAAAGTTATCGTCACTTCCAAAACGTCTCTTTAACGTACTTCTGAACACCTCTTCTAAGATGGCCATCAGGGTCACACGATCTATTAATTTATCGTCCTTAAATTCTGAAAAAGAATCGATTAACGCTAAATTCTCCATATCAACTTTTGTTAAAATTTAATCATCACTTTTGCTTGCACTATCTCACTATAAGAAATCGTTTCTGTCTTTTGAACAGTGACTTTCCCCTTTCCAACAGGTTTTGGCTCTCTTGTTTTCCAAGTGAGCGTTACGTCTGTATCTGTAGCATCGGTCATTAATCCTTCGATTTTTGTCCCATCCTCTTTCTTAACCTCAAGATGCCTTCCAACATTCTTTTTATATTGCCTAGGTATAGCTAAAGGGCTTGTAGCACCAGCAGACATCACTTCTAAAGAAAAATCTTCTTCTTCCCTATCTAAGTTATGCTCTACCTTGCGACTCACCGCAATACAATCTTCCACCTTCACACCATCATCTCCATCTATGATAATTTTAACCTCGTTATTCCCTTGAATATCAAGACTAATCAAAAACAAATTTGGATTTTCATCCAGTGCCTCTTGTAGTAAATTGGTTACTTTTTCCTTCAACATATAAGCCTATAAAAAGAGGGGACCGCTGTCCCCTCTGTATTCACTGCGTCTTTCAACGGTGCAAATATACTATAAATTATCCGTTATTAAAAGCCGTAATGGCTCCCTATTATTTTGTAAATTTATGAGACCCTTCTTTCAAAGTATTTAAAGCCATATAACTAGCCCGCAAGGCATAGCACTATGGTATTGTTTAACTATAAACTATGCTCTTATGATCAAAAAAATACTTGTACCCACAGACTTTTCAGAACAGGCCGAAAATGCACTAAGAGTTGCAGCAGATCTTGCCAGGCGACACAACGCCTCTATAAACCTATTACATATGGTAGATCTACCTATGCAACTAGTAGATGCTGTGTCTGGACAACAAAGCGATTTACCAGAAGCCATTTTCTTTATGAAACTCGCACATCAAAAATTTGAAGCAATGATGAATGCTCCTTATCTAGATGGTATTACTGTAGAAGAAACTGCCGAGTTTGATGGAGCCTTTGAAGGCATTATGGACTACGTAGACAAGTACGAATCTGATATAATCGTGATGGGATCCCACGGCGATAGCGGGTTACACGAATTTTTTATAGGCTCAAATGCTGAGAAAGTAGTAAGAAACTCAAAAGTGCCCGTTCTTATTATTAAACAAAAGCACGAGTTGTTCAAACTAGACAAGTTTGTGTATGTATGCGATTTTAAAGAAGAAAATCATAGTGCCTTTAAAAAAGCAGCTGCTTTTGCACAAGACAGCGATATAAAACTACATATGCTCTATGTAAACACTCCTAGCAACTTCCAAACTACCCACGACATAGAAGAGATAATGAAAGAATTTATGGCAAAAGAACCAGACATTACAAATTACTCTCTCAATATTTATAATGATAATAGCATAGAGAGTGGCGTCCTACATTTTGCCGAAATGATAGATGCTGGAATTGTAGGCATAGGTACTCACGGCCGAAAAGGACTCTCTCATTTTCTAAACGGCTCCCTAAGCGAGGGGCTTGTAAACCACGCCAAAAGACCCATCATTACTTTTAGAATCTGAACCAATACTTGATTATTATACATTAAGGCACTTTCACTCACTGTGAAGGTGTTTTTTTATGCTTTCGCGAAAGCGTAATCACACCACACAACTCTGTTAACTAATTGCTAATTAGCATTTTATTACGATTTTACAAAGAGAGATGTGAGTACATTTAAACAAAATATTGATTATGAACAGATCATTAAAACACACCGTTCTCACAGAGTTGCATAATCTTATAGATTATAGTTGTGAATCACACCCTGGTCAACCTGTAGATTTTACAAGTCTTCACAAAGCGCTTATTAAAAAATATTTCCAAGCAGAGGCAGTACATTTTGAACCAGAAAATCAAGTTGTTATCCTTGAAGTAATGGTAGACAGTGCTCTTAAGGAGACTGCACGCGTTCAAGTCCCTGTAGATTACAGAAGATTTAATGAATTTTTAAAGTCGTGTATAGAAGATACGCATAGTTCATTACGTTTTTATAAAAATATGCTTACTTATTACCACGTGATACAGCCATTATCTGCATAAGCACCTTGTTAGACAAGCCGCTACAAGAAGATATTAACTTCCCCAATTTATTTCGTGATTATTGAAATAAAAAAACCCGACCTAATTAAAGGTCGGGTTTTTAAGTTGGCCCACTAGGTCTCGAACCTAGACTCTTCTGTACCAAAAACAGACGTGTTGCCAATTACACCATAGGCCACTATGTTTTTTCAATAGCGAGTGCAAATTTAAAGGAAAGTTTTACATTCACAAACATTATTTTAAAAAAAATGACTCATTTTTAAAAAAATATTTTTGATGACCTTGAAAACTCGTGATAACCAGCTATAAATGAATCTCAGAGCATAATTATTAAAATTTGAAATATTCATTTTTAAGAAATAATTAATGCCACGACTACGTTACCACAAATCAGGGGTATTGCTTAACTTCGTCCCTTTACAAAATATAACATAATGAGCGACTTCAACTTTGCGAAGTATAATAAGATTTTAGGGTGGACCGTATTTGCCATTGCCCTTATAGTATATTCTCTTACCGTAGAGCCTACGGCTAGTTTTTGGGATGCAGGAGAGTACATATCTACCTCGTCAAAACTTGAGATAGGTCACCCACCGGGAGCACCTCTTTATCAAATACTAGGAGCCTTTGTTTCTATTTTTGCACCAGACCCTACCTACATAGCTCTTGCAGTAAATTATCTATCTTGTTTAAGTAGTGCATTTACCATACTATTTATGTTCTGGTCACTTACTTTGCTTCTTACAAGAACGCTCACAGAAGAAAAGGAACTTATCACAAAAACTAAGCAGCTTGCCATCCTTGCAAGTGCAGCTATAGGATCACTTGCATTTACATTTACAGACAGCTTCTGGTTTAATGCCGTAGAGGCAGAGGTTTATGCTCCTGCTGCAGTTGTACTATCCTTACTATTCTATCTTGGGTTATTATGGGAACGTGATATGCACAAACCTCGTGGTAACCGCTGGCTCATACTTATCTCATTTATTGTGGGGCTCTCTTTTGGGATTCACTTTATGGGATTACTCACCATACCAGCAATAGGTCTTCTTTATTTTTTTAAAAATACAGAAAAGGTTACCCCAAAAAACCTTCTTATCGCGCTAGTTATTGTGGTAGCCATATTGATGTTTATTTTCAAACTACTCCTTCCTTACACACTATCGCTTTTTGGATACCTAGAAGTATTCTTTGTAAACTCTATCGGGCTACCGTTTAATAGTGGGACTATTATTGCTGGCTTACTTCTAGTAGGATTGTTTTATTATGGGTTAACGCTTTCGCGAAAGCGTAACAAACCCCTCATACATACAATGCTGTTATGTATGTTATACATTTTTATAGGATTCTCAAGCTGGATGATGTTACCTATACGTGCAAATGCAGGAACAACTATAAATGAGAACAATCCTTCTAATGCACGATCACTACTCTCTTACTATAACCGTGAGCAGTATCCAGAAACAAAACTGTTTTACGGACCACAGTTTACAGCAGACTATGCAGGGCTAGATCCAGATACTCCCTACCTAGATAAGCCAAAGCTTTATGAAAAAGATGAAAAACTAGGCAAGTATGTAGTTGTAAACCAGTGGCGCAATGCAAAGCAAAATCTTGATGACGCTCACAAAGCTATTTTACCAAGAATGTGGAGCCCAGAAAATAATGCAAACTATATGCAGTATACAGGGCCACTTAAGTTTAGTATTAAGTACGACCCAAATATGTCCGAAGAAGATCGCCAGTATCTTCAAGATGTTGTGACGCAGTTCAAAATAGATTTTAGAGACGGCAAGGTAAACTATGAGGGATATGATGCCTTCTTAAAAAGCCAGATAGGTCAGTATCTCGATGTAGAAAAACCATCTTTTGGTGACAATATGAACTATATGTTCAGCTTCCAGTTTGGGTATATGTACTGGCGCTACTTTATGTGGAACTTTGTAGGTCGCCAGAACGACATACAAGGTAAAGGCGATGACTTTAACGGTAACTGGATTTCTGGTATAGACTGGCTAGATGGTATCTTTTTAGGACCGCAAGAAAACCTACCGTCTGATGTTGAGAACAACAAGGCGCGCAACACGTACTACTTCTTACCATTATTATTAGGATTACTAGGTCTACTCTTTCACGCAAGTAAAGACTGGAAACGCTTTGCAGTGTTACTCGTGTTTTTCTTATTTACGGGTCTTGCCTTAAAAGTATACCTCAACGAGCGTGCTTTTGAACCTCGTGAGCGTGACTATGCGCTTGTAGGTTCCTTTTATGTGTTTGCAATGTGGATAGGTTTTGGCGTTTATGCTCTCTTTGATATTGTAAAAGATTTTATAAAACCTAAAATAGCAATGCCTATTGTGGCTGTGGTATGCTTACTGGCTGCACCTGTACTTCTAGCATCTCAAAACTGGGATGACCACGATCGTTCTGGCAGAAAAACAGCGCTAGCAATGGCTAGAAAATACCTAGACTCTGTAGATGAGAACGCCATCATATTTACCATAGGTGATAATGACACCTTTGCCCTATGGTATGTACAAGAGATAGAAGGCTATCGTACAGATGTGCGTATTGTAAATACAAGTTTAATAAACACAGACTGGTATTTTGACCAGATGAAGCGCGCTGCATATAAAAGTCCGCCGGTGCCAAGTACTCTAACTCACGACAAGTATGCGGCAGATAATAGAGAGGCCCTGTTTTATCAAGAGACCAAAGACTCCATTATCCCAATCGCACAGTGGATGAACTTTATCGCAAGTGACGACCCAAGGACTAAGGTTGAGTATGCAAAAGGGCAGTTCTTTAATACCTTCCCTAGCAAGAAAATAAGAATTCCAGTAGATAAAGAGTCTGTGCTTAAAAACAAGATTGTCCCTATAGATGATGCAGATGAGATTGTACCTTACATAGACATCGAGTTAAGTGGCAATGTGCTTTATAAAAACAGACTGCTTATGCTAGATATAATAGCAAGTAACAACTGGGAGCGTCCTATCTACTTCACAGGCGGAAGCTTTGGTGATGATGATTACTTATGGATGAAGGATTACCTGCAGCTAGATGGTGTTACCTACAAGCTCATCCCTATACGCACACCTATAGACCCTCGTAACCCGTATGATATGGGTCGCGTAGATGCAGATAAGATGTATGACATTGTAAAAAAATGGTATTGGGGTAATAGCGGTAGTCCAGACATTTATCACGATCGTGAGACGCGCACAAACGCAATTACCTACAGAGGTAATATGGCACGTCTAGTAGAGCAATTACTAGCCGAAAATAAGCCAGAAAAGGCTAAAGAGGTTATGGATCTCGCGATGGAAAAAATGCCAGTAGACATCTTTGAATTCTACACACTGGTTGAACCATATATCACTGGCTATTATGAGATAGGAGAAAAGCAGCGCGCTCAAGCCATATGGCAAGAAGTAGCTACAAAGTACCAAGAGCAACTCAAATACTTTAGCGCGCTAGATGCAGAGCTACAATACAAGTACTACGAAGAGATACTTACAAACATTGAGAAGTATAGAAGCCTTGTAGACCTACTTATCATAAATGATGATAGAGAGCTCTTTGAAAAAGAGGCTCAAATTTATGACAACTATATGCGCTCGTTCCCCTATCTACTAGGAGATGATGAGGAGCCAGAAAATGGTGCTGTAGAAGCGCCATTAGAAACAGTACCAGCAACAGGTGGTGCGATTAATGCAGACTCAATTATAGAGGAGTAGATATATTAGCACGTGTACTTAAAACTGTCCAGAGTCCCAGCATTCCTTAAATGGTTATACCCGCAATGGTATGTTTGGGACAAAAAGACTAGTAAGAAAACCGTCTATCTCACTTTTGATGATGGCCCGGCACCAGAGGTGACAGCGTTTGTTTTAGATACGCTTTCGCGAAAGCGTAAAAAACCCATTCCCGCTACCTTTTTCTATATAGGTGATAATGTACGGAAGCATCCAGAAATTTTTAAACGCATATGCCAAAGCGGTCACTCCATAGGAAACCACACCCAGCATCACTTGAATGGTTGGAAAACAAACACAGACGCATATATAGATAATGTTAGGCTCGCCGAAGAGGAAATATCGACTCATTTACCTAAGACAATAAACACTCCTACTGCGCCGCTCTTTAGACCGCCCTACGGAAAGATAAAACGCAAGCAAGCTAGAGTCTTAAAGAAACTTGGTTATACGATTATAATGTATCGCGTGATTGCCTTTGACTGGGATGCGCATACTTCTCCAGAACAGTGTCTTGATAATGTAATTAAGAAGGCAAAAAATGGAGATATTATCGTTTTTCACGACAGTGTAAAAGCCTTTGAAAATATGAAATACACACTACCGCGCACGATAGACTATTTTGAAAAAGCGGGTTTTACTTTTGGAAGGTTAGGATAATCTAAGAGGCATATTCTTGCATAATACCTATAATGGTATTTGCATCTAGCTCACCGCTCTGGCGCCATATCATCTCCCCGTTTTTATAGATAATGAGTGTGGGTAAACTTTTAATGCGCAATGCATCTGCCAGCTCATTGTTTTTATCTACATCTATTTTTATGACTTTACCCTTATCTCCTACTGCCGCAGCAACATCTCTAAGTATGGGATGCATTGATACAGAGTCTTCATTCCACTCAGTGTAGAAGTCTAAAAGAACCGGAATATTAAGATCAATAAGTTCACCAAATTTTGACATACCCTACAATTTTAATTAAACAATCAGGGGTTTCAAGCTTCGTAAAGATAGTATATTCTCCTTACTATGCGTTTTTACCACTTTTTTTCAACTCTATAACAGTTATCTCTGGCCAGATTCCTACCCTACCAGGGAAAGCTAAATACCCAAACCCTCGGTTTACATTTATGTATTGCTTTGCATCTTCATAAATACCTGCCCAGTACTTGTAACGCCACTTCACAGGGCTCCACTTAAACCATCCTGGTATCTCAATACCAAACTGCATACCGTGGGTATGACCGCTTAGTGTAAGGTGAAAATGCTCTGGGTGATCTTTTACCTCATACTCCCAGTGTGAAGGGTCGTGACTCATCAATATTTTAAAGTCATCTTGAGCAAGTCCAGAGATTGCTTTATTAAGATCTCCAGCTTTTTTAAATCCGCCTTCACCCCAGTTTTCTACACCTACTATAGCGAGACGTTGCCCATCTTTTTCAATATAATGATGCTCATTAAGGAGAAGCTTAAACTCCATCTCTTTTTGAATTTCTTTAAGTCTATCAAGATTTGCAATCTTAGCTTCTGGCGTAGGCCAGTCTATGTAATCACCATAGTCGTGATTTCCTAAAACAGAAAACTTACCGTCACGTGCTTTGAGTCTTGCAAAGGTGTCTTTCCAAGGCTCCATCTCTGCCGCCTCATTATTTACCATATCTCCAGTAAATAATATAGCATCACTTGCCTGCTCATTTATTAAATCTATAGCGTAGTCTAGCTTTTCGGCATTATCAAAACTACCACTGTGCACGTCACTTATTTGAGTAATCTTGTATCCATCAAACGCTTCAGGTAAATCATCAAAACTGAGTGTATATTTAAGTACCTTAAAGTTATAACGCCCCTTAATCACACCATAAAGAATAGATGCAAAAGGTATCGCTGCTAGACCAAGGGCAATCTGGCTTACAAACTTACGTCTGGATGGAATTGCACTGCCCTGCGTGTTTCCAGTAAGTTTATTGAGACCTCCCTTTATAAGTCTGAATATATCCTCGCCAAACATTGTGGCGATAATGACTAACTTACAAACTATCAAAATCACAAAAGAGACGATAAAGAACTGTGTAAGCGGGCTCATATTGCGCCTACCTCCTGTAGAGAATTGATAAATCATCCCTCCTATTATAAATAAGGTGATAAGGAAGTATAATATCGTACCCCATCTACCTTTTACTAAGAATCTGAATGCTTGGTAGGCATAAACATCTAAGGCTATAATAAAGGCAATAAAAAATATGAGTCTAAGCACAAATAAAGAATTTTAACAAAAATAGCTGGTCACAACCTCCCAATACTGTATTTCACTTTTCTTTAACTATTAGTGAGCTATACAGTTACTTCAAGAATAGTAGCGCGGGCACTTATAAATTGTATCGTATTGACCTTAGCTGGAAGTATAACTGTCTGACCTTGCTTAAAATTATAAGTCTTATCATCATATATAAATGAAGTACTTCCTGCCACACACATTAGTATGGTAAAAGAATCTTGATGACTATAATCTCTAAGTAATTCACCTTCTAAATCTAACACAGCTGTCGTAAAGTAATGATCTTCTATAACTGGAACAGAAGTATTAAGCTCAGCGTTATAAGGGGTCTTGTAATTTTCACACCCATTATAATCTAACACATCTGTAGCCTGCTCTGTATGTAGGTCTCGTTTTTTACCAGTCTTTGCATCTACTCTATCATAATCATACACTCTGTATGTCACATCTGAGGTTTGCTGTATTTCGGCTAGCATAATACCAGCTCCTATTGCGTGTATTCGTCCTGCAGGAATATGAATAATATCACCTTTAGAAACATTTTCCTTGTGAAGTAAATCGATTATAGAACCATCACTAACTGCCTGAGTGTAATCTTCTGGTTTTGTATCATTCTCAAAGCCCACTATAATCTCTGCATCTGGCTCTGCATCCATAATATACCACATTTCATTTTTACCATAAGAGTCGTGACGCGCTTTTGCTATCGCATCTCCAGGATGTACCTGCACCGAAAGTGGCTTTTCTGTATCTAAAAACTTTATGAGTAGCGGAAAATGACTTCCAAATTTATCAATCACTGCTTCCCCTAGAAAGTCTGCGCCATAACTAGCTATCAACTCATTGAGGGTTTTACCTGCAAGTGGTCCATTTGAGACAATAGTCTCACTGCCGGTAACTCCAGAAACCTCCCAAGACTCACCTATATGATCTCCATCAAATTCTTTGTGAAGAACTGTACGTAATTTTGTACCACCCCAAAGGCGATACTTAAAAAGCGGAGTAAAAAATAAGGGGTATAAATTCATAATAGTATAAGACTGCAAATATACGTATAGCTTACTAAAGTCGCTCTCTGCGTTTATATCTTACCGGCGATCTGTATTTTTGTAAACGCTATGCTTATACTTACAGATGTCTTATTTTCTATTTCTGAACGGTTTAATGTGGGACCTATACAACTTCAAATTGAAAAGGGTACACACGCAGCTATTATAGGCGAGAGTGGTTGCGGTAAAACCACGTTATTGCAAATGATTTACGGTCTTTATGATTTAGACCAAGGCTCTATAACTTTTGATAATAAAAAGGTAACTGGTCCTGAAGAAAATCTTATTCCCGGGATGCCATATATCAAATATCTTTCGCAAGATTTTGACCTAATGCCTTACACATCTGTCACAGAAAATATTCATAAATACTTAAGCAGACTAGAGCCAGAAACTAGCCAGGCCAGAACCGAAGAATTACTAGAAGTGGTAGAAATGACTCCCTTTGCATCTGCTCACGTAAAAACCCTCTCTGGCGGACAAAAACAACGGGTAGCGCTAGCACAAACACTAGCGAAAGAACCAGAACTCCTATTACTAGATGAGCCATTCTCCCACATTGATAACTTTAGAAAAAACAAGCTTCGCAGGCGTCTCTTTGCATACCTAAAAAAGCAAAACATCACCTGCCTCGTTGCTACACACGACAGCACAGATGTTTTATCATATATGGACAAGACTATTGTTATGCGAGATGGAACTATAATCGCTCACGAGCAAACTCAAAGGCTATATAACAACCCTCCTTCCTATTACGTAGGCTCCCTTTTTGGAGATCTTAATAAGCTACCTAAGCAATGGTTTTTTCCAGATGCACAAAAAGATGAGCAGCTACTGCGCTACCCACACCAGCTCACAATCTCTCCAGAGGGCATAAAGGTTGAGATTACCAGAAGTTATTTTATGGGAACCCATTATTTGATAGAGGCTTTGTGTGACGGGCAATCTATACTTTTTAATTCTGAAAGTAACCTTGTTAAAGGAGACACTACATACATTAATCTCAAGTAACTAGTAGATTGTAGTGATCTTTATTACGCTTTCGCGAAAGCGCACTTCATCACCTTCTCGTTTACCCATTAGTAATTGACCTATAGGTGAGCCTATACCTATTGCATAAAAAGTGAGACCATCTACTTTTATAGCTCCTACAGGAATAGAAATAAAATAGGATGCCTGTGAGGTGACGACAACGCTACCCAAGTGCACTGGACCTTCTGAAAGATCAAGCTTTATTCTAAGAAAGATTTGTTCTAGTTTTTCTATCGCCGCCAGTTGCTTGCCAGCGTTCTCACGTTCTAAATGTAACATCGCTCTGCCGGTCTCGTGTTTATCTCCAGCTGTACTCTTAGTTTCCTCTCTTAATGAAATTGCTACATTATCTAGAATTTGCTGCACCACATCTCTGCGTTGCGTAAGATGCTCTTTACAAGCTTTGAGAAGTTCTTCTTTTATTTCAGGATGGGTCATAAGTGATATTACGGTCTGTAAAAATAGTCTATTATAAACCTACACTACGCAATAAGATTTGCCAAGTCTTCTCCCACTGTTGCGCCTATGGCAACACCCATACCTCCTAGCCGAACCCCACAATACGTGTGGTCTGATAATTTTTTAAGTAAAGGCTGTTTCTGGCTACCTACTCCCATAATGCCACTCCACCTATGGGCAATCTCAAACTTTGTATTGGGTAAAATGACCTCTTCAAGTAGTCGCTCTAGCTCTTGCTGGATTATTTCTGTTTGTGCAATTACGGTAGTCTCCTCTCCTTTAAAGTCCAGATTACGACCACCGCCTAAAAGTATCCTGCCATTTATATTTCTAAAATAGTAATACCCTCTATCAAGATGAAAAGTACCTTTAAGGTGCAAATCAGGTATCTTATTAGTTATCAAAACTTGTGCTCGTGCAGGTTTTACTTGAGTAAGACCTAGCTTTTTTGCAAAGCCATTTGTAGCAATGAGGAGCTTTTTTGTTTTGAACTGTATAGAGTTAGTGACAATGGTTACTTCAATAGCATTTTCGGCATAAGAAATTACGTTTGTATTATTCAAAATCAAGATTCCTTTAGACTGAGCGAGTTGCAAAAGTGATTGCATCATACGCCCAGTATCTATTTGCCCCTCACTATTATTAAAGATAACTTGGTCGTGGATTCCATCACATTGCAGGTCATTTGATTTTAAGCTATATACTTCCTTTTTGAAAATAGGAAAGAGCAATTTATTTATAGTAGGTATGGCTTCAACACATTGCTTATAGAGACTGTTGTCCTTCTTTAAAAATAGCTCGTAGCCTCCGTTTTCTTGATAGTCGATACCCTTATCAGTAAGCAACGCTCGCAGTTTTGTTAGGCCTTCTATTCTTTTTTTAACAAGCGCTACGACTTCATCTTCTGAGTGTGATTTTAGATCATCTAGTATTTCTGAAATACTACCAAAACAGGCAAATCCCGCATTTTTTGTACTTGCACCATTAGGAAGCATTCCTCTTTCTAACACGAGTATCTTTGCTTTTGGAAACCTTTCGCGTAAGCGTAAAGCACACGTAAGCCCTACAATACCGCTTCCTATTACGGTATAATCTACATTAGTAAACCACGCTTCTTGCTCCCAAAAACTAAACTCCATACATCTGTTTTTGTATAAAAATACATTTTATGTGTTAGTGACTCTAACTTCTCTCGTCTAAGGTGCTATGACTAGCAAAGGTTTTATCATCTTTATTTTTGTATCTCAACTGCTTTTTATGGCAGAGCCTAACCGTTATCACAAAGAATATCACGACAATGGTATCATTAAAGCCGAAGGCTGGGTTATGGGTGAGCAAAAGATTAAGTACTGGAAAT
Organism: Dokdonia donghaensis DSW-1; assembly: GCF_001653755.1. GTDB lineage: Bacteria > Bacteroidota > Bacteroidia > Flavobacteriales > Flavobacteriaceae > Dokdonia > Dokdonia donghaensis. Next base: position 1,173,077 of record NZ_CP015125.1, on the reverse strand, counting down.
TTTACCATAGTAATGGTGAGCTTATGTCTCAAGGTCACTATACAAATAACCTTAAAACCGACTATTGGTATTTTTTCAATCCCCAAGGAAAACTAGTGCGCGAGGGGCATTATGAGCAGGGAAAAGCGCAAAATTGGTGGATTTTTTACGATATTGCGCGGCAAGAAACACGCAAAACTCAATATGTAAATAATGAGCAAGAAGGTTTTTGCTTAGTCTATAAAAACAACAAACTCATCAAAGTAGAAAAATACGAAGCAAATCAATTAAAAGGTGAATGGACAAGTGTAAGAGCTTTTCGCCGTGATAATCCAGACATCTCTTTCTACTAGCATTATGGAGCCCCTTATAAAAGTTATTATACCAGCCTACAATGAACAAGATTCTATAGGACTTGTTCTACAAGACATTCCCGCTATTGTTAACGAAGTAATTGTAGTAAGTAATGCCTCTACAGATAACACAGAGCAAGTTGCTCAAGAAAATGGAGCTACCGTTTTAAGAGAAGAGCAAATGGGTTATGGCTATGCTTGCCTTAAAGGGATGAATTATATTGCGAGCCATACTCCTAAGCCAGACATCGTTGTTTTTTTAGATGGTGATTATAGTGATTACCCAGAAGAGCTTACTAAGATAATCGCACCTATTGTGCAAGACAACTGTGATATGGTGATTGGTGCTAGAGATAAACGCTTTCGCGAAAGCGGGTCTATGACAGGACCACAAATTTTTGGAAACTGGCTAGCCACAACGCTTATGAGTCTATTTTTTGGCGCACGTTTTACAGATCTTGGCCCATTTAGAGCAATGAAATATGACAGCCTTCTCGCCTTAGAGATGGAAGATAAAACATATGGCTGGACTGTAGAGATGCAACTTAAGGTCTTAAAAAAGAAAATGAAATATACCGAAGTACCCGTAAACTACAGAAACCGAATAGGCGTTTCAAAAGTATCTGGTACTGTAAAGGGCGCAGTTATGGCAGGAGTAAAAATATTAGGGTGGATTTTTAAATACAGTTTTAAGTAATGATTTTAGAAATATCTATCATAGTTATCTACACGATATCGCTAGTTATCATATTTGCCTACAGCCTATCGCAACTCAACTTGCTTTTTAATTACCTAAGAGCGCAGCGCATTAAAGACGATGCCCCAAAGTTCAATTTTAAAGACCCGACTCAAATCCCACTAGTTACTATACAGCTACCTGTATATAATGAGCTCTATGTGATGGAGCGATTACTAGACAATATTGCGTTGCTAGACTACCCAAAGGAGAAGCTGGAGATACAAGTACTAGACGACAGTACAGATGAGTCTTTTGAGAGCACAAAAAATCATATTGAGAGACTTAAAAATCAAGGTTTAGATATAAAGCACGTTACTCGTGAAGACCGTTCTGGCTTTAAGGCTGGTGCTCTTAAGGAAGGACTTAAGGTTGCAAAGGGAGAATATATAGCCATTTTTGATGCAGATTTTCTTCCCGAGCCCAACTGGCTGCAACGCACAGTGCCTTACTTTAAAGATCGAAACATAGGTGTAGTACAGACTCGCTGGGGGCATATTAATAGAGAGTACTCACTACTTACTAGAGTACAAGCTTTTGCTCTAGATGCTCACTTTACATTAGAGCAAGTAGGTCGCAACAGTAAAGGTCACTTTATAAACTTTAACGGTACCGCAGGGCTATGGCGCAAGCAGTGTATAGAAGATGCTGGCAACTGGGAAGGAGATACACTTACAGAAGACCTAGACCTAAGTTATAGAGCACAACTTAAAAACTGGAAATTTAAGTACCTAGAGGATGTAAAAACTCCTGCAGAATTACCTGTGGTTATAAGTGCAGCACGCTCACAACAGTTTAGATGGAATAAAGGTGGTGCAGAGAACTTCCAGAAGATGTCTAAAAAAGTGGTCACAAGCAAGAGCCTTTCTACAAAAACTAAGATGCACGGCATACTGCACTTACTTAACAGCACAATGTTTTTAAACGTGCTCATCGTAGCGATACTTAGCATCCCTATGTTATATATAAAGAACGAGTATGCTCACCTTAAGCCTTACTTTTACGTGATGTCTTTCTTTGTCATAAGTAGTGTGATATTCTTTATATGTTACTGGTTTATGTTTAAGAGTATTTACGGTGGCGGTTTTAAGCAATTTATACGTTATATAGGGATGTTCTTTACATTCTTTAGTATCGCAATGGGCTTCTCATTGCATAACTCTATAGCAGTAATAGAAGGGCACTTAGGGAAACGTAGTGACTTTATACGCACCCCAAAATTCAACATAAGTGAACTCAAGGAATCTTGGAAAGGCAACAAATACATCAAGAAAAACATCTCTATAAATGTGATTTTTGAAGGGCTATTAATGCTATACTTTGCCTTTGGGATGTACTCTGCCTTTGTGGTAGGAGATCAAGGAGGAGATTTTGGACTATTCCCTTTTCACCTAATGTTATTTATAGGTTTTGGGTTTGTATTCTTTAAGTCGTTAACGAGCAAAGCGTGATAGCAAAACTGTGGAAATATCAAAAAACCTCATTGCTTCTTGCAGTTGTTTCTCTTGTTGTTTACTACCTATTTGCACATCACTTACAGCGATCAGATTTTCCTCTTCTAGTAAGTCTTTACAGTATTTTATTTGCCTCTTTTTATCTAATCGTAAAGAGAGGTAAAAATGATTTTGGCCTTCTCTTTTTTATTGCCATCCTAGCCAGGATAATTTTTATAAATGCTACGCCTAACCTCTCTCAAGACTTCTATAGGTTTATTTGGGATGGCCGTATGCTCATACAAGGCTACAACCCGTATTTAAGCACTCCACAAAGTTATATTGATGCGGGTACAACAAGCATTGTAGCGCAAGCTCAAGAGCTCTATGCCGGTATGGGTACACTCAATGCTAGTCATTTTACAAACTACCCACCAGTTAACCAGCTCATATTCTTAGTTGCAGCACTTTTCTCAAGTAAAAGTATCCTAGGAAGCGTTATCACATTTAGAATAGTAATTATACTGGCAGATATAGGTACAATCATATACGGTAAAAAACTACTCACTAAGTTAGGCTTACCTATCTATAATATATTCTGGTATGCCTTAAATCCTTTTATCATCATCGAGATGACGGGCAACTTGCACTTTGAGTCTGTAATGCTTTTTCTTGTTGTACTATCCCTTTACAAGTTATCGCAAGGCAAATGGATTTTAAGTGCTGTGTTCTTAGCACTCTCCATATCGACTAAGCTATTACCGCTGTTATTTTTACCCCTATTTATGCAATACTTCTTAACCAGAGGTGGCGGTAAGACAACCCACTTTAGAAGTTCATATCCTTGGAAAGTCCGCTTTCGCGAAATAAAAACAAACACACCTAGACTCATTTACTTTTACCTCATCACCCTAGGAGTTGTGGTGCTTACATTTATACCATTTTTAAGCGGTGCTTTTGCTGAAAATTTTGGCACTACCATTGCCTTATGGTTTCAAAAATTTGAATTTAATGCGAGCATCTATTACATCATAAGGTATATAGGCTATCAAGTTATAGGCTGGAATATTATAGGAGATGTAGGGCCACTACTACCTAAAATTGTAGTTGTACTTCTTATACTACTCGCTTTTATACGCAACAACCGTAGCTTGCAGGCTATGATAACGGCCATCCTCATAGGGATGTTTTTTTATTTCTTATTATCGACTACCGTACACCCTTGGTATGTAGCGACACCATTATTACTCTGTGTGTTTACTCGCTATCGCTTTCCTTTAGTCTGGAGCGCTACAGTTATACTAAGCTACGCTGCCTATGGTGCAGATGGATTTAAAGAAAACCTATGGCTTGTCGCTATAGAGTATATCACTGTTATAGGTTTTTTTGTATGGGAGGTGTTTTGGAAGCCAAAACCTACTGCTCAACTAGATAAACACTAGCCACTTTTCTATCTGTATAATTGCGACTAGGTTGGCCTGCAGTATTAAGTTCTAAAGTAAACATAAACTTATGTTGCATATCTGGAAAGGTTTCAGATACGAGCCAATCGTCTTCAAAGAAAACAAGTGTATAAAAACTATCTTCACCTGGCATCACAAGCTCATCATCTTTACAAAGCCTTGGGATTTTTTGACCTGCAGCCCACACCATTTCTGGAGTGGCACCATTAAGTCCATACACAGGTAGTACCGGTAAGTTCTCAAAGGCTTTAAAAGAAGTCTCAACTCGCTTATCGAGTGAACTACTCTTAACAGACTGGTGCGCATACTTCTTAAATTGAGATCGTTCATTAAAACCGACATTTACGAGTAATACAAGAGCAATAACAAACGATAGTAAGCTCTTATAGAGCTCCTTTTTTACTAGAAAGTAAATGACACAAACCCCAGCTAAAACAACAAAAACACTGGGTAGAATATCTAATACAGAGAGGTAAGCCAATCGCCACCCCAGTGTAAGCAGCGCTAAACCTCCCAGTATAATTAAAGTACCTATCAACCCAATATTGAAATAAACCGGCAAGGTCTCTCTTCTATCTGTAAGCTTACTAAAGCTCCTTACCAGATAATGTATATAAAAACCTATTGTAAATGCAAGCGGTATTAAAACAGGCATCAAGTAACGCGACTTTTTCTCTGGTATGACAGATAGTAAAACGACAGCCAGCAAGGTCCACAATAAGGTAAATGTGTACTCTTTACGGTGTAACACACGTGTTTTTAAATAAGGATAAAGGAGGCTTATAAAAGCAGGTATCGTCCAGAGACCACTTTGAACAAAAAAGCTCCAGTAGTAATAAAAAGGACGCACATTATAACTCGTCCAGTTACCTGTCTCCCTTTCGGCGATTCTTGCAAAGGTAACAGGATCTGCACTTCTTACATAAATATACCAGGAGAAACCTATCACAAGGCCCATACATATGGTTATTATAAAAGGCAACCACTTTTTACGACTCGTCTCTCTCCTATATTCTATTAGGTAAGCAATCACAAAAGGTAAAAACAGCGCATAGAGCGACACAGGCCCTTTGCTTAGTATAGATGCACCTATGCATAATGCTGCGATTACCCACTTCAAGGTATTACTTTCTCCAGACGGACTTCTTAAATTACTAAAAAGGCAATAAATCCCAGAGAGCATAAATGCGTGAGCATAAATATCCCAAGGAGCCTCAAAAATGATGAGCACCACATAAAGAGATGTAACACTTATCAATCCATTAAGTAAACTATGACGAGGAGAAAGAGTAAGCTTTCGCGAAAGCGTAATAACAACACTCCCTAATAATACAACCATAAGTACTGCAGGAAGTCGCATTGCCCAGACACTTTTTATACCAAACACATAGCCTGATAGTGCCGTAAGCCAGGTAGGTAATGGTGGCTTTTCATAACGGGGCTCTCCATTCATTGTAGTGAGTAGCCAGTTATTATCTGTGAGCATTTCTCTTGCAGAGATAAAATTGCGCGCCTCCATTATGGTTACTTCTAGCGCATCTAGAAAAGGCAATAACATACCAAGCACCACAAAGGTGATGACGAGTACAGGACGCTTTTCTAATTGCTCTATCACGCTGTTTTTGATGTATAATAAAGGTAAATATTACGAGCGTAGATAAACGTACCTAGCGAGTAGGAGAGGACCATCACATAATCTACTCTGTATAAAAAGTATACGAGTGACAGCAGTCCTCCAGTAAAAGAAAATAACCAAAAGCCTAAAGGAAGTGTCGCCTCTTTATTCTTTTCTGCATAAAACCATTGGTATACAAAGCGCAGGGTAAATAATACTTGTGCTACAATACCTAAAGTAAGTAGCCAGGTAGCCATCTCATCTTTTGAGAAGAGGGCGGCTAGATCAAACTTTCCATTATTCCAGCCATATGCAATGATGCCTATGGGTATTGCTATTATGAGAAACTGAGACCATTTAGGCAAGAGTTTCCACTGCTTTTGTATCTGTAGGTTTCTTATGTAAATGATGTATCCCAGCACTTGCCCCAGCATAAGCGGGAAGTCTGTACGGAAGTAACCGTATATAAACAGTACAAAGGACCCAGAAAGACTAAGCCACCAGAAGGTTAAAGGTGTTACTACCTTCTTGCTTTTTTCTGAAAGTAACCACTGCGAAAGCATTCTTCCTCCAAAGAGGATTTGGGCAAGCACAGCAAGTAACGACAGACTATCCACGGCTGGAGTTTCCTACTTTATAATTAATATACTTTTTCTTCATCCATAGATAAGCAAAGCAATCCATAAGCGGCCCTAGAAGGCGGTTCCAAACCCCAAATTTTGCCTCACCCGCCACTCGCGGAAAATGACGCACTGGCACTTGTTTTACTTTACCTTCTTGTAATAATATCATTGCTGGCAAGAAACGGTGTAATCCCTTAAACATAGGGATGCGCTGTGCATAATCTGTCTTGATGATTTTGAGTGGGCAGCCTGTATCATCCATCCCATCGTGGGTAAAAGAGCGACGTATGCCGTTTGCAATTTTTGAAGACATATTCTTAACAAAAGAGTCTTGCCTATCTGCACGTACACCCGTAACTAGATCGTAAGGTCCTATCTCTTCAATGAGTATATTAAAATCATTTGGAGCCGTTTGTAAATCGCTATCTATATACCCAACCAACTCAGTATCTGCGTGATCAAAACCTGCTTTTATAGCAGCACTTAAGCCACAGTTTTCTGTAAAGGCGATGTACTCAAAATCTGTGCTACGTGCACAAATGTCTTTTATGATATCTAGACTCGTATCCTTAGAGCCATCATTTACAAAAAGCACTTTACTCTTTGCTTTTGCGGTTTTAAAATAGGTATTAAACTCAGATTCTACTCGTAAGAGATTATCTTCTTCATTATACACAGGTACAACAATGGTGAGACGATACTCCATAGTCTATTAACCGTTTTTAAGATTGATCACCTCTTGTTTTGTAAGGTGACGCCAGTGACCACGTGGTAAGTCTTTCTTAGTTAATCCTGCTATAGTAACACAATCTACACGCACCACCTCATAATTAAGATGTTCAAAAATAGTACGTATAATACTATTACCTGTATTTTTAATACGAAGTCCTACTTCTTTCTTAGGAGCTCCGTCTACAAAGCTTATTTCCTCTACCATTATCGTCTTACCTCCTATTTTAAGACCTTCTCTTATACGCTCCGCATCTGCAGCTTTGAGATTATTAGACAGCTCTATATGGTATAATTTATCTACTCCCTTTTTTGAGTTTGTAAATCGTTGTACAAGCTCATCATCGTTAGTAAAGAGTAGTAACCCCATTGCGTTACGCCCTAGTCTACCTATAGGTTGTATACGTGATTTTGTAGATCCCGCTACCAGGTCCATCACCGTATTGCCTTTATCATTACTTGTGGTGGTTGCAAATCCTTTAGGCTTATTAAGTAATACATATGCCTTTGCTTCTGGGTTAATACGACGCCCGTCAAAACGTACATCATCATCTATTTTTACTTGATAACCCATCTCATTAATCACCTTACCATTTACGGTAACTTGACCTATAGATATATACATATCTGCCTCTCTACGAGAACACACTCCAGAGTTTGCTATATATTTATTAAGACGCATCGTCCCATCATCCTTCTTACGCTGCGTTTGTTTTTTTGGTGCATCAAAGGCTTTATCTTTTGCCTTTGCGGTAGGTCTTCCTCCTTGTTTACGTACGGGTTGTGTACCACGAGAACCGCTTTTTTGCTTTCCTCCTGCACCACTGCGTCCAGATGGTTTTCCTTTTCCTCGATTATCTGCTCCTCTGCTCATTACATTTTATTTAAGCTACAAAGGTAAGATTTAGTCTGTTGTGATTAGTAGTATGTGTGTAGAATGTTGTGATAACCGCTTTCGCGAAAGCAATATAAGCCCACCACACCGTCTCAACATCATAAGTCACTCATTTTAAAATAGCTGCTTCGGCACAGAACTTGATTCTGTATAGGTGTTCAACATTTTTAAAACTTTATATTATGAGAAGACGTACTACTCCAGAAGTAAATGCGGGGTCTATGGCAGACATTGCATTCTTATTACTTATTTTTTTCTTAGTCACCACCACCATAGAAAAAGACAAAGGCATCGCCAGGCAGCTACCACCAGCACTCACAGATGCTACCGAAGCTCACGTAAAAGAAAAAAATCTATTACAAATTATGGTCAATCCTGAAAATGAAATTCTTGTAGAAGAAAAACGAGTCTCTATTACAGATCTAAAAGAGGTGGTTATTGCATTTTTAGATAACGGCGGCATACCACTGGGTATGGAAGGCCATTGTGATTATTGTCTAGGTGAGCATAGCCTACTCTCTTCAGATAATCCTCAAAAGGCAGTAATATCCCTCGCTCCAGATAGACTTACAGACTATAACACCTATATACAGGTGCAAGCTCAACTCACTTCGGCTTACGAAGATTTGCGCCAGAGAGCATATAAGCGATTATACAAACAAGACTATTCATCTATTAACAAAGCGGTGCGAGAAGGCACCTATGATGGCAATCTTGAGAAAGTAAAAATGCAACTCAACAAAGTGCGTTCCCTTTACCCGATGCTCATCTCAGAAGCTACTACAAAAAGAGAGTTAAGACTGTAAACTCATAAGAGAGGTGTAATCATAATCTGGATTACACCTCTTTTTTACATTAATCATTAAACTTAACTACCCACTGGCGTTCTCTGTTTACTGTAAGCTGAGTTACATCTGGACGTGAGTAGTGACCTGATGGGTCAAAGTTTTGTCGCTCCTCATATACCTTATTAAAATCCAGCGTGTGATAAATATTACCTTCTGTTGTGATATCTGGTGGCAGTATAAACTCTCCATCTGGCCCGGCAATACAAGAACCTCCGTTTGAAGAAACTTCTGGAGCACGTTTTAAAACTTCTTGTAAATGAGGTGTCTCCTTTGGAAAATCTGTTGCGATTGCCATTCTACTTGATACAGATATAACATAACTGCGCGACTCGCGAGCAATAAATCGTGTGATGTCTTTTGTATTATAATCACTGCCTGGCCATACGGCTATGTGCAAGTTTTCTCCTTGTGCATACATTGCAGCACGTGGTAGCGGCATCCAGTTCTCCCAGCAATTGAGTCCACCTACAGTAAATTGTTTAAGCGGGTGTACTCGTAAACCGTGACCATCACCCGGAGCCCAGGTAAGGCGCTCATCATACGTAGGCTGTAACTTGCGGTGTACAGATTGTATAACGCCTTCTTGATCTATATACACAAGAGAACAATATAGACTAGCTCCACCCCTATCCATTGGTTTTTCTATAATTCCAAGATATATTGCAATATTATAATTTTGAGCAAGAACACATATTTCTTGTAAATCCCCTCGTTCTATATCTACCGCATTTCTAGTATAGTGTGCGTGAAGCTCTTTTACCACCTTAGTGTCCCAAGCAGCTCCATCTGTAAGTGATAACCAGTATGGGTAACCTGGCAAAAGCCCCTCCCCAAAAACGATGAGCTCTGCATCATTTGAAGCCGCTTCTATTATAGCTGTTTTTATTTTCTCAATCGTGGCATCTCGATCTCCCCAGACTGGAGCGATTTGAGCAAGGGCAACTTTAAGGTGATTAGGCTGTGACATATAGTGTTTATGGTTTATTTAAATGGATTATCATCATTAAAAATACATAATAGTAGTCGATGATAAGTGATTACGCTTTCGCGAAAGCGCACAAAAAGATTTCAAAATCGTTCACTATAATTAGGAATTTATCTTATTGTTAGGAATATTTCCATAATTTTGACATAAATCCTAAATTATGAATTTTGAACGTATTAAAGAAAAGCTAAACATACTTGCAGATGCTGCAAAGTATGATGTCTCTTGCTCCTCTAGTGGTAGTAAGCGTGCAAATAAGAATAAAGGATTAGGAGACTCAAGTGGTATGGGTATTTGTCATACGTATACAGAAGATGGCAGGTGTGTGTCTTTGCTTAAAATTTTACTTACCAACCACTGCATCTTTGACTGTGCATACTGCGTCACTCGAAAGAGTAATGACATCAAGCGAGCGGCTTTTAAAGTACAAGAGGTGGTAGATCTTACCATTAACTTTTACCGTCGTAATTATATAGAAGGGTTGTTTTTGAGTAGTGGTATTTTTAAAAATGCAGACTATACAATGGAGCGGCTTGTTGCTGTGGCAAAAAAGTTGCGCGAGGAAGAAAACTTTAATGGGTACATACATCTCAAATCTATACCAGGAGCTAGTGATGAACTTATGCGAGAGGCAGGCCTATATGCAGATAGATTATCTGTAAACATAGAGATCCCATCAGAAAAGGGATTAAAACTACTTGCACCAGATAAGAAACGGGAAGATTTTATAAAACCTATGCAAAAGGTAAAAAATGAAATCATACAGTACAAAAGCGAGAAAAAACTCATAAAGAGCACACCTGTTTATGCTCCCGCAGGCCAGAGCACACAGATGATTATAGGTGCAAGTGGCGAGACAGATGCAGAGATTATGTATACCAGCGCATACTTTTATAAACAGTTTAAAATGAAACGCGTGTACTACTCTGGCTACATACCTATAAGCTATGACGAGCGTCTACCATCTATAGGCACAGAGGTACCTATGATGCGAGAAAACAGATTATACCAGACAGACTGGCTGTTGCGTTTTTATGGGTTTGATATACGTGAGTTACTCAATAAGGAGCACCCTAATCTTGAAACAGACATAGACCCAAAGCTGAGCTGGGCGCTGCGCAATCTAGAACACTTTCCCGTAGATATTAATAAGGCAGACCGTAGAATGCTTGCACGCATACCAGGTATAGGGATGCGATCTGTGCATAAAATTATACAAGCACGCCGCTATAGAAAACTAAACTGGGAGCACCTTAAAGCGATAGGCATCTCTATGAACAGAGCGCAATATTTTCTCATATGTGACTCTGCAACTTTTGAGACCAAAGACCGCACAGCAGCACAATTAAAGAGCTTGATTATAGGGACATCTGGTAGCAAGTGGCGTGGTGCATATAGTAACCAGCTTAACCTTTTTGGCTCAAATGCTCCATTAACTACCTCTTGATATGGGAATGATTGATCAATACATATATGACGGCACCTTTGAAGGTTTTCTTTCGGCGGTGTTTGAGGTATATGAGCGTAAACCTTTGGTGGTAAAAATAGTAAGCGAGCGCATCGCTACCGAAAATTTCTTTGATGAAGAGCACACTATCTACACAGATCAAGTAAAAGCAGACCGTGTATGGAAAGGCATACAAACCAAAATAGGCAAAAAAGCAGGCGACTGGATTTATCGAGCTTTCCTCAGTGAAAAACCAGATCGCGAGCGCGTGCTCCTGCGCATTATAAAAAAAGGTTTTTTAGGCCATCGCGTTACAGAAGATTATGCAGATGTAGATGTTTTGAGACTGAGCAATCTTGTAAAAATGGTGGGAAGAGAAAAACACAGAATGGATGCCTTTGTACGGTTTAAACTCACAAAAGACAATGTTTACTTTGCAGAGATAGAACCAGATTTTGACACCCTACCACTTAATGCTATACACTTTAAAAATAGATATGCAGACCAAAAATGGCTCATTTATGACAGGTGCAGACATTATGGAGTGTACTACGACCTGCATAAAATCTCATACGTAAAGCTAGAGGTTTCAAAAGATATAAATACGAGTGAGGCAGCACCTTTTTATTTCACCCACGACGAGATGCACTATCAAGATCTCTGGAAAAACTATTTTAAGAGCACTAATATTCCTTCAAGAAAGAATATGAGACTGCATTTACAACACGTACCTAGAAGATACTGGAAGTACCTTAGTGAGAAACAGCCGTAGCAATGGTTGCAATACTTAGTTCGCTTTCGCGAAAGCGTAACTACTACTAGTTAAGTCCGCGTTTATCAATAAAGAAGCGTTTCATTATTTGCTCACACTCGTGCGCGAGAATACCACGCTCCACTTTAGTTTTAGGATGCAAAGTTGTGCCCATTTTCTCATAACCACGACGTTCATCACTAGCTCCATACACAATACGACCTATCTGGCTCCAGTACAACGCACCAGCACACATCTGGCAGGGCTCCAGCGTCACATACAAGGTGCACTGCTGTAAATATTTACCTCCTATATAATTTGAGGCACTGGTAATAGCCTGCATTTCTGCGTGCGCAGTTACATCTGTAAGACGCTCTGTAAGATTATGAGCTCTGGCTATAATCATATTATCTATGACGACAACAGCTCCCACTGGTATCTCACCTTGATCAAAAGCGGCTTGAGCCTCTTGTAGTGCTTTTTTCATAAAGTAGGTATCGTCGTATGGTTCTAGCATCTGTTCTGTTTTATAGGATATAAAAATACAGATTCAAGACGTACCTTTGTGCGATGCAAAAAAGTATTCTAGATACCATTTTAAGTCCAGCGGACTTGCGCGCTTTAGCTCCAGAGCAATTACCAGTACTTGCCCAAGAGTTACGTAGGTTTATCATAGATATTATTGCTACTAAAGAAGGACACCTAGGTGCAAGCTTAGGAGTTGTAGAACTTACCATAGCACTACACTATATATTTAACACACCTAGTGATAACCTGATTTGGGACGTAGGTCATCAAGCTTACGGGCATAAAATCCTTACAGGTCGTAAAGACATCTTTCATACTAATAGACAAAAAGATGGCATAAGTGGTTTTCCTAACAGAGGTGAGAGTATTTATGACACCTTTGGCACAGGTCATAGTAGCACCTCCATAAGTGCAGCTCTAGGGATGGCAATGGCTGCTACTCTTAAAGGGGAGCATAACAGACATCATATCGCGGTAATAGGAGACGCATCTATAGCCAGCGGTATGGCTTTTGAAGGGCTTAATCACGCTGGAGTTACAGACGCAAACTTGCTTGTAATACTTAATGATAATGCTATAGGCATAGATCCTAGTGTAGGTGCTCTCAAGAGGTATCTTACAAACGTAAAAAAAGGTACCGCTCGCGAAGAAAATATTTTTGAGGCGCTTAATTTTAGTTACTTTGGGCCTGTAGATGGGCACGATTTAAATGCCTCAACTGAGGTTTTACAGGAGTTAAAGAAAACTAAAGGTCCTAAATTTTTACACGTAATCACTACAAAAGGTAAAGGTCTTGCTCTAGCAGAGCGTGAGCAAATCACCTATCACGCCCCAGGCAAGTTTGATGCTACAACAGGCATTAGAGTGGTAAAAGATAGCACTCCGCAGCCTCCTAAATATCAAGACGTTTTTGGCCACACCATAGTTGAGCTTGCTACTTTAAATAAAAAAATTATAGGTATCACACCAGCAATGCCTACTGGCAGCTCTCTCAAGTATATGATTGAAGCATTTCCAGATAGAGCTTTTGATGTGGGTATTGCAGAGCAACACGCAGTAACACTTTCGGCAGGACTGGCAACGGAGGGTATGGTGGTTTTTTGCAATATATACTCAACGTTCTTACAACGTGCTTATGACCAAGTGATACACGATGTAGCGCTTCAAAACCTACCTGTTATTTTTTGTTTAGACAGAGCTGGGCTTGTGGGGCAAGATGGTGGCACTCATCAAGGAGTTTATGATCTAGCTTATCTAAACTGTATACCTAATCTTATTATTTATGCGCCTAGCGATGAGATTGCTTTGCGTAATATAATGTACACTGCCCAGCAGGGTCTCGACCATCCTATCGCGATACGTTACCCTAGAGGGAGAGGTGCTCATATAAACTGGCAATTACCATTTAAAGAAATCACTATTGGTAAAGGTTACAACGTTATCAAAGGAAAGAAGACTGCAGTTATAACTATAGGTAGCATTCTCAAAAATGTACTGGCTGCGGTAAACGAGGTAAATGCAAGTTGTAGTGTCTATGATATGGGGTTTTTAAAACCGCTAGACAAGACACTACTAGACACTATTTTTACTACTTATGACCATATCATTACTGTAGAAGATGGTTCAAAAATAGGCGGTCTCGGTAGTAGTGTGGGTGATTACGCTTTCGCGAAAGCGTACAAAGGCTCCCTTACCATCTTAGGCATACCTGACACGTTTATAGAACACGCTACGGTAGAGCAGCAATATGAAGAAGCTGGTATTTCTGTGGCTTCACTTTCTTTACTTCTTAAAAACTTAGCATAAAAAAAATCGGCAGGCTTGTGACCTACCGATTTTAAATAATTTGGACTTAAAGCTACTACTCGATAATAAGTTTTGTAGTCTCTGTCCCTAAGTCTGTCTGTACTTGTAGCAAATATATACCCGTTGCCAGACCTTCTGCTTGTAATCTTACTGTATCTTGAAGAACAACATCTTTTGAGTATACTGTACGACCATTAATATCTACAATCTTCACCGTACCTGCGCCTTGAGGAGTTGCTACTGCAATGTTTATCTCTCCATTAGTAGGATTAGGGAAAATACTGAATACACCGTCTCCTACCTCTGCAACAGAAAGTGGACCATTACAAGGGTTTAAGTTATCTGGTGGTAAATCTGTAGCAGATGTACCATCTTCTCTTTCTCTCCAGTCACCTTGATCTGCAGACCAACCTAGACCTCTATTTGCAAAAGAATTCCAGATGATACAACCTACGGCTGCTTTTTCATCTTCATCTGCTAGGTAAGGACTCATCTCTACGGCAGCTAGTATGGCATCACGACCATCTACAAATCCTGGGTTACAAGGTTGTAACTTAAGACCGTCTATCACTAATTGTAATGCGATATTATTACCTCCAGTACCGTTGTAAATATCTGCATCAAAACCATATTCTTCTATAAGGTTCCACGTCATATCCCAGATCATTGTCGTCCAAACATAACCAACTGGGTGAGGCGCTGTAGTACTTTCAAAAACAGCAACGCTATCATAAGTTGAGTTATTTACTGCAAAGTCTGTGCTATAAGGAGTAGGTCTTATTCCTCCACCATCTGTATCTTCTCCTATTGCAAAGGTCCCTATACCACGAACATCTGCCCCAGTATCTCCTTCTTCCATTGTGAGCATTAGCCCAAAATAATCTGACCATCCTTCACTCATCACCTCTGTAGCCTTACCAGCAACACATCCATTTGCGTCAAACTGAACGCAGGTACGCATACAGTTGGAATTATTTCTCCCCCCTGTAAGTCTGTTAGACACACCGTGCCCATACTCGTGTGCAATTATACCATTATCAAGATCACCATCTACTTGGTATGGCCCTGCAAATAAAACAGAAGCATTAATTGTTTCGCCAGCAATTAGTGCGGCTATAATCGCCTCACCATCTTCTAATGACACCATCAGGTTAGGTATTGTTACTTGATCTCCTACGGCTCCAGGAGCCATTGCAATTGGTGCATCTGCGACGTTATTTACTACAATAACGGCTACAGCACCAGCATTTTCGGCAGCAAGAACTTTTACCCCGAATTCACAAGCGCCTCTTCTTAATACAGCAATTTTACCCACGAGGTCTGCCTCATTTGTAATAACATCACAAGCATCTAACTCATCTGTAGAGTCTGCACCAGAGTTATCATCTATGGCAAGAGCAAGGTCTGCGACAAGGGCCTCCTCTTCTGGGATAGGCGCTCCAAACTGTGAAGGAACTCCCACATAACCTCCAGCTAGGGGACCTTCTGTAATAGTAACTAGATCACCAGGAGGGCCTGATGCAGAAAATAAGAACATTTGCATTCTTGGATTAATTCCGTCTGGGGGTGTTGCAAAGTTTGCGTTATTTAATCCAGATCCATCTTGTGCATCTGCAACTACAAAGTCGTCACCATCTGCCATACCCGTATAGTTGGTTTGCTGAAAATTTCCATTTTCTTCATCAAAACCGTATTGATATAATATATCGTGAACGATGTTATTCCAATAGAACAAGTTAGTTGTCGCTGCATCTAACATATTTACAGGATTTGTATCAAAGTTGTAAGGAAAGTCAAAATTAAGGGCATCACCTCCGTCTGGTGACGCTCCTATGGTTTCTTCATTATCTCCTGCAGTATCATCAAGTGCATATACATTATTACCTCTTGTAATTGTAAACTCTGCACCCTCTACTCCGTCTGTATCGTGCCACCCGAAAGGTGATGCAACAGGGTCTTGTGGCTCAACTACTAAAGCAGCGTCTCCGTGGTTAGGGCTTTCTAAAGGAAGTGGATATACAAAATACTGTTCTCCAGCTAAGGCTGCATTTGTTTGATTTGCCTTAAAAAGTGTAAAGTTGTTTTCTTCTTTTACTTTTCGACTTGTAACAGCTTTGTGGTTATGCGTTCCAAAAGAACAAGACACCACCCAGTCATTCTGGTCAAGAATCTCTCCGCTGTTTGCATCTACGCGCACACTCCACCAGTGTTTACCATCTAGAGTATGGATGTTAAGGTCCCAAGCTAGCACAAGTGAATCACCTACCGGTACGTAAACAAGCTCTACAGGTACATCTTCTAGAGAAACATTACCGGTGTTAAGTAAGAACTCCTTGGTTGTAACTGTTTCAATTATTGAGAAAGTCCCCGTACCTAATCCTAATCTCGTTGCTGCAGATGCTGCCGCTTGTAAAGGATTAAGTTGTGGAACCGTTGCATTAACACGTGAAGCTACGTTTACCTCTAGTGTATTTGTCATATAAACGAGCTCTTGACCATTAAAAGCACCGTTTACAGCAGCATTAAAAATAGAAATATCATTGTATTTCTGTCCGGCATACACGTGCGTGATGCCTGTTTTTTGCGTTCTAGACTGACTGTATACATACAAGTCATCTACATCTGAGGTTGTAATTCCAGACTCAGATCTTTGATTGATTAATTGTTCTTGCAATAGAGTTACGTAATCTTGGGCCTGCAAACCAGCAGCAACAAACAAGAAAAGAATAGCAAGAAATTTTGAGTAGTGTTTGAACATATATTTAGGATTTTAATAAGCTTGGTAAAGTTATGTTAACAAATGTGTTAATACAAATGCAAAATAATGATTAACAGTCTTGTTTAACTAGAAATATTCATTCCCTTAAGCTGTTCAAAAATTTTGAGAGACTTACTATCTGTCATAACAGATACCTGATTGCATATCTCTAGCAATTCTTGATAAAGAGAATTATCTTCTCCAGTACGTGTTTTAAATAATTGTATCACCAGCTTATCGTAATGTGTCGGCTTTTCTGTAATAGCCTTACAACGCGCTGTTAATAATGTATTTAAAATTTCATATCCAGCAATCTCTTTTGAGATCACCTCGTCACTCTGGTAAATATTTGAGACACTTATTTTAAGTACGTCGTTAATTTGTGCCTCATAACTAGATTTATCCAATAAGCCTTTTGCAAAAGTACCATTGAGTATGACCTCTTCATTATCCATAAATATAGAAACGGCTTCATCTATTAAAGTTCCTATAGCAAGCGCACGCAAGTAACCTACTCGGGCAGACTTCTCGGTAAGAGAAGCGTATTTAGACCTATTAATGTGAGGAACTAGCTTAATAAGATACTCTAATGCATACTCCTCTGGTATGAGTCCAAGGTTTATACCATCCTCAAAGTCTATAATTGTGTAACAGATATCATCTGCCGCCTCCACTAGAAATGTAAGTGGGTGCCTTGCATAACTTATATTTTCTCCTGTACGAGTCTGGATAAGCCCCAGCTCCTCTGCAACCTCTTTAAAAGCTTCCTTATCTTCTTGAAAGAAGCCATATTTCTTATCGGCTATATGCTTCGTAGGTTTATGAGGTAGTGACTCCTTGGGATACTTCATAAAAGTACCTAGCGTCGCATAAGAGAGTCTCAAGCCCCCATCTGCACCTGGTCTTGACTCGGTGAGAATTTTAAATCCGTTTGCATTACCTTCAAAACTACAAAGGTCTTCATACTGCTTTTCTGTAAGCTCAGACTTAAATCGTTTACCATCTCCATTTTTAAAAAAATCACCTATAGATTTCTCTCCAGAATGACCAAAGGGAGGATTACCTATATCGTGAGCAAGTGCTGCCGCAGCGACTATAGCTCCAAAATCATTCATCTTATAACCGTGCACTTCTGCCAGATGCGGGTACTTTTCTAAAATGCGCTTCCCTACCTGCCTTCCTAAAGATCTCCCTACAACAGCTACTTCAAGACTGTGTGTGAGTCGTGTATGAACAAAATCTGTTTTAGACAAAGGGATTACTTGTGTCTTGTCTTGTAGACTCCTAAAAGCCGATGAAAATATAATACGGTCATAGTCTACCTCAAAACCTAACCTAGTTTCATCTTGCTCTGCTCGTAATCTTTTATTAGTATCTCCCTGTCTTTTGAGTGAAAGCAGGCGTTCCCATTGCATCATAGTTATCTATTTCTTTAAGGTAGACAAGATAGTGGGTTTTACGCTTTCGCGAAAGCGTAATCTACATCTCCTCACAAATGTTAAGCAAAACAAACCCTCTTAACATTTAACTAACACAAATATTACCTGTTAATAAAGGAAGCGTAACACTCCCATAATCCACCCGCTAGAAAATGTGATGATATTTGCAGCGAACAAAACAAGATTCAAAACTAACTCGATTAACAATGAAAAAATTCTTTTTAAGCGTAGCATTCGCAAGTGCACTACTAGTAAGTTGTGGAGATGATGACCAACCAATAGTTATTACAGAACAGCCTACTGAAACACCAGAAGAGACAGTTAACGCTACTCTTACAGGTGAAATCAATGAGGATCTTACACTTACAGCAGACACAATCTGGGAGCTAGATGGTCGTGTAACAGTTACTGCTGGCAACACACTTACTATAGAGCCGGGAACAATCATAAAAGCTTTTGCAGGTCAAGAGGCAAACGCATCTGTACTTGTCATTGCAAGAGGAGCAAAAATAGAAGCAAACGGTACAGCTGCTGCACCTATCATTATGACATCTGCTGCAGATGGAATTGCAGTAGGACAGACTGTAGGAACTCTTGATGAAAACACTCGTGGTTTATGGGGAGGTCTTATCGTATTAGGAAGAGCACCTATCTCTGAAGATGGCGATATAGAAGCAACACAAATTGAAGGTATCCCTGCAGATGATACAAACGGTCTTTACGGAGGTACTGATGCTGCAGATGATTCTGGAACAATATCTTATGTTTCTATTCGTCACGGAGGAACTTTAATAGGAGAAGGAAACGAAATTAACGGTCTTACACTAGGTGGTGTAGGTACAGGTACAACTGTAGATCACGTAGAAGTTGTAGGAAACGTAGATGACGGAGTAGAATTCTTTGGAGGAACAGTAAACGCTTCTAACCTATTAGTATGGGCACAAGGAGATGACGGTCTTGATATCGACCAAGCTTACTCTGGAACAATCACAAACTCTGTAGTAGTAGCAGGAAACATTTCTGACCACGCTCTTGAAATAGACGGACCAGAAGGATCTTTAAACGGTGCTTTTGTAATAGACGGTCTTACTATCATAGGTAGCGCTGATGCTTCAAATGGTGAGTATGCAGATTACCGTGATGGTGCTCAAGGAGCAACTAATAACGTATATGCTACAGGTTTCCAAGATGGTAAAGATGTAGAGCTTGACAACAATGGAGTTGCTCAAAACTATATAGACGGTCTCGTAAGCTTCTCAAACTGGGTAGTAAATGGACCAGCAGAGGCTAACAGCATCTTTGTAGAAAAAACTGGAGACGGTGAGTCTACAATAATCACTCCTTCATTTACAGCACAAGCTGCAGACTGGGCAACAACAGGAACATCTGGTGGTGCAGACCTTACAGTATTTGGATGGACATTTGCAGCAGCAAGTACATCTGGTGTGATTGACTAATTAATATAATATCACAATACACCAAAATTATCAATTGAGATGTGCCCGCTAGTTATAGCGGGCAATCTTATGAATTATAACACCTATGAAAACTTTAATTTATTCATTCTTTCTTTTAGTAACTGCCATAAGTTTACAAGCTCAAACAGGTACCATTGCAGGTACTGTAAATGACGGTCAACTTAATGACATTTTACCTTTTGCAAACATCCTCGTTCAAGGAACAACTAAAGGAACCACCTCAGACTTTGACGGCAAATACACTCTGGATGTCGAGCCAGGGACGTATGTAATCGAATTCTCGTTTGTAGGATACACTACACAACAAATTTCTGAAGTTGTGGTAAAAGAAGGAAGCACAACAGTACTAGACGTAACACTTTCTGGAGCGTCACTAGACGAGGTTGTCATCACAACTACTGCACGTAAAAACACAGAACAATCTGTTTTGAATCTACAGAGAAAATCTGTGCAGCTACTAGATGGTCTTTCATTAGAAAGCATCAAGAAAAGTGGAGCAAGTAACGTAGCTTCTGCCGTACGTAATGTACCTGGAGTATCTGTACAAGGAGGTAAATATGTGTATGTACGTGGTCTTGGAGACCGTTACACAAAAACTATACTTAATGGTGTTGATGTACCAGGTCTAGATCCAGACCGTAACACACTACAACTAGACATCTTTCCATCATCACTACTTGAAAACATTATCGTAGTAAAATCATCTACTGCAGATCAACCTGCAGATTTTACTGGTGGAGTTGTAGATATTGTAACAAAAGACATCCCTAATGGAAAACAGTCTAGCGCATCTATTGGGCTAGGTTACAACCCAGACTTTCACTTTAACAGTAATTATATCACTAACGAGTCAAGTGGTACTGACTTTTTAGGTTTTGACGACGGTTTACGTAGTAATCCTTTTAATGAAAACCAAGAATTCAACTTCCCTACTACTACGCCAAATACGGCAGAATTTCTTGCTGGAAGACTTAACCCTACCCTAGCAGCAGCACGTGAAAATAGTGGTGCAGATATGAGCTTGTCATTTACCACAGGTAACTCTTATGATGTAGGAGATAACAAACTCGGCTTTCTTGCTTCTGTTTCTTACAAAAATGAAACTACTTATTATGATGATTATGTAGATGGACAACGTTTTAGAAAAGATACAGATCCTAGTATTTTTGAGTTAAATACTGATAGAACGCAACAAGGTGAACGCGGAGAAAACAATGTACTTATAAGTGCACTAGGAGGCCTATCTTACAAGACAGACCGCTCTAAGTATCGCTTTAATGTACTACACATACAAAATGGTGAGTCTGGAGCATCTCTCTTGACACAAACTAACCGTATAGACAACAGTAACACGATTAAAAAAGACGTTCTTATTTACACAGAGCGTGGTCTTACTAACCTTTTTTTTAGTGGTAAACACACTAATGAAGATGCAAGCTGGACGACAGAGTGGAAATTATCTCCTACCTTTTCAAATGTAGATGATAAAGATTTCAGAACAACTCCTTTCTTGATTAATGAAGATACTGGAGATTTTATCATAAGCCCATCTGAGTCTGGTGATGCTTCACGATTCTTTAGAGAGCTAGATGAGATAAACGTAGCAAGTAAACTAGACTTAACACGCAAGCACCAACTTTTTGAAAAAGATGCCAAACTTAAATTTGGCGGAGCATTTACGTATAAGCAACGTGATTTTGCAACAGTACGTTTTTCTACACCATTTAGAAACTTTGATTCTACAATATTAAATGGAGATCCAAATGCTATATTAGGTCAATATGCCTATAGCGCAACAGATGATTCAGGATTTTTTGTAAGACAAGATTCAAATGAGAATGACTCTTATGATTCAAATATCAATATCGCTGCACTTTATGCGTCAGAAGAGTTTAGACCTTCTAGCTGGTTTACAGCAATTGTAGGTTTGCGTGCTGAAAAATTTGATCTTATTTACACAGGTCAAGACCAGAATGGAAACATTTTTGACGAAGAAAAAATCTTAGATAAATTTGATCTTTTCCCTTCAGCAAACTTAATATTTGATATGAATGAAGAAGGTGCTCAAAAACTGAGAGCTTCTTTTGCAAGAACAACAGCGAGACCATCCTTTAAAGAAGCTTCGCTTGCACAAATTTTCAACCCGATTGAAAATGAATTATTTATTGGTAACATAAACTTACAGCCTACCTACATAAACAACTTCGACCTTCGTTATGAGATTTATGGAGAAGAAGAAAAGAAATTTGGGCTAGGGGATTTCTTAGCACTTTCTGGATTTTACAAGAAATTTAAAGACCCTATAGAACTAACATTCTTTGCAGAGGCTACAGGTCAAGTAACACCTAGAAACTTAGGAGATGCAGAGGTGTATGGAGTAGAGCTTGAGTTACGTAAAAGTCTTGACATTATAGGACTTGACAACTTCTCTCTTAACTTAAATACATCTATCATTGAGTCTAACGAGACGTATAATGAAGATGAACTTATCTTAAGACAAGCATTATTAAAAGAAGGAGAAGACTTAGGAGATGGACGTGTGTTGCAAGGTCAATCACCTTTCTTGCTTAACGCAGGTATTGCATATGAGTCTACAGAAGGTGGATGGAAATCAGGTCTCTTTTACAACGTACAAGGAAAAACACTAGAGATTGTTGCCGCTGGAGAAATTGCAGATGTTTATACACTTCCTTTTAAT
This sequence comes from Dokdonia donghaensis DSW-1, assembly GCF_001653755.1. Lineage (GTDB taxonomy): Bacteria > Bacteroidota > Bacteroidia > Flavobacteriales > Flavobacteriaceae > Dokdonia > Dokdonia donghaensis. The sequence goes on along the minus strand of NZ_CP015125.1, from coordinate 1,150,513 downwards.
GATCTCAAGTTTAATCTTTCAAAATCATTTGGAGAAGACCAAAATCAAACAATCACCTTCAAAGCAGGTAACTTACTTAATGATGATCGTGAGAGTGTTTTCCAATCGTTTGGAGCACAAGACCAGTTATACTCTAAGTGGAGTCCTGGACAAGATTTTAGCTTAAGCTACAGCTTTAAGTTTTAATCAACAATTATTTGAATTAGCCACAAAAAAAAGGTCTCCATAGCGGAGACCTTTTTTTTATAATATATGGGGGAAATATGTTCGCTTTCGCGAAAGCGTAAATATTATCTATTGCTTACTACTCGTGTACCTTCGTTTTTCCAAGTGTTTACTTCTGCAACTCTAGAATCTCTATAGTTCACCTCTGTAAGCTTCTCTGATGACCAGAAAAACCACGTTCCTACTTTTTGTCCCTTATCGTATTGAGCTGTTGCAGTTTTATTTCCGTCACGATCAAAACTTGTCCACTCTCCTGTAATTTTACCATCCTTTGTAAAGTAACCCGTCTGACTTACCTCTCCTGTATCAAAATGAATCGTCGCTTCAATAACATCCCCATTTTCTACATATGTGTTTTTTACAACATCGTCTTGTGCCTGTACAGAAACTACCATTAAAAGTGCCGCCGCTATCATCATTATCTTTTTCATATTCTTCGCTTTTTAATTATTTACTGAGTAAAGATAACCTAAACTTTACCATTAATCAACACTTCGATAACTTTTTATTTACACAAAATTTACATTAAACCCGTAAACACCTCATTTACATTTGTTTAAATATTAAATTTTAACAATTGTAATTTACATACAAACAGAAAGTTAGCATCAAAAAAGTCCTATTTACTATCACATTAGTAATAGTAATATTGTTCTTCACGCTATAAAACTTCTTATCTTTCGCACGACTTAACCTTTAGATAATACATAGGGTTTTTAGATTTAAGATTTTTGCACTTTTAGCCTTTTCAGTACATTTTTATGGATAACATTTACATATTTATGATTGCCGCTCTTGCAATTCTTGCGATTGCAGATCTTGTAGTAGGAGTGAGTAATGATGCGGTAAACTTTTTAAACTCGGCTATAGGATCAAAAGCTGTCACGTTTAGAACAGTGATGATTGTTGCTAGTGTAGGTATTGCCTTTGGGGCTTTATCATCTAGTGGTATGATGGAGGTCGCTCGTAAAGGTATTTTTGACCCTAGCCAGTTTTACTTTAATGAGATAATGATCATATTTATGGCAGTAATGATTACAGACATCATACTGCTAGATATTTTTAATAGTTTAGGTATGCCTACCTCTACTACCGTATCTATTGTATTTGAACTTTTAGGTGCAGCTGTGGTGATGTCTATTATTAAAATTTCTAACAATAGTGACTCACTCTTACAGCTAGGTGAATATATTAATACGGATAAGGCTACAGAGATCATTTTAGGTATTTTGCTCTCGGTATTTATTGCATTTTCTGTGGGAGCTATCATACAGCTCATTACGAGAGTACTCCTTACTTTTGATTTTCAAAAAAAGGCATCTTGGATTGCAGCTGTTTTTGGTGGTATTGCCGTTTCTGCCATTTCTTATTTTATCATTATAAAAGGGCTTAAAGGAGCAGATATACTTCCTCCTGCTTTTAGTAGCTGGGCAAATGAAAATCTTTTACAGTTTTTAGGAGCCAACTTTATTGTGTGGACCATACTATCTTGGGTATCGCACGCAGTCTTAAAACAAAACATTTATAGACTTGTTATCATACTAGGAACCTTTGCGCTTGCAATGGCATTTGCTGGTAATGACTTAGTAAACTTTATAGGTGTCCCTATGGCCGCTTATAACTCTTTTGGAGCGTGGTCTGGCTCTGGTATTTTACCAGAAGCGTTTAGTATGGAGCAACTAGCCGAAAAAGTACCTACACAACCTATACTCCTTCTCATTGCTGGACTTATTATGGTGTTAACACTCTGGTTTAGTAAAAAAGCGCGACGCGTAGTAAAGACTTCTGTAGATTTATCACGTCAAGATGAGGTAAAAGAACGTTTTAAACCTAACTGGGTTTCTCAAAATCTAGTACGCCTAGTTATCATAGCAAATACTGGAGTTAATAAAATATTACCTGCTCCTATTAGAAATAGAATAAACAAAAGCTTTACCCCTGTCTTAATGACAAGTACAAAAGCAATAGACGCTCCAGCTTTTGATATGGTGCGTGCGGCGGTAAATCTAGTCGTTGCGAGTGTACTTATATCAATCGCTACAGGTCTCAAATTACCATTATCTACCACCTACGTTACGTTTATGGTTGCAATGGGAACTTCTCTTGCAGATCGTGCGTGGGGAGCAGAGAGTGCCGTATATCGTGTTGCGGGAGTACTTAATGTAATAGGAGGATGGTTCTTAACAGCATTTAGCGCATTTACAGCGGCAGGTATCTTTGCGTACCTAATGTACTTAGGTGGAAACATTGCTATCATAGGCTTATTTATACTAGCTATTGCTATGCTTGTGCGTAACTATATTGCCACTAAGAAGAGTAACAAAGAAGCACAAATAGAAGAAGACCTCCGTAAAGCAGAGAGTCATACTATATCTGGAATTATAGAAGAAAGCGCAGACAATATTGCAAAAACAATCTTACGTACCAATAAGATCTACACTGGCACCCTTAAAGGCCTTGCAAAAAATAAAGTGAGTAGCCTTAAAAAAAGTAGAGGTACCGTAGAGAAGCTTAATGATGAGATAGATGAACTGCGCAACAACATCTTTTACTTTATAAAGAATCTTGAAGAAACCTCTGTACGTGGCTCTAACTTCTACATTGAGATATTAGGCTATCTAGAAGATATCACGCAATCACTTGAGTACATCGCAAAGTCTAGTTACAAACACGTAAATAACAACCACAAGCCACTGCGCTTTACTCAAATTAAAGACCTACAAGAGATAGATAACAAGCTAAGTGAGTTCTTACAAGAAACAGCCACTGCCTTTAATGATCGCAACTATATGCGCATCGAGGCACTTCTAGGTAAGAAGGATGAGCTTTATGGCCAGGTGACAGATAAGATTCAAAAGCAAGTAGAGCGCACTCGCTCTGAGGAGTCTTCTCCTAAAAATACCACTCTTTACTTTGGTTTACTACTAGAGACAAAAGACCTAATTGAAGAAATTCTAAATCTTCTTGATTTATATAATTCAGAGCATAAGAGATCTTAATCTCATAATTTAGTTTACAAAAAGCCCTATACATCGCGTATAGGGCTTTTTTTATATAGGAGATAAGTACGCTTTCGCGAAAGCGTAACAGCACTAAAAACGTTAATGATACGTCAAAACCGCTGTTAATAATACTTAACGCCAGGCTTAATAGACCTTTCTTCACATAACTTAGTTATCTAACCAAAAAAAAATAGATATATGTCAGATATAATAAAGGATAAAGAAGACCCAACTGAAGAGTATTTACTTCAAGATAATAAGAAAACTCGTTTTGGAGCTACGTTTATAATTATCACATTAGTGATTCTTATAATCGCCGTAGCAGCGACCTATTTTGTATTAGGATTCTAAAATTAAAACTGTTTAAATAAAAAACGGCTCTCTATAAAATAGAGAGCCGTTTTTGGTTAGGTATGTTTGACGGTTTATGAACCGCACATTAAACAATCGTCATCACCTTCGGCAGCTTTTGCTTGTGCTATGATAGCCTTCATTTCTTCTGGCGTCATAGGGGCTGTGTTAGGCTGCTGCGCAGTAGTTTGCTCTTTAAGTTGTGCTTGCTGTGCTTCATAAGCAGGAGCAGGCTCTTCTAAGCTCATTTGCACTTGCATATCTGCTACATTTTGTGCGTGTTGAGCAATAGCATCTACCTTAGATATCTCTGCTTGTGGAGCAGGTATAGGTGCTGGTGCTTGAGTTGCTGTAAGCGTTTGTGCAGCTCTTGCCGCTACTTGCTGTTTTGGCGCTGTAGGTGCAGTAACCGGAACTTCTTTTTTCTTTGCAGAAAGTGTAAACTTCTTAGCATCTACAGCAGATTTTGTACGGAGGTAATACATACCTGTTTTTAATCCGCTTTGCCACGCGTAGAAGTGCATAGAGGTAAGCTTTGCAAAGTTTGCCCCTTCCATAAATAAGTTAAGAGATTGTGACTGGTCAATAAAGTACCCTCTCTGGCGAGACATATCTATAATATCTTTCATAGACATTTCCCATACTGTTTTATATAGTTCTTTTAAGTCTGCAGGTATCACATCTATCCCTTGTATAGATCCATTTGCACGCATAATAGCTGCTTTAAGATCATCATTCCAAAGGTTAAGTGCTACAAGGTCTTCTAGTAGGTGCTTGTTTACCACAATAAACTCTCCAGACAGTACACGACGCGTATAAATATTAGACGTATAAGGTTCAAAAGCTTCGTTATTACCAAGTATTTGAGAAGTAGATGCTGTAGGCATAGGTGCTACAAGTAGCGAGTTACGCACACCGTGCTCCATTACTTCTTTACGAAGTGATGCCCAGTCCCAACGACCACTTAATTCCTCATCTTTAATATTCCATAGGTTATACTGGAACTCTCCTTGTGATATAGGTGATCCTTCAAAACTTTGGTAAGGCCCTTCTACCTTAGCCATATCTTTTGAAGCTGTTACCGCTGCAAAATATAGGGTCTCAAAAATCTCTTGGTTAAGCTTTTTAGCCTCGTCACTTGTAAAAGGTAAGCGTAGTTTTATAAATGTATCTGCAAGACCCTGCACACCAAGTCCGATAGGACGGTGACGCATATTAGAGTTTTCTGCCTCAATTACTGGGTAGTAATTACGGTCTATTACCTTGTTAAGGTTCTTTGTTGCACGTACCGTGATTTTATAAAGCTCTTCGTGATCAAAAGCTCCATTCTTAACAAACATAGGCAACGCTATAGATGCAAGGTTACATACCGCCACCTCGTCTTCTGATGTGTACTCAAGAATCTCTGTACATAAATTTGAAGAACGTATGGTACCAAGGTTTTTCTGGTTAGACTTACGGTTTGCAGCATCCTTATAGAGCATATATGGTGTACCTGTCTCAATTTGAGACTCCATAATTTTCTCCCACAGTTCACGTGCTTTTATAGTCCTGCGACCTCTTTCTTCTTGTTCGTACTTTGTGTAAAGCGCTTCAAACTCTTCACCGTGTACGTTAAAAAGGTCTGGACATTCATTAGGACACATAAGTGTCCACTTTCCATCCTCTTGTACTCGTTTCATAAACAAGTCTGAGATCCACATTGCATAAAAAAGATCACGGGCTCTCATCTCTTCTGCTCCGTGGTTTTTCTTAAGATCTAAGAAGTCAAAAATATCTGCGTGCCAAGGCTCCATATAGATTGCAAAAGAACCTTTACGTTTTCCTCCTCCTTGATCTACATAACGTGCCGTGTCGTTAAACACTTTAAGCATAGGCACAATACCGTTAGACGTACCATTAGTACCTCCTATGTATGCTCCCTTTGCACGTATGTTGTGTATAGATAATCCTATACCTCCTGCGCTTTGAGAAATCTTTGCTGTTTGTTTAAGTGTATCATATATACCCTCTATACTATCATCCTTCATTGTAAGTAGGAAACAAGATGACATTTGAGGCTTAGGTGTACCTGAGTTAAATAATGTAGGTGTAGCGTGTGTAAAGTATTTTTTAGACATTAACATATATGTCTCCTTTGCTGCCTCTAGATCGTTAAGGTGAATCCCTATAGATACACGCATTAACATATGTTGAGGGCGCTCTGCTATCTGACCATTAATCTTAAGTAGGTATGAACGCTCAAGTGTTTTAAAACCAAAGTAATCATATCCAAAATCACGGTTATAGATAATTGTTGAGTCTAGCTCATCTTTGTTATCCATAATAACTTTATACACCTCGTCTGCTACCATAGGTGCCTTCTTACCAGTACGTGGATTTACGTATTGATAAAGGTCTGTCATCACTTCAGAAAATGACTTCTTTGTGTTCTTATGTAGGTTTGATACAGAGATACGTGCTGCAAGCTTTGCATAATCTGGGTGACTGGTAGTCATAGATGCTGCAGTCTCTGCTGCAAGGTTATCTAGCTCACTTGTAGTAACACCGTCGTACAACCCTTCTATAACACGCATTGAGATCTTTACCGGATCTACAAAATCACTTAGCTCGTAACATAACTTCTTTACCCTTGCGGTGATTTTGTCAAACATAACCGGTTCCTGACGGCCATCTCTTTTTACTACATACATACACTTAAAATATTGTGAATTCTCATAAGTTTCCCCCTTTTGAGAATTCGGTTAGAATTAGGGATGACAGTCTCTTTTGGAGAATGTATCCATTGGTTATTGTTATGGCGATTGCGTGTTGTTACGCTTTCGCGAAAGCGGAAAAGTAAACCTCTTCCACCTATTAATTATTTATTATAATGCTTTAGAAAGATGCATCAAAGCTTATAGACTGACCACTACCGTAGTCATCTTTATCTTTTACAACTCCTGCTTTTTGATACTCTCCTACTCGCTTCTCAAAGAAGTTAGTTTTACCTTGAAGTGAAATCATATCCATAAAGTCAAATGGATTTGCCGTATTGTATACTTTCTCACAATCTAGCTCTGTAAGTAAACGGTCTGTCACATACTCTAAGTACTGTGTCATTAAGTTTGAATTCATCCCGATAAGACTTACCGGAAGTGACTCTGTGATAAACTCACGTTCTATATCTAGTGCGTTTACAATAATCTCTGTAATACGCTCTTTTGGCACTTTATTTACAAGGTGGTGATTGTGCAGGTGTACAGCAAAGTCACAGTGTACACCCTCATCACGAGAGATAAGCTCGTTTGAGAATGTAAGTCCTGGCATAAGCCCTCTCTTTTTTAACCAGTATATAGAACAAAATGCTCCTGAGAAAAAGATTCCCTCTACCGCTGCAAATGCAATAAGACGCTCTGCAAAGCTTGGTGAGTCTATCCATTTAAGAGCCCAGTCTGCTTTTTTCTTAATTGCAGGAAAGTTCTCAAGTGCATTAAAAAGCTTGTCCTTCTCTACCTCGTCTTTTACGTAGGTGTCGATAAGTAATGAGTAGGTTTCTGAGTGTATGTTTTCCATCATAATTTGGAAACCGTAGAAGAATTTTGCCTCAGAGTATTGTACTTCGTTTACAAAGTTTTCTGCAAGGTTTTCATTTACGATCCCATCTGATGCGGCAAAGAATGCGAGAATGTGTTTTATGAAGTAACGTTCATCTTCTGTAAGTTTTCCTTTCCAGTCTACGAGATCTTGGTGAAGATCTATCTCTTCTGCAGTCCAAAAACTAGCCTCAGACTTTTTATACCACTCCCAAATATCGTCGTGTTGTATTGGAAATATTACAAATCTATCTTTATTTTCTGCCAGGATTGGTTCTACGAAGCTCATACTTTTTCTTTTAACTATTAATCTTTTTCTTTCTACTTGGGACTAACAAATATCAAGAAAAAAGAGCCGGAGGTTTCAGAATTAACAGTGTCGTTATTCACAAAGTTTTCAACACAGCTTAATTTTTACTTTTCATAAAAATTTCTAAAAATTAATACGTTAAATATTGATATTCAAACAATTAAACTCAAAAATAAATCTTATTAACAATTATAATTTTAACGGTTCAAAACTAGCCTAGCAAGGGGTTTTAGGCTTGCTTAGAGCTGTTTTTAATAACGTCTTAATAAGAATTTGCAGAACCCATTTGTAGGTCTGACTAAAAAGAATCATGACAAAAAAAATTCCGTTCAAGAACGGAATTTTTAAAATCTTTTAAGGGTTATTTAATTAATGAAATGAGCAATAAAAACTCATATTACACTTTGCTAGGCAGTCTTAATAAATCCTTTTTTTAAGAAATGAAAGCAAGTGCAAGCAGTATAACAACAATAATAATGATCGTAATTTTCATAAATAGGTAAGTGTTTATTGGGATTACTTATACTACAAATATCGTCTTTACTAACTTTTTCTACTAGGGTCAAAAGCCCCCTTTTTAAAATATGCTTTAAATCACAACCACCTAAAATGCAAGGAGTTGTATTTATTTCGCTTTCGCGAAAGCGCAAAAAAAAATCTCAAACCTATATAGTTTGAGATTTTTATATCAATAATTTGTTAGGCTATAACACCTTATATATTATCCTTTTAGACTAGCAGAAAGGTACTCACGATTCATACGTGCAATGTTCTCAAGAGAAATTCCCTTAGGGCACTCTACCTCACAAGCTCCTGTGTTTGTACAGTTTCCAAACCCTTCTTCGTCCATTTGTTTTACCATATTAAGAACACGATCTGTAGCCTCTACTTGACCTTGTGGTAATAAAGCAAACTGGCTCACCTTTGCAGATACAAATAGCATTGCACTGGCGTTTTTACAACTTGCAACACACGCACCACAACCTATACAAGTTGCTGCAGCAAAAGCGTCGTCTGCATCTGCCTTTTCAATTGGAATTGAGTTTGCATCTTGTGTATTACCAGAAGTGTTTACAGAAATAAATCCTCCAGCGTGCTGTATACGATCAAAAGCCGAACGATCTACCATAAGATCTTTTATCACTGGAAATCCATCTGCTCTGAAAGGCTCTATTGTAATAGTCTCACCATCTTTAAACTTGCGCATATGTAGCTGACAAGTTGTTACAAGACGATCTGGTCCGTGTGCTTCTCCATTAATAAACATAGAACAAGACCCACAGATACCCTCACGACAGTCGTGATCAAATACTACTGGCTCTTCTCCCTCACTGATGAGCTTATTGTTAAGCACATCCATCATCTCTAAGAAAGACATATCTCCATCGATACCATCGATAGGGTATGTCACCATTTGTCCTTTAGCTTGTGCGCTTTTTTGACGCCAAATTTTTAACGTTAGTTTCATATATCTTTCTTATTTATAACTTCTTTGTTTTACTTCAATATTCTCATAGTTAAGCTCTTCTTTATGCAATACTGCATCTTTCGGCGCTCCTTTATATTCCCAAGCAGATACGAATGTGAAGTTTTCATCATCACGTAGTGCTTCTCCTTTTTGCGGTCCGTCTAGCTCTACAGATTCTTCTCTAAAGTGACCTCCACAAGACTCATTACGAGTAAGTGCATCTTTTGCAAATAGCTCTCCTAACTCTAAAAAGTCTGCCACACGTAACGCTTTTGCAAGCTCTTCGTTAAACTCATTTTGAGTACCTGGCACTCTTACTTCTTTATAGAACTCATCACGTAATGCAGAGATCTCATCTATGGCGCTCTGTAGGTCTGTCGCATTACGAGACATTCCACATTTGTTCCACATAATCTTTCCAAGCTTTTTATGGAAATAATCTACCGGTTTAGATCCTTCATTATTAATAAGTGCATCTACCTGCTTACGCACGTTTTGCTCTGCTTCTTCAAACTCTGGAGTATCTGTAGAGATAGGTCCCGTACGTATATCGTGTGATAAGTAGTCACCTATTGTGTATGGTAATACAAAGTATCCATCTGCAAGACCTTGCATAAGTGCAGAAGCTCCTAAGCGGTTTGCACCGTGGTCTGAGAAGTTTGCCTCACCTATTGCATATAGCCCCTCTACAGTAGTCTGTAAGTTATAATCTACCCATAGACCTCCCATTGTATAGTGTACCGCTGGGTAAATCATCATAGGCGTGTTGTATGGATCTTGATCTACAATCTTGTTGTACATCTGAAATAAGTTACCATACTTTGTTTTTACAACTTCTTGACCAAGTTTCTTTACAAGTGCCTTATCATTTGCATCAAGGTGTTGTACATATGCTTGCTCTTTACCATAACGCTCTATTGCCGAAGCAAAGTCAAGGTAAACGGCCTCTCCTGTTTTATTTACTCCAAAGCCTGCATCGCAACGCTCTTTTGCCGCTCTTGAGGCAACATCACGAGGTACAAGGTTACCAAATGCTGGGTAACGACGCTCCAAGTAGTAATCTCTATCTTCTTCCTTAAGATCTGTAGGCTTAAGACGCCCCTCGCGTATTGCGATTGCATCTTCTTTCTTTGCAGGTACCCATATACGACCATCATTACGTAATGACTCAGACATCAAGGTAAGCTTAGACTGGTGATCACCAGATACTGGGATACACGTAGGGTGTATTTGAGTATAACAAGGATTTGCAAAGTAAGCACCACGTTTGTGAGCTTTCCAAGCGGCAGTTACGTTAGACCCCATCGCGTTAGTAGAAAGGTAGAATACGTTACCATATCCTCCAGTTCCTAATACAACGGCGTGCGCACTGTGACGTTCTATCTCACCTGTGATTAAGTTACGTGTTATAATACCACGTGCTTTTCCGTCTACTTTTACGACGTCTAGCATCTCGTGACGGTTATACATTTTAATCTTACCACGACCTATCTGACGGTTCATCGCAGAGTAAGCACCTAGTAATAATTGTTGTCCTGTCTGACCTTTTGCATAGAAAGTACGACTTACGAGCACACCTCCAAAAGAACGGTTATCTAATAGTCCACCATAATCACGTGCAAAAGGAACTCCTTGTGCGACACACTGGTCAATAATGTTTGCCGAAACCTCAGCAAGACGGTATACGTTAGACTCTCTAGAGCGATAATCACCACCCTTTACCGTATCATAAAATAAACGGTATGTTGAGTCTCCATCTCCTTGATAGTTTTTTGCGGCGTTTATACCTCCTTGTGCAGCAATAGAGTGTGCACGACGAGGTGAATCTTGAAAACAAAAAGCTTTCACGTTATACCCAAGCTCTGCAAGCGTTGCGGCTGCAGATCCTCCGGCAAGACCCGTACCTACAACGATTACATCTATAAGACGCTTGTTTGCAGGGTTTACAAGATTAATGTCATTTTTATGTTTTGTCCACTTATCAGCTAGTGGTCCTTGAGGTATTTTAGAATCTAATGCCATAGCTATATTTTTTAGTGAGGGATTTGGTTAAAGTGTAAGTACACAGCAATAAGTATAAAACCTACTGGAATTGCAACTGCCCAAACCTTTGCAAATTTTGAAAGTCCTTTTGAGTATGCATTATTAAACCCTACAGACTGAAAAGTAGAAGCAAACCCGTGCCATAAGTGTAGTGCTAGTAATACAAATGATATTACATAAAGTGCTACACGCACTGGGCTTTCAAACTTATGCACAGTCTCTGCATAATATCTTGTAGGATCTTCTGGTGCAAACTCAACATATTTATGAATCATCTCTGGAATCCAGAAATCATAAAAGTGAAGACCTAAAAATGCAAGAATCACCAGTCCTGATAAAATCATATTACGAGAAGTCCAAGGTGCTGCTTCTCCTCCTTTATAGTTTGCATACTTGATAGGACGCGCTTTTCTGTTTTGTATTTCAAGCACGAAGCCCATCACAAAGTGAAATACCACTCCAAAAATTAATACAGGCTGCAATGCAAACTGTACTAATGGGTTTGTACCCATAAAGTGGGACCAAGCATTAAACGTATCTGGATCAATTACAGCTGTACTGTTGATCACGAAGTGTTGTGTCAAAAAGATCACAAGAAAAAGTCCGGAAAGTGCCATTGCTACTTTACGCCCTATTGAAGATTTTAATAATCCGCTCATTTAGTTTTAGTTTGGAATAATCCCAACAAAAATACGGCGCAAACGTTGTTTTAGCAACCTTAGAGCGTTTGTATTCTCGCTATTTAGAATCATTATAAAAACCTTAACGCAGCTGTTCAAGATTTAACAATCACCTCCTACCTAAACCTATATATGATTAAACACTTTCAAAATTTTTGAAAAAGACTTACGAGACATTAAAAAACCCATTACATCTTACGAGGCAATGGGTTCTAAAAAAGATTTTAAAAGTGCTACTAATCAACTAACAGCGTGGTAGTTGCAACTTCTGTATTACCTCCTCCACCGTCTAAAACGACAGTATATGTTCCTTTTGGTAGATAATATTTTCCGTTTTTAGTTTTCTTAATATTGAGAGAACTATCTGCTTTTTCAAGATATTTTTTTCCTTTTTCAGTAATCGTTAAGTCATACGAGACTTGGTTAATTCCCGCTGCTGGATTTAGAGCCATACGCTTTAACTCCTTTCCTTCTGTACTTTTTACGACTAACTCGTATTTACCTGCGTTGCTCGTGTAGTAACTTACAGGCGTAGATGGCTCAAAAGGATCAGACCAATTACTCCAGCTTGTTCCCCATCTTCGGCTATGCTCAACTTCGGCGATATCAAAAATCTCTGCCGTTTTATTAAGAGACACGTTTTGAATAGCACTAAGATCTGTTCTGTAGATGCTTCTTCCGTGGGTTCCTAGCAAAAGATGGTTTGCTTTCTTTTGAATTTTCATATCGTGTACGGCTACCGCTGGTAATGGCGCTGTGGCGTCTCCAGATTCCGCTTTCGCGAAAGCGTGATAAGAATTACCACCATCTAGACTCACATAAGCACCATTATCTGTACCTACATAAACGATATTATCTTTTACTGGGTCTTCTACAATAACATTTACCGGAGACATAGGGATGTTTGCCGAAATGTCTTTCCAAGTCTCCCCATAATTATCTGAAACATAAACGTAGGTTTTAAAATCATCCCATCTATAACCGTTAAGGGTTACATATACACGCTCTTTTTTATGCTCACTTGCCACAATGCGAGATACCCATAAGTCTTTTGGCAATGTACCTGTAATATCTTTCCAGTCGCCACCGCCATTAGTCGTTACACTTACCTTACCATCATCACTACCTGTATAAATAAGTCCAAACTCAAACGGAGATTCTGAAACTGTAGCGAGTGTACCGTAAGCGACGTTACCCGGCTTACCACCGTTAGTAAGATCTGGGCTTATAGCTACCCAGTCATCACCTTGATTCATAGATCGCATTAACTTGTTACCTCCCAGATATAAGATGTCTTGGTTATGACTACTTAGTAAGATAGGCGTCTGCCAGTTAAAACGATAAGGCGTTTCTCCTAACTCGTGCTTGATATCAAATCTCTTGTTTTCACCCGTCTCACGGTTAATACGATAATAACTACCAAATTGAAATCCAGTGTACACAATATTGGCATCTCTATTATCTACCTGCACTTGCATACCATCTCCTCCCATAATCATCTCCCAAGGGTACTGCCCTCTTTGCAACCAAGATTTATCTTGTGATGCATTGCTAGGTGCAACCCATACACCATTATCTTGAAGACCGCCATACACGTTGTAAGGCTCTTGATTATCTACCTGTATGTAGTAAAATTGCCCGACAGAAGGGTCGTTCGCCTTTATCCAGTTTGCACCATCATCATAACTTATGTTTACACCACCGTCGTTACCATTTATGAGGTGATTTTCATTTTTTGGGTTAATCCATAATGCGTGATGATCTGAGTGTACATTTTCTGCACTTATGCTTGTAAAGGTTTTACCTCCATCTTTAGACTTCACAATAGGCACTCCGTAAATATAGATATCTTCCTTATCTGATGGATTTACATTAATCTCTCCAAAGTAATAGCCGTAACTATAGTAAAGTGCATCTATGTATCCTTTATGTGTTTTTTTCCAGGTCTTCCCTCCATCATTAGATCTATATACCTCTGCCCCTACTACAGGTGTATCAAAAAGCTGTGTGTTTGCCGTTTGTAAGTAGGTTGCAATATCTGCAGGTACAGCATCACCTTGTCTTACGATAGACTTTACGTTTGCTGCTCTGTACTTTTCTTGAAAGCCATTAGACTTTAAAAAGTTATCGAGTCGTTTGTTATCTAAGCTTAAAAACTGAGCAACACTCATTGTTTTAAAATCATCTTTGTATAAAGCATCAGATTTTTGTGGTCGCTTCTTACCTTCTTCTCTTCTAAACTGGCTATCGTGCACAGCATATACCGTATTTTTATCATACACTGCAAGACCTATACGACCTACTCCCTTACCAGCAGGAAAGCTGTATAACTTTGTCCAAGTGTCACCAGCATCTGTACTCTTGTAAATACCAGAGCCACTACCAGCGCCTTCAAAATTCCACGCCTTTCTATCCTTCTCCCAAGAAGAGGCATACATCAGGTTAAAATTATTTGGATCATTATCTATATCAATGATACCAGAGGCATCATCTACATACAGGGTCTTTTTCCAGGTGAGACCACCGTCTGTAGTTTTATAAACCCCACGCTCTTCATTTTTTGAGTACAAGTGCCCTACAGCACCTACCACAACCTCATCTGGATTTTCTGGATTAATAAGAATACGTCCTATATGGTGGGAGTCTGTAAGACCCATATTTTTCCAAGTCTTACCACCATCTGTAGATTTGAGAAGGCCTATCCCTGCATAACTAGAGCGGGATGCATTATTTTCTCCCGTACCTACCCAGATAGTATTACTAGGCCAGTGTACTGTTACTTCTCCTACGTTTTGAGTAGGAGCATTATCCATCACTGGGGTAAATGTGGTCCCATTATTATTAGTATACCACAAACCTCCAGAAGCATAACCTACATAAAACTCTGATGGCATATCTGGGTTTATGGCTAGATCTACCACACGGCCACTCATAATAGAAGGACCTATGTTTTCAAAAGGGATATTTTTTACAAGACTATTTTGAGCTGCTAGCATTTTTTCTTTAACAGCCTGCTCTTGTTGTTGCATTGTAGATGCAGCTTGCTGTGAGTTTCCATTTGCAAGCGCAAAAAGCAGCGCTCCAGATGCTAGAAAGTAACGTATGTTCATTTGGTTTGGATTTTATAAGGCAATGAAAATACGCAAAGGACTTATTTTAAGAAAACTTTTGGATTTAGTTTAACACGTGTGAGTTCTTTTTTGGGGTTATGAGTTGTTACGCTTTCGCGAAAGCGTACCCAAATTCGTATTTTTACATTCTAATCAAGAGTTACAATGAAATACGACCTTATAGACAACGCACTTTTTATAAAAAACCGCAAAAACTTTATGGCACAAATGAAGCCAAATAGTCTAGCCGTTTTTAATAGTAATGACATTTACCCCGTGAGTGCAGATAGTACACTCCCTTTTGAGCAACACCGTGATATTTTTTACCTAAGTGGTGTAGACCAAGAAGAGTCTGTACTTGTTATGTTCCCGGACTGTCCAAAAGAGAAGTACCGCGAGATTCTTTTTGTAAGAGAAACAAATGATCATATTGCTGTCTGGGAAGGTGAAAAACTTACCAAAGAAAAAGCGACAGCTACTTCTGGAGTTAAAACGGTACTCTGGCTGCAAGACCTAGAAAAAGTATTTTCAGAACTTATGACCTATGCAGATACGGTATATGTAAATACTAATGAGCACTACAGAGCAAGTGTTGAGACCGAGACACGTGAAGACCGCTTTACAAAATGGTGGAAAGCAAAGTATCCTGCTCACAGTGTAGCAAAGAGCAACCCTATCTTACAACGCCTGCGCTCTGTAAAAGATCAAATAGAGCTAGACCTTATGCAAAAGGCTTGTGATATTACAAATAAAGGTTTCCGTCGTGTGCTTGGGTTTGTAAAACCTGGGGTATGGGAGTATGAAATTGAGGCAGAATATATACACGAGTTTTTAAGAAACCGTTCTAAAAAGTTTGCCTACACACCTATTATTGCTTCTGGTAATAATGCAAACGTACTTCACTATATAGAAAACAACCAGCAATGTAAAGCTGGAGACCTCATCCTTATGGATGTAGGTGCAGAGTATGCAAATTACTCTAGTGATATGACCCGCACCATACCAGTGAGTGGTCGTTTTACAGATAGACAAAAAGCTGTTTACAATGCGGTATTAAAAGTAAAAGACGAGGCCACAAAACTTCTCGTACCAGGAACTTTATGGGAGCAATACCACGTAGAGGTAGGTAAGATTATGACTTCTGAGTTACTAGGTTTAGGACTACTAGACAAGGCAGATGTGCAAAATGAGAATCCAGAGTGGCCAGCATTCAAGAAGTACTTTATGCACGGTACTTCTCACCACATAGGCCTTGACACCCACGATTATGGCTTACTACACGAACCTATGCAGGCAAACCAAGTCTTTACTGTAGAGCCCGGTATTTATATTCCAGATGAAGGTTTTGGGATTAGACTAGAGGATGATGTAGTTATACAAGAAACTGGCGCACCCTCTAACCTTATGCGTGATATCCCTATCACGGTAGAAGAAATAGAAGATCTTATGAATAGCTAGACAATCTAGTGACATCATATAAAAGCCCATCATTTTTAAAAATGATGGGCTTTTGTTTTAATTAGATTCTCTAATTAAGCAACTGGGGTTGCAAACATATACTCTTGTAATAAAGAAAGTGCTCGTTTTTTATCTTCGGTTGCCACAAGTATAGATATGTTGTGATCACTCCCTCCAAAGGAAATCATACGCACTTGCACATCTTGCAGTACTTGAAAAAGTTTATGCGTATCTGGATGACGGTTTACCGCATTACCCACTAGACAGATAATACTTTGCTTGTCATCTACCACAACTTGTGAGAATTGTACAAGCTCGGTTAGTATGGCATCAAGATTACTCGTATCATCTATAGTAAGTGACACTGCAATTTCTGATGTGGTAATCATATCTATAGAGGTCTCGTAGCGTGCAAATACGTCAAACACTTTGCTTAAAAAACCGTGTGCGAGTAACATTTTACTCGACTTTATTTTAAGTGCGGTTATACCATCTTTGGCAGCTATAGCTTTGATTCCTTCACCTTGTGACCTGTGAGTAATTACGGTTCCAGAAGCATCTGGCTCCATTGTATTTTTTAAACGTAAAGGGATGCGCGCCTCTCGCAAGGGTTGTACAGTCTGGGGGTGTAATATTTTTGCGCCAAAGTAAGCGAGCTCTGCCGCCTCATCATAACAAAGGGCACCTATTGCTTTTGTCTCCTCTACAAACCTCGGGTCGTTATTATGAAAACCATCTATATCTGTCCAGATTTGCACCTCGCTAGACTCAATTGCAGCACCTACAATGGTTGCTGTATAATCGCTTCCTCCTCGTTGTAGGTTTGATATCTCACCACTATAGTTGCGACATATAAAGCCTTGAGTGATGTAAATGGTATGCTGACCCGCGTTTTCTATCACGCGGTCAAGATTCTGACGTATATAAAACTGGTCTGGCTCATTATCCTTATCTATTCTCATAAACTCTAATGCTGGTAATAAAGCAGCACTAAGACCTTCTTGTTGTAAAAAGTGACAAAATATAAATGTAGACAGCAACTCACCTTGAGCGACAATAGCTTCTTCCATTTGCAAGGTGATTTCCTTCTCTACCGTGATTCTCTCTACCTCTGCAAACACCTCATCTACATATCCTATAACCAGAGATTTAATATGTTTATCTGTAAACAATTGCTCAATAACATCATCATATCTAGATTGTAATTCTCCTCTTGTTTTATGTGCTGTAGCTACGTCACCTTCTCGTGCTGCAGCTGCAATAGCAACAAGAGCATTTGTAGTACCAGACATTGCAGATAGTACAACAATCTTAGGTTGTGGTGAGTCTATGATATGACGTACAGACACCATATTTTCTATAGATCCTACTGAGGTTCCTCCAAATTTTAATACTTGCATAGGTTACATTTTTATACAAATGTATTTCTGTTACTCATTCTAACCGCATAAATGAAGAAAATAGACTAATTTTGAACAAAATGTTAATTATATAACGATTTGAATACAATATCAGATTGCGTAGCGGCCATTATTGCAAAGCAGCCCTACCTAGAAGAAGCATTATCTCAAAAGATAATAAACTATGCAGCACTGGCCGAAAACTTAAATCCGCTAGTATCTAAGATGCTTAAAAAGCCTGTAAAAGACGGCGCTATACTTATGGCGTTGAGACGATATGCTTCTCCTACAGATACTCAAAAATCATTGCGACTCAAGGAGGTCCTTAATGGACTAGGTGATATCACGGTACGCTCAAAACTAATCGTTTTTACATTTCAAAACTCTGGAACTCTCATTCAAAACCACGCTCAGATACTTAGTACCATCGCTACAAACCAGCAAGTTTTTTACACCTTTACACGCGGTATACACGAGAGCACACTTATAAGCTCTGCTAGTGAGGAGGCGCACATAAGAGATCACTTTAAAACAGAAAACATACTCAATTTTCAAGGCAACCTTTCGGCTATAAGTATACGATTGCCGCAAGGTAACACAGCTGTTGCTGGCTTATATTATCAGATTTTTAAACGCCTTGCTTGGGAAGGTATATCGCTTCAAGAGGTAATTTCAACTACAAATGAATTTATAATTCTGGTAGAAGATGAGCTTGTAGACAGAGCATTTTCTGCCATTAAAAAATTACAATCTTAAGTAGTACGCTTTCGCGAAAGCGTAAAAACATTTACCGCAATAAGTGTTATCACAGCTGGCATTAACCAGCCTAAGCTTACCGTGCCTAGGGGTATAAATTCTTGTATACCCTTCATTTGCTCACTATAGCCTAGTGATGCCCAGAAATCTGGCGCGCTAAATAAAATAGTCGCAATCACTACAGACCTAAATACAAGTACCGTTGTCCACTTATCTGGTAAGGCATTGAGTATAATCAACACAATGGTTATAGGGTAAATAAACATAAGTGCAGGTACGGCTACGGCTATAATAGACATTACATCTAGCTGTCCCATTACCACACCCAGCACACAACCCAATACCGCAGTTATGTTATATGCAAGTTGTGAGTTATTAAAAATACCTTTTACAAAGTCTGATGTACCCGTGACAATACCCACTGCCGTTGTAAAACAGGCAAGACTAACTAATACCGAAAGCACTCTGCTACCTACATCTCCTAGTGTATCTACACTAAGCAAAGATAATAAAGCCGTGCGATCTGTGATTTCTGGACCACCACTGCGCAAAGCACCTAAGTAGATAAGGCCGCCGTAAATAAACAACAACCCTAAGCCAGCAATGATTCCTCCTTGTGTGATGATTCTCTTATTTTCTACAGGGGTGCTATTTTTAAATCCTAATGATATGACAATTACACCTCCTACCACAACACCTCCTATAGCATCAAAAGTTTGATAACCTTCAAGTATACCGCTTGTAATTGTATTGTCAAAAATAGAAGCACGCATAGGCTCATACTCTGCAAAGAGTCCTATACCTATCACCAAAGCTAGTATAATTAATATGGCTGGTGTGAGGTACTTACCTACAATGTCCATCATATTTGACCTATTGAGCACAAAAAGTAAAACAAGGGTAAAATAGAGGCTGCTTAAAATTAAACTAGAGATATCAAAATATGGTTGTATAGCCATCTCATAGGTTACAGAGGCAGTGCGAGGTGCTGGCAGTGCAATAGAGATTGCGTAAACAATTATACCATATAATAAAGCAAATAGTGGCGATACCTTTTTTGCAAAGTCTAGCATTGTACCTTGCAATCTAGCGTGCCCGTAGATGGCGAGTATAGGTATCACAACTGCAGATACAATAAAACCTAAAAGTACTAACCACCAAGAGCTCCCGGCATTATAGCCTAAGAATGGAGGTAAAATTAAGTTACCTGCGCCAAAAAAAAGAGAGAACAGTGCAAAGGCTGTAATGAAGGTTTGTTTGGTCATTCTCATAGGTTGCTTGATATTTGCCCTCCAATATAGAACTAATGACCATTAACCACAAAGGTGCTTCCATTTTTTATACAGATACAGGATCTGGCACACCTATTATTTTGCTTCACGGTTTTCTTGAAAACCATACTATGTGGGACGCTATACAAAGTAAACTTGCATCACGACATAGAGTCATTTGTATTGACCTTTTGGGACACGGCGCTTCTGGTAATACTGGGTATGTCCACACTATGGAAGATATGGCGGCCGCTGTACAAACAGTGGCTAACACTCTAGCAATCAAAAAAATGCATCTAGTAGGCCACTCTATGGGTGGTTATGTGGGTCTCGCTTTCGCGAAAGCGCAACCAGAACGTATCACATCACTATGTTTACTTAACTCAACACCACTACCAGATGACGATGAGCGCGTAGCATTGCGCACAAGGGCAAATAAGATGGCAAAAACACAGTACGAGCAGCTAGTACGTATGTCTTTTACAAATCTTTTTGATCCCAAGACAAAAGCAAACAACCACGATCAAATAAGTGAAGCCCTAGATCACGCGTTAAAAACTCCTGTACAAGGATATATTGCAGCAAATAGTGGAATGCAAGTACGTGAGGACCTCAGCACTTTCTGGAAAAAAGCTCCCTTTGCACAAGGAATGATACTAGGAGCTACAGACTGGATTATAAATGCAGAAACTCATAAAGATCACTTTGAAAAAGACATAGCATTTTTTAAAATCATAGATAGCGGCCATATGTCTCATATCTCACACACAGAACTAGTGGCGCAGCTTCTGGAAGAATTTGTAACAACATCTTCAAGTCGGGATTAGACCTAAAGTAGGTAAAAACTAATAAGGCATTTTATACTTTCACTACTTGTAAATAGTTAAAACACTTTAACATATAAATTAATTTTAGTGCTTTTGGTCGGTAAATTTGTGTATTTCACAGATATTTATTTACTTTGTTATCCCAAATCATAATAAATGAAATCCATAGAACTTACCCCCCTACAACCTAAAAGAAATCAACTAGCCGCTGTTGCTTGCAAAATTTTCGGACACAAGTATCGTCTTACAAAGCGTTACCAGTCACATTTAAAAGAATTTGAGTGCACGCACTGCAAGAAACAATATACGCTAGATGGTTACGGTCACTACACCCCACTTACCCCAAAAATGCGTCGCATTAACGAGGTGTACGAAAATTTTTACATCACTAAAATGTCACGTACTTCCTAGTCTTCGCTAGAAAGTGCATTCCAACCACGAGCTATAAGAGGTATCTTAGTATTTGCTCTTGTTATAAGGTGAGCTCCTTCTTTTTCTTCGGTCATATGACCTATGATTGAAAAATTAGGGTTTGCCTTAATTTTTGGAAAGTCTTCCTGTTTAATAGTAAACAGCAACTCATAATCTTCTCCACCACTTAGTGCGATGGTTGTGCTATCAAGTTCAAACTCTTCACAGCTACTTATCACTTGTGGATCTAACGGAATCTTATCCTCATACAGATTACATCCAACACCTGAATTTTTACAGATGTGCAATATCTCTGATGACAAGCCATCACTCACATCTATCATTGATGTAGGCAGTACTTCTAGGGATTGTAAGATAGATTTTACATCCTTACGTGCTTCTGGCTTAAGTTGTCTTTCTATAAGATAACTATATTGCTCAAGGTCTGGCTGGCTACTTGGGTTTACTTTAAAAACAGCTTTCTCTCTTTCTAAGATTTGCAGCCCCATATATGCTGCTCCTACATCTCCAGATACTACAAGTAAATCACCAGCCTTTGCGGTAGATCGCTTAGTAATTTCCTCAGGTATTGCTTTTCCTAGAGCAGTAACACTTATAACGAGACCTACATTAGACGAGGTTGTATCTCCTCCCACAAGGTCTACCTTATAATTATTACACGCAGTTTGTATACCTGCATATAACTCCTCTATTGCCTCTAGGGGAAATCTATTAGAAACTGCTATTGATACGGTTATCTGTGTAGCTTCTGCATTCATCGCATATACATCAGATAGATTTACCATTACTGCTTTGTACCCAAGGTGTTTTAAAGGCACATAGCTTAGATCAAAATGCACCCCTTCTATAAGCAAATCTGTAGTAACCACAACCTGCTCATTTGAAAAATTGAGAATTGCAGCATCATCACCAACACCTTTTACAGTAGATGTATGGTGTATTTTAAAGTGTTTAGTAAGGTGATCTATAAGTCCAAACTCACCTAATTCTGATAATGATGTGCGCTCTTGATTTTTATCTTCTAACATAGCCGCAAAGATAATCAAACCTATTTCTAAAGATCAATAAAAACTAATTTGACAGCTAGGTAAGTGTTAAATAGAGTAATCCTTTGTAGGGAATTACTCATCTCACTTGTTGCATTAGTATATTTATCTATTCTAATCCTCCACCTATGAGATTACAAATTACTCTAAACATTCTACTTGCAATTCTTTTTACACTTTTTCAGGTAACGCTATTATCTAGTCAAACACCTTGTGAGAATGGAATGGCGGGTGAGTTTCCTTGTTTTGGTTTTGATCTTCAAGACAGACTTTCTGAGGCAGACCTCAACACTACATTTGTAAATGACAGCTGGGGATGGACTAATCCAGATGATGGTAAAGAGTACGCCATAATAGGCTTACGCAACGGTACTGCTTTTGTAGATATATCAAACCCAAATGAAATTGTTCTTATAGGTACTTTGCCTACGCACACTACAGAAAGTGTATGGAGAGATATTAAGGTTTATGAAAATCACGCTTATATAGTAAGTGAAGCAAATGGCCACGGTATGCAAGTTTTTGACCTCACAAGACTTACAGACATAACTGCTACTCCTGTAACTTTTACAGAAGACGCTCACTATGATGGCTTTGGTAATGCACATAATATTGTAATCAATCCTGAGAGCGGATATGCATATGCCGTGGGTACACAAACCTTTAACGGAGGACCTCATTTCATAGATATTTCTGACCCCACAAATCCTACGGCAGCTGGAGGTTATGGGCTTAACAATTACAGTCACGATGCACAGGTAGTAACTTATAGCGGTCCAGACACAGATTATACAGGTAGAGAAATACTTATAGGAAGCAATGCAAATATTGTCGCACTTGTAGATATAACAGATAAAGCTAATCCCGTTGAGATTTCAACAATTACCTACCCTACTATAGGCTATACACATCAAGGCTGGTTTACAGAAGACCAAAGATACTTTTTACTAGGTGATGAAACAGATGAAATAGACTTTGGTTTTAACACTAGAACTATTGTTTTTGACTTTAATGATCTTGACAACCCTGTATTGTCTTTTGAGTATGAAGGCCCCACTGAGGCAATAGACCACAACGGCTATGTACTAGGTGATCTTTTTTATTTATCAAACTATCGTGCAGGGATGAGACTTATCAATATTTCAGGTATAGAAAATGGTAGTATAGAAGAGATGGGCTTCTTTGACACTTATCCTGCAAATGATTCGGCGGGATTTGGTGGCGGACTTTGGAATGTATATCCTTATTTTGAGAGTGGTAACATCGTGCTAAGTGGAGGCGGTGGTTTTTTTCTTGTAAAACAAAACAGCTCTCTAGGCGTTAATGATATAGATAACCAAGATATCTCGGTAGCCATATACCCAAATCCTGCAATAGATGAAGTACATCTTTCTAGTAATAAAACTATAGGCGATGTAAAGATTTACAATGTTCTTGGACAAATAGTTATTGCAAAGACACTCCTTGAGGATGGCACCATATCTGTTAGAGAATTAAATAAAGGTGTTTACTTTGTAAAAACAGAACACAGCACTACACGACTAATTGTACAATGAAGATAACCTCTTACATACTCATTCTAGCACTTCTCGTTCTCTCTTGTAAAGATGATGATGCTACAGGGTTACCAGTACCCGAAGAGCCTACCACACCAGAACAAGTAGTTACAGATATACTTGTACGCACACCCTGCGATAATGGAATGGCAGATATCTACCCTTGTGCAAACTATGATCTTATGTCGCATCTATCACGAGAGACTATAGGAGAACCAGGCTTTAATGACATCTGGGGCTGGACAGATGCTACAACATCACGAGAATATGCTATTCTAGGAGGCCAGGTGAGCACCATTTTTATAGATATAACAAATGCTCAAAACCCTACCATTATAGGTAAACTCCCTACGGCATCTATAAACTCAAGATGGAGAGATATTAAGGTGTATAATGACCACGCATTTATTGTGAGTGAGGCAGCAAACCACGGGATGCAAGTTTTTGACCTCACAAGATTGCGTAATGCACAAAACACACCCATAACCTTTGATGCAGATGCACTATACACAGACATAGGCAACGCCCATAATATTGTTATAAATGAAGATTCAGGTTTTGCATATGTTGTAGGTACAGAAACATTTTTAGGAGGTCCTCATTTTATAGATATAAGTACACCCACGAGTCCTACTGCAGCAGGGGGTTATGAAGGATCTGGTTATACACACGACGCCCAAGTAGTGACTTACAACGGTCCAGATATAGATTATGTAGGGCGAGAGATTTTACTCGCCAGTAATGAAGATGTTGTAGTCATAGCAGATGTGACAGATAAAG
The DNA here is from genome assembly GCF_001653755.1 of Dokdonia donghaensis DSW-1. GTDB lineage: Bacteria > Bacteroidota > Bacteroidia > Flavobacteriales > Flavobacteriaceae > Dokdonia > Dokdonia donghaensis. The sequence goes on along the minus strand of NZ_CP015125.1, from coordinate 1,126,223 downwards.
ATAACCCACAACTTATCGCCACCGTAAATCAAGATAATGTAGGCTACATACATCAAGGCTGGTTTGATGAGAGCCATACAATTTACTATGCAAATGATGAGTTTGATGAAACCGAATTCGGATTCAACTCAAGAACACTCGTATTTGATCTTACAGATCTAGACAACCCCGTTTACACCGGTCCATATTTTGGCCCTACACAGGCCATAGACCACAATCTTTATGTAAAAGATTTTGATTTATACTTAACTAATTACACCGCAGGGCTACGCATTGCAGATATAAGCGGCAGTAGTCTCGAGAGTATAACAGATATTGGTTCTTTTGACACACACCCAGAAAATGATGCTACAGAGTTTAGTGGGGCTTGGAGTGTTTACCCTTATTTTGATAGTGGTAACATTATCATTTCAGATATCTCTCGGGGCCTCTTTATCATTCGTAAATCTGGCACTTAATTATGAAAAAAAATAAATTTATAAATATGATGTGGTTTACGCTTTCGCGAAAGCGTACTTATTCCCTTTGTATACTCCTCATCCTTGCCATTGCTTGTAAAGATGATGAAGAACTTCTTACAGACGATATCACGATAACAGATGATGTAGTAAACACAGACGATACCGTCACTCCAGAAGAAGGTTTTACCGTGCAATACACAAGCATTTATGGCGGAAGCCAGGTTGATACCTTTCAAGCCATTACAGTGACTCCAGATGGAGGGTTTGCTGCTTTAGGCCATACACAAAGTGTAGATGGTGACGTGACAGATAATGACAGCCAGATTAATAAACTGTGGCTTGTTAAGGCAGATCAAGATGGTGCCATAGAGTGGTCAAAAACTTATGGCGGCAGTGAGGATAGCCGAGGCACAAAAGTAATTACAACCACAGATGGAGGATATGCCATACTAGGCTACAGCGAGAGCAGCGATGGTGATATGACAGAAAATGCAGGTTTTTATGATCACTGGATTGCAAAACTTGATGCACAAGGAAATATACTCTGGCAGAAGAGCTATGGCTTTTCGGGTTCAGATCAGGCATATGGACTCATACAGACTACAGATGGTGGCTTCTTTACCTCAGGGTTTCTAGACGTAACAGCATCTCAAGGAGAAGGTAATGACGGTTTACAAGACCCAAATAACACAAACGATAATACGCGTGCTACGCTACACGGCGTAGGAGAGTTTTGGGGTCATAAACTGGACGCAAACGGTAACCTAGTGTGGAGAAGGTATTATGGAGGCACAAATAACGATAGATCATATGAGGCTTTACAAGCACCAGATGGCGGGATACTTATGGTAGGTAACTCAGAGAGTAACGACTTTGACATATCAGACTCGCAAGGAAGTTATGACTTCTGGGCAGTGAGGCTTAGTGCTAGCGGAGATTTACTCTGGGAGCGATCGCTAGGAGGAAGCCAGATAGAAATTGCATATACAGCTACCACCACACCAGATGGAGCCTACCTACTAGCCGGAGATACGAGAAGTAGTGATGGAGATGTAACAAACTTTCGCGGAAGCGCAGATGTATGGCTAGTAAAACTAAGCGACCAGGGAGAACTACTCTGGGAGAAAACACTAGGCGGGTCCAATTTTGAAACCACTCGCAGTATCACACAAACGCCAGATGGATATGCTATAACGGGTGCCTCGCGTAGCCTAGATGGACAGGTAACGACTAACAATGGCCAGAACGATATCTGGGTAGTCTCTGTAGATCAAGACGGCGAGTTGATTAAGCAACAATCCTTTGGCGGTAATGGTCAAGATTTTGGCTATGGCATCACCGCCACTACAGATGGAACATTAATTATTGCTGGAGACACAGATAGCACAAGTGGACCCCTAGTTGCCTCAAAAGGAGCAACAGATGCCGTAATTATAAGACTTAACTAAATCATATTATGAAACAGATAATCGCTTTATGTACAATCGCACTCCTCTTGCTGTCGTGCAATGAAGATAATGATGATATGGGTACGGCTTATGGATCATTAAACCTAGCCTTTGAGAACACCGTTGCGTCATCTCCACTCACACTCAACACGCAAACGTATGCAAACCTAAGTGGCGAAGGGTACAGCGTTTCAGAACTAAAGTATATTATTTCAAACATACAGCTTACAAGGTCAGATAACACCGTCCATACGATACCGGTAGATAAAAGTTACTTTATCATAAACGAGGCAGGTATAAAAACGGCGCTACTAGATAGCATCCCAGTAGGTGACTATACGGGTATAAACTTTGGTTTTGGTGTAGACCCTACACGCTACCCTATTGAGTCTGGCTCTGTAAACTTTATTCCTACCGCAGAGGAGGCTGGTATGTTATGGACGTGGTCTGCAGGATATAAATTTTTAAAATTTGAAGGTACTTATTCAACCACAGTAGATACAGATGATGCAAACCCGTTTACTTATCACGTAGGGAGTCACGGTGCTAATCTGGATAATTATAAGGAAATTAATCTCGCTTTCGCGAAAGCGGTAACCGCATCATCCACCACAACTCAAATTATTAATTTTGATGTGGCTAAGATTTTTGACAGCACAAATACAATGTCTCTTGTAGCCAAAGATGATATACAAGTAGACCCAGAAAATGCTCCAAAAATTGCCGAAAATGTACGTACAGCATTTAGTATAGAATAAATGAAACAACTATTATACATACTGCTTTTCATCTCAATCTCCTGCTCTACAGAAGGCACAGATGACACTAGCGTAATGACAGATGATGGCTACACGCCGTTACCAAATCCTGCGCTTAATTTTGAGATCCCTTCTAATTTTCCGGAGAGTACGTATGACGTTACCCAAAATCCACCTACAGAGCAAGGCTTTGAGCTGGGTAAAAGACTATTTTTTGACGGCAGGCTCGCTTCAGATGGAGTTGTTTCTTGTGGTTTTTGTCACATACAAGAGTTTGCATTTACCCATCATACACATATCACCAGTCACGGTGTAGATGGGCAAATAGGTAGTCGCAATGCACAGCCGTTACATAACCTAGCATTTATGGCAGACTTTACTTGGGATGGTGCCGCAACGTTTTTAGACTCGCAATTTATTATCCCCATAACTGCAGAAAAGGAAATGAACGAAACCATCTCTAATGTGCTTAATAAACTGCGTGATGATGACAACTATCCGCAGTTATATGCAAATGCTTTTGGTGACCAAGAGATTACTACAGAGCGCACATTTAAGGCATTATCACAATTTATAGTGATGATGATAAGTGCAAACTCAAAATATGACAAGTGGGAACGTGGTGAGGCCGTCACACTTACCCCAGATGAAGATGCGGGTCGTATTCTCTTTGATGCTAAGTGTGCTAGCTGTCACGCAGGCACCTTGCAAACAGACCAGACATATCGCAATAATGGACTAGCCATAGACCCAGCATTTAATGATATAGGCAGGGAGCGTGTTACTGGGTTGCCAGAAGATAATAGAAAGTTTAAAGTACCCAGTTTACGTAATATAGAGATCACCTTTCCATATATGCACGATGGTAGATTGCAGTCACTACAAGATGTACTAGACTTTTATACGAATGGTGTTACTGCTAGTGATAATCTAGACCCACTTCTAGTGCGCCCAGATGGCACGCTAGGCCTAGATATTACCCAAGATGAAAAAGAAAAAATCATTACTTTTCTTAAAACACTTACAGATAACGACTTCTTGCTAGACAACAGGTTTAAAGAATTTTAACAATGCTTTTGGTTTGACTTGCATATAAGGCTTTTAAATCATAAAATAATCATAAATGCCATTAATTTCTAGCTAAATAAACAATGTTTAATTAATTTAACCAAAAATTAAACAAATTAGTTATGGACCTCTTACAACAAGCTGAAGTTTATGAAAATAGAACAATGAGTCATATGTCTACAAGCGACAGGGTTGCCGCTTCTAGAGAAGGAAAGAAACTCATTCTTGCCATAAACGAGATTTACAAAAAAACAAAAGATAGCCACCTTATGGAGGTTATGAAACGTCTTACGGTAAAAAAGAAAAAAATAGAGAAACGTATTAAGGGTAGACTTGCTGCTTAATTACATTTTTATAAAGAATTATAAGAGCGCATTTTTGCGCTCTTTTTTGTTGGAAAATCTTTTGGCGCCTCTTGGGTTACCTTCCCTGTAGCTGCCCACTCTGCTCCTCTTTGTAGTGTTGTAATAAACCCAACACCCTCCATAGAGTAATCCATATGTCCTAGCGCTGTATGAAACACGCGACCCTCCTTATAGTTTATAGTCATAAGTAACGGCTCTGAACGCCCAGACCCCTTATTTTCTGGTGCCCACGGTTGCGCATTACCTTCTACATCTGAGTATGCAGTAGCTAGCACCGTTACATTCTCGGCCGGACCACGCAAGCGGTCATATAACTCGTCTTTAGTATGTAACCACTCCGCAGGTAGATCTTTCATAATAGGATGCTCTGGTGCTCTGGTCGTAATTAAAAACTCAACCTCTGGACCGTGAGAAGATTCCTCACCGTTTACAGGAGCAATAACTTGCTCATCATTTTCATTATAATAGATCTGTTTTCCTTTGGTAAGGTCACGATGACCCCAGCCACCTACACCTATCATCTTGTTATATGCCTCCCAGTCTCCAAAGGAATTATTTGCCGCGTGTACAACTACCAGTCCTCCACCGCTTGCCATATACTGCTCAAAATTAGATTTTACCTCATCTGTCCACTCGCTTGAGTCCATCCCAAAATTTGAAATAACCACATCATACTTATTAAATTGTGGATTAAAACTAGCGTCTGGCGTAATGGTGTCTGTAGAGGTATGTACTCTATAATCTTCCCATCTATATAGATCTACCAGCTTTGTTATACTATCGTGATTAATACCATCTACAGTGCCGTGGTGTGGCCCTTGATACAAGTATTTTGCACGATGAAGGTCTACTATAAATAGGCCTGTTTCTTCAAAGTAAGATTTCATCATCACCGAAGTTTTAGGCCATACTCCGTGATTATTCTGACCATCTATTACGAGTGCACGCAACTTTTTGGGCTGCATCTCTTCTTGCTTTTCTGTTTGACCTTGCTCTCCACATCCTATTACTATAATGGACATAAAAGTGAGTGCTGCTAGATAGAGATTTTTCATATAAATAGTTTTTTTTTGATAATGTGAGTGGGTATCACGCTTTCGCGAAAGCGGACACTTAAAATAAAAATAATTTTGCAATAGCTGCTATGAGCACTATTATTAAAACATAGTAAGCCACCTTATCTGCTCCCTTATACTTTGTGGCAAAGCGAGCGGTGAGAAAACCTCCTATGGTTTGTCCCACAGCCATAATAAACCCTAGTTTCCAGTCAATAAGACCTTGATAATGAAAGAGGCCTATCACTAGTAACGTATAGAGACCTATGACAAACCCTTTAAGCGCATTACTTTCTATGATATTCATACGCATACCCAGCACCATAATAATAAGAAAGAAGACTCCCATCCCCATCTGTATAAACCCTCCATAAAAGCCTAGTGCAAATAATAACGGAATGTAGATATACCACTTAGGTCTAAACTCAAGGTCTGTCTCTCGTAACCAGCGTTTAGGTCTTACGAGTACAGCAACAAGCATAAAGAGCATCATAAATTTAAACACAGCTCTAAACTGCTCATTACTTACATTTATAGCAAGCAACCCTCCCGCAACCGCGCCTATAAAAATGGGAATGATGTACTTTTTATGACGAGCGATGTTAAGCCTCCCGTTTTTGTGAAAAACCCACGAGGTTGCTGCACACTGTGTAAAAATGCCTATTCTGTTTGTGCCGTTTGCTACATTAGGAGGTAAGCCTAGCACCTCGGTTAGTATGGTGAGTGTTATGGCGCTACCGTTACCTGCAAGGGTGTTAATCCCACCAGCTATTAAGGCTCCTATAATGGCGATAGCATATGTTTGTAATTCTGTCACTTTTTAAAAATTTAAGATCACCCCTCCATACATTGTAAATCCAGGTGCTGGCTCATAAAATCTGTTGCCAAAAGCATTGATACGCACATTATCTGTGTACTGTTGATCGAGTGCATTATTGATCCCAAGATACGGCTTGATTTGTATTTTTCTAAACAGTGTCTGATAACTAAGCTGTACGTTTACCAGCTTGTAGCCGTCTATCGCTGTCTCATTACTATCTTGTGCAAACTGTGACCCTATAAAGTTTGCACTCACCCGTGCACTAAAACCTGCCTCTGTATCATATAATAATCCCAAAGTAGACATATGCTTTGCAATACCAGGCAAGGCATTACCCGCATAATCTGTATCTCCCACAGTAAACTCATCATAAGTAAAATCTGAGTAGGTATATGATGCTGTGGCTTGCAGGTTTTTTGAGAAGGCATACTGCCCCTCTACCTCAACACCTAGCCTGTTAGTTTTACCTGCATTTCTATAAAACTCGCGATCTGGAAAAGCTTCTAGTTCAAAAGGGACAAGGTCGTCACGTGTGTTTATACTAAAAGTGGTTATCTGATAACGCAGCTTGTTACGTAAAGCGCCCTTAACCCCCACCTCAATGCTTGTTGCTTTTTGAGGAGCTAAACTTTCATTAAAGCCTGAAAGACCATCTGGACTCGTAGACACCTCAGATAATGAGGGAGTTTCAAAACTGGTTGACACATTTATAAAGGGTATAAACGCTTTCGCGAAAGCGTAACTCACACCCACACTTGGATTAAAAGAATTTAAAGTCACACTCCCAGAATCATCTCCATCACTAAGAAAATCATCATCTGCCGAAAGTTTATTGTAATCAAATCTAGCTCCCGCGGTAAAAAGCCATTTATTAATATTGAAGTGATCTGTGAGGTAAACACCAAGGTTTGTAAACTTCTCCTTTTGACTAAGGGAAAGATCTCCTTGCTCGCCTTCAAGGTTTTGAAACCTGCGGCGCCTGTCATTTTGAAAAGCAAAATCATACCCTACTTGTAAGGTGTTATGACCCTTAGTATATCTATAGGCTGCTCCTTGACCCATATAATTACGATTGAGGTCTACTATACCACCATTTTCAAAAGGAAGTAGCCCATCAAAAAGCCTATTGCTATAAAACCCATAGGTGGTGAAGCTGCTCTTTTTATTTATTAACCACTCTAAACTCGCTCCCACTTTAAGCTGTGAGATAGCTTCTCCTGTTTTAAAAAGCTGGTTGCGATCGCGGGCTTGTCTTCTATTTGTATTTACCTCTTCTAGTGTTAACCCTCCAGGGTCATCTGCCTGCGGTGCATCTGTGTAATTAAGTATGGTGGTTAGATAAAGGCTGTCTCCAAGTGCAAATCTTCCTTTAAAATTAGTATTAATTTGCTCAAAACTACTTTGATCTCTGTATCCATCAGACTGCATATAATTTCCGTGAAAGATATAACTCGCTAGTGAGTCTCCTATAGCTGCTGTGGCTTGATAATTTTGAAAACCGAAAGCACCAGCGCCCACCTTTATCTCAGTACCTAGATTTTCTGAATCATAAGACCTTGTTTTTATATCAATAACTCCTCCAGAGGCATTTCCGTAAAGACTCGAGCTAGGCCCTTTTATAACTTCTATACGATCTATAATTCCTAAAGTGAGGTTATCTAATTGCCCTTGACCATCTGGTGTAGTTTCTGGTATACCGTCTACAATAAGTTTTATGCCTCGTATCCCAAAACTAGATCGAGCCCCAAAACCGCGTATAGAGACTCTCAAATCTTGGGCAAAGTTTGTTACATTCTGAGTAAAAACTCCAGGGACTCCCTGTACATATTCTTGTAGTGATAATTGTTGTCGTGTTGCATCTTGTGGTGTTGTTTTAATTACAGAAACAGCAGCAGGCACTCTATCTAGCGTACTCTGTATTCTTGTAGATTGTATAACTACAGTATCAATAGTTTGTGCGGGTATCGATGCTGTCTGACTGTAACAAATTGCTGTAAAAGCTAACAAACTGATAAGCGTTAAACGGAATGTCTTTCTCAATGGAGTAATTTTTACCGAAAAGTACTGCCTACCAGAAGAACATCAAAATAAAGCTACCTTTACTTATGCCAATCATACAATTAAGATGAAAAAAATCAAGCAGTTAAAAAAATGGTTTTATAAGACTCTCGCAAAAGTAACTCCGGGCAAAACAAGCACGCGAGGGGCAGCGATTGCCTTGCTCATAGTAAGTGCCATTTTATTTACTATAGCAGCTATCGCTTCTGTTACAAAATCAAAAGACCCTTGGTTTTTACTCTTCTTTGCGGTCTTTGCAATAATCATAGTGCTTAGCGCATATTTCTTTTTATGGATTTTAAAGAAATACAACCGTATGCCTAAAATATTAAAGCTAGCACTGCTCATTGCAATCCCTCTATTATTTGTAGCACTCGCCTTTGAAGGCATATATGTATTTTTTGCTTTCTGTATTATCTCCTTAATAGGTGGAGTTATTGCATTATTTACCACAAATGTATTTTCATCCTTATCTAAGGTTAAAAAAGGAATTGCACTTCTGTGTCTGCTAGTTGGCATCATAGGTTTGCTAAGTGCTATTAATGGATTACTCCCACGCGGTTTTGACATAAAACCAGTACTTAATGCTGCTGCACTGCATAAAAGTGCAGTACAAAAAATAGAAGCTCCGTCACCTGCAGCACGAGGAGATTATGCGGTAAAAAAAATAACATACGGTAGTGGCAAAGACAAACATAGACCAGAATTCGGCAAAGATGTCACACTAACTACAAAAGCCGTAAATGGTGTTCCTTTCTTAGATAATTGGGAAGGTATGAGTGGCTGGTATAGGGAGCACTTTTGGGGTTTTGATGATAAAGAGTTACCGCTTAATGGATATGTATGGTATCCAGAAGGAGAAGGGCCATTCCCACTCGCGCTCATTGTACACGGTAATCACTTAATGTCAGACTTCTCAGATGTAGGTTATGAGTATCTTGGGGAGCTACTCGCTTCTAGAGGTATTATTACTGTATCTGTAGATCAAAACTTTCTTAATGGCTCTTGGGCAGATATTACGGGCGGACTTGATGAGGAAAACGATGCCAGAGGATGGATGCTATTAGAACACCTACGTGTATGGCACGAGTGGAACAAAACTGAGGATCATCCTTTTTATCAAAAAATAGACACGACTAGTATTGCTCTTATGGGACACTCTAGGGGTGGAGAAGCTGTGGGTCACGCCGCTTTTATGAATACCCTACCCTACTACGCTGATGATGCGTCCATACCCTTAGACTATAATTTTAATATCAAATCTATAGTTGCTATTGCACCGGTAGATGGGCAGTATAAACCCGGCAATGCGTCTAATGAACTAAAAGATGTGAGCTACCTTACCATACACGGTTCTCAAGATGGTGATGTGACTTCCTTTGCTGGATCAAAACAATATGAGCGAATCACCTTCTCAGACAGCACATCACATTTTAAATCTGCAGTGTATGTACAAGGAGCAAATCACGGCCAGTTTAACACCAGCTGGGGAGAAAATGACACCTCAGATGCCAGCACCTATTTTCTTAATAACAAGCAGCTTCTATCTGGAGAGGAGCAACGCGAGATTGCCCGCGTTTACATAAGTGCTTTTTTAGAAACAACACTTACAGATAATATGAGCTATAAACCGCTATTCTTAGATGCTCGAACAGGCGCAGACTGGCTTCCAGAAACAATCTATTTAAGTCAATATGAAGATAGCTTTTTTACTCCGCTAGCAACATATGACGAAGATTTTAATGTAACCACAGGCACAAAAGACAGCACTACAATTAAGAGTGCAAATGTCACTGTATGGCGAGAGCAAGAAATTAGTCTTAAATGGGGAGAAAAAGGTTCTCGAGCGGCTTATGTAGGCTGGCACTATAAAGATATAGAGGAAGGTGATCCCATACCAGACTCACTAGTGGCAACCTATGAGTATACTTTTAAGCCAGAGCCATTAGATAGCACAATGGCACTCACTTTTACCCTCGCTGAGTCTACAGAAAATACAAACCCTAAATCTAGCGGAAAATGGAAGGATAATGAAGATGAAGACGACCTTGAGTCTGCAACTGAAGATGCTACAGAAAACGAGCTCGAAAAAGAAATAAAAAATGAAGATGAAACAGATGATAAAAACCTTGAGGACGACATACCAGACGCACCTATAGATTTTAGTATCATCATTTCAAACAGCGATGGTCAAAAAGTCACCTTTTGTCTTAGTGATTTTTCTGCATTGCAACGCGAAATAGAAGTACGCATATGGAAGTCACAGTTTATCACAGATGATAGCGACTCAGAAAACATTTTTCAAACCTTTATGTTTCCATTTGCAGAAATTCAAGAAAGGAACCCAGACTTTGACATCTCCTCTATAAATCATCTAGTATTTCGGTTTGACAAAACCCCAGAAGGAGTAATCATTATAGATAACCTAGGCTTTATAAAAACCCTATAAATGACCTATGTACAACGCATAAAATACCATATACACCACAACTATAGAAAACACCTATCTCGCCATCTGTTAGTTATATGTTAGGATGTCTTGAAAAACGCGACTTAAGCCGTATATTTGCAAACTATTTGTACCCATTATGATTAAAGTAGATTCAGCAGCAAAAATTAAGATCGCCAGCCTTATGCAGGAGGACGGTTTTGATGTAACCACAGACTATGTGCGCGTAGGTGTAAAAAGTGGTGGTTGCAGTGGCTTGTCATATGACCTTCATTTTGACAAAGCTCATAAAGAAGATGATAAAGTTTTTGAAGACAACGATGTAAAACTAATCGTAGACAAAAAAAGTTTTCTCTACCTCATAGGTACTACGCTAGAGTATAGCGGAGGACTTAATGGTAAAGGTTTTGTGTTTAACAATCCCAACGCACAACGTACTTGTGGTTGCGGAGAAAGTTTTTCACTATAAATAAAAAATGTTAGTACGCTTTCGCGAAAGCGTACCCTAGCTAGAAAAAGATACAATGGCATATACTGAAGACGATTTAAGGGAAGAGTTAAAAACCAAAGAATATGAGTATGGTTTTTTTACAGACATCGAGACTGAGACATTTCCTGTAGGATTAAATGAAGACATCATTCGTGCAATTTCTAAGAAAAAGGAAGAACCACAATGGATGACAGACTGGAGGCTTGAAGCTTACAAAGTGTGGCAGTCTATGGAGGAACCAGACTGGGCAAATGTAAATTATGAAAAGCCAGATTTTCAATCTATCGCATATTACTCTGCACCAAAATCTGTAGATCCAAATAAAACTCTAGATGATGTAGATCCAGATTTACTGGCGATGTACAAAAAACTAGGTATCTCTTTAGATGAGCAAAAGAGAATGAACAATGTCGCGATGGATATTGTAGTAGACTCTGTATCTGTAGCAACTACATTTAAGAAAACACTAGCCGAAAAAGGGATCATCTTTATGAGTATCTCTGAGGCAATAAAGGAACATCCAGAACTAGTGCGTAAGCACCTAGGCACCATTGTTCCTGTAAAAGACAACTATTATGCAGCTCTTAACAGTGCTGTGTTTTCTGACGGATCTTTCTGTTACATTCCTAAAGGGGTGCGTTGTCCTATGGAGCTCTCTACTTACTTTCGTATAAATCAAGGAGGTACTGGACAGTTTGAAAGAACATTACTCGTGGCAGATGAAGGTAGTTATGTAAGTTACCTAGAAGGTTGTACAGCACCTAGCCGTGATGAAAACCAACTACACGCCGCAGTGGTAGAGCTTATCGCTCTAGATGATGCAGAGATTAAGTATAGTACTGTGCAAAACTGGTACCCTGGTAATGCAGAGGGTAAAGGAGGTGTTTACAACTTTGTAACAAAGCGTGGTCTTTGTGAGAAAAATGCAAAAATCTCTTGGACACAAGTAGAGACAGGATCTGCCGTAACGTGGAAGTATCCTTCTTGTATCTTAAAAGGTGATAACTCAATAGGAGAATTTTACTCTATCGCTGTGACTAATAATCACCAGCAAGCAGATACGGGTACAAAGATGATACACTTAGGTAAGAATACTAAAAGTACGATTATCTCAAAAGGTATCTCTGCCGGTAAATCTCAAAACTCCTATAGAGGTCTTGTAAAGATTAACTCTGGAGCTACAAATGCGCGTAACTTCTCGCAATGTGACTCACTACTTATGGGTAACGAGTGTGGAGCCCACACCTTCCCATATATTGAGACAAAAAATAAGACTGCTCAAGTAGAGCACGAGGCAACAACTAGTAAAATAGGTGAAGACCAGATTTTTTACTGTAACCAGCGTGGTATTGATACCGAGAAGGCAATTGCCCTTATCGTAAACGGCTTTTCAAAAGAAGTGCTTAACAAACTCCCTATGGAGTTTGCTGTAGAAGCTCAGAAGTTACTTGAGATAAGTCTAGAAGGATCTGTAGGATAGATTATCATAATATTCAATCAAATTTAGAGATGAAAAAACTAGTTATCATAGCAATCATTGCCGGCCTTTTTACTTCGTGTGAGGAATTTAAAAAGGGATATGAAGATGGCAAAAAAGATGCGCAAGAAGAAGCAGAAATTGTTTCTAATAAAACACCAGAGGTAACTCTTTACAAATTTTCTGGAGGTACTGTACAAGCAAATAACCTCAATCTTTTTGCTCAAGGAGACACGTATAAAGGAGAGTCAAAGCAACTTGCAGATGCTTTTTATGTAATCAAGCATCCAGATGGAGTGCTGCTTTGGGATACAGGTTTACCTGAGATGCTAGTAGGTCAAGAGCCATACACACCAGAAGGTGGTGCTTTTACCATTTCTCGTAAAGATTCTATAAAGATGCAACTTGCGAGTGTTGGGATGACAACAGAAGATGTAGATATGATTGCTTTTTCTCACATACATTTTGACCACACGGGAGCTGCAAATCATTTTCCTAAGGCCAAGTGGTTTGTACAATCTACAGAGTATGACTTTGCAAACAGTGAGGAGATTAAAGGAAATAGTTTTTATGCACCAACTAGCTTTAACCAGCTTACTAATGTAGAAAAGCTAGATGGAGACAAAGATGTTTTTGGTGACGGTACAGTTATCATAAAATCTATGCCTGGACACACTGCAGGACACCAAGTATTGTTTTTACAACTTAAAAACAATGGTCCTACTCTATTATCTGGTGATATATATCACTTTGAGAAAAATAGACAAGACGCTGTTGTACCCCAGTTTAACTACGACATCCCAGAAACAGAGAAGAGTATAAAGGAATTTGAAGCTTTCGCGAAAGCGCAAAACGCAACGGTAATCATACAGCACGACGCCGAAGATTTTGCAAAAACACCAGCAATACTTAATTAAGAATGAAAAAATTTCTCCTCTTAGCCATAGCGATAACAGCATTTATTTCTTGCAAGGAAACCCCAGCAAGTAACCAAGTTGCTGCCGAATTTGAAACACTAGAGGGAGAATTTATTTATCTAGCAGATGCTGCTGTACTTAAAGGAGATACTTTTATTTATGGCGTAACACTAGATGAAAAAATGCACGAGCTGGCAACTATTATAAAACCATTACAACGTGATGAGTTTGATATGGTGCCAGTAATCATAAAAGGAGAGTTACACTCAAAAGCAGCTGGAGAAGAAGGTTGGGATGAAATTGTAACGATAAAAGAAATACTTGAAGTCAAGGCACCAACAGGTGAGGCTCCATTAAAATTAGAAGCAGGAGACAAACTCAAAACAGAGGGCGGATCTTTAAAAGTAGAAAGCGGTAAATAATCGCACAATTAGAACGTAGAACTATGTTATCAGTAAAAAATCTGCACGCAGGCATTGAAGAGAAAGATATTCTTAAGGGAATCAACCTTGAGATGAAGGCCGGAGAAGTGCACGCAATTATGGGACCTAATGGTTCTGGTAAAAGTACACTCGCTTCTGTTATTGCAGGAAAAGAAGAGTATGAAGTAAGTAATGGAGACATAGACCTTAATGGTGAGTCTCTATTAGAAATGGATCCAGAAGAAAGAGCTCACGAGGGTGTTTTCTTATCTTTTCAATATCCTGTTGAGATACCTGGTGTATCTGTAACAAACTTCATCAAGACTGCTATAAACGAGACTCGCAAAGCAAAAGGACTAGAAGATATGCCAGCTAGCGAGATGCTTAAGAAGATTAAAGAAAAAGCAGAACTCCTTGAGATGGACCGTAAGTTCTTATCTAGATCTCTTAACGTAGGTTTCTCTGGAGGAGAAAAGAAACGTAATGAGATTTTCCAGATGGCAATGCTTGAGCCTAAGCTTGCTATTCTAGACGAAACAGATTCTGGACTTGACATTGACGCACTTCGCATTGTTGCAAATGGCGTTAACAAGCTTAAGAGTGAAGATAATGCAGTACTTGTAATCACTCACTACCAGAGACTTCTTGACTACATCGTGCCAGATTTTGTACACGTACTTATGAACGGTAAGATTGTACGTTCTGGAGGAAAAGAACTTGCTCTAGAACTAGAAGAAAAAGGGTACGACTGGCTCAAAGAAGAAGTAGGTGCATAACTAGACCTGTTGCAGTAGTGATTTAACATCACACAAACAGATCTTACAACAGAACAATATGAGTTTAAAAGATAAATTAGTAAGTAACCACATCGTCTTACAAGAAAGTATAGATGCAGACTCGCCTATCTACGGGATACGCAATGAAGCTATCAAAACTTTTGAGGCAGAAGGGTTTCCTACCAAGAAGTTAGAAAACTGGAAATACACCTCACTTAACAGCATTCTTAAAGAAGACTACAACATCTTCCCTAGTAAAGAAGCTGCTCTTGATTTTAAAGATGTAAAACAGTATTTCTTAAATGATGTAGACACCTATAAAATTGTTTTTGTAGATGGTGTTTACAGTTCATACCTCTCTGAAACTACACACGATGGTATAGATGTGTGTACAATGGGTGCTGCGCTTACAAAACCTAAGTACAAGCAAGTAATAGATGTGTACTTTAATAAAATTGCAAAAGGCGAGTCAATGGATGCATTGAACACGGCTTATGCAAAAGATGGTGCATATATCTACATTCCAAAAGGAAAAGTAGCTCAAAAGCCTATACAGATAGTACACTTCTCTACTGGAGCAAATGATGCTATGATGTTACAACCACGTAACCTCATTGTAGCCGAAGAAAACTCTGAAGTACAAATTATAGAGCGTCACCAAAGTCTCTCTGACAAGAAAGTCTTAACAAACGTCGTTACAGAAATTTTTGCAGATAAAAGAGCCCTCGTAGATTACTATAAGATTCAAAATGATAAGCTTGATGCTTCTCTTATAGATACTACAGAAATTGAACAACATAAAGAAAGTATCGTATCTGTACATACGTTCTCTCTAGGTGGCAATATCACTCGTAACAACCTTAACTTTTACCAGAAGGGTGAGTATATGGATTCTATCCTTAAAGGTGTTACGATTATAGAAGGAAAACAACACGTAGATCACAACACGCTAGTTCACCACATCACTCCTAACTGTGAAAGTCACCAAGATTACAAAGGCATCTTTGCCGAAAAATCTACAGGTGTCTTTAACGGAAAAGTTGTTGTAGAGAAAGAAGCTCAAAAGACTAATGCATATCAGTCTAATAACAACATCTTACTAGATGATACGGCTACCATAAATTCAAAGCCTCAGCTTGAGATCTTTGCAGATGATGTACGTTGTTCTCACGGTTGTACTATTGGACAACTAGATGAAAGTGCATTGTTTTACTTACAATCACGTGGTATAGGAGAAAAAGAAGGGCGCGCATTACTTATGTATGCCTTTGCAAACACAGTACTATCTAGTGTAAAGATTCCGCAGCTTAAAACAAGAATTACAAAACTTATTGCAAAGAAAATAGGTGTAAACATCGGTTTTGATCAATAAGATTGATTTCAAATAATTACAAAAGCCGTTACCTATCGTAGCGGCTTTTTTTATACCCAGAGATAAGCAGCTGTAAGTAATTAAAACACCTCCAGTTTGTATCTTTGTAACAAAGAAAAATGCTATGCTAGACATAAAAAAAATACGTGAAGACTTTCCTATTCTCAAAAGAGAAGTAAATGGAAAACCGCTTATTTATTTTGATAATGCAGCAACCTCACAAACACCACAGGTTGTTATAGACGCCATTGTAGATTACTATGCTAACTATAATGCAAACATACACCGCGGGGTACACTCGCTCTCGCAAGAAGCCACAGATGCTTATGAGGAAGCGCGTATAAAAATCCAGAAGCATTTTAACGCAGCACAGCCTTATGAGATCATACTCACGGCAGGTACAACGCACGCCATAAATCTAGTAGCAAATGGCTTTGCAAGTATTTTAAAGAAGGGCGAAGAGGTACTTGTTTCGGCGCTAGAGCATCATAGTAATATTGTACCGTGGCAAATGCTTTGTGAGAAGACGGGCGCAATACTTAAAGTTATACCACAAACAGAAAGTGGAGAACTGGATATGGACGCTTTCGCGAAAGCGTTATCACCACAGCTCAAACTGGTCTTTGTAAATCACGTGTCAAACGCATTAGGAACCATAAACCCTATAGAAGAAATCATTACCGAGACTCACAAAGTAGGTGCAGCGGTACTAATAGATGGTGCACAAGCAACACCACACATAAAACCAGATGTACAAGCCCTAGATGCCGACTTTTACGTATGTTCTGCTCACAAAATATGTGGCCCTACGGGCGTAGGCGTGTTATATGGTAAAGAAGAATGGCTTACTAAACTCCCTCCTTATCAAGGTGGTGGTGAGATGATAGACCAGGTGAGTTTTGAAAAAACAACCTACGCAGGTCTACCACATAAATTTGAAGCAGGAACACCTAATATTTGTGGTGGTATTGCTACAGGTGTGGGCCTAGATTATATGAATGGGCTAGGTTTTGATAATATTGCAGCTTATGAAGATGAGCTTTTACAATATGCCACAAAGCAGCTCCTCGAGATTGAAGGGCTTAAAATTTATGGCACATCTGCACATAAAACTGCGGTAGTTTCTTTTAATGTAGGTGAGATTCACCCCTATGACATTGGCACCATACTTGATAAATTAGGGATAGCAGTGCGCACAGGGCACCATTGTGCTCAACCCATTATGGATTTTTATAAAATACCAGGTACAGTACGTGCCTCAT
Organism: Dokdonia donghaensis DSW-1; assembly: GCF_001653755.1. Lineage (GTDB taxonomy): Bacteria > Bacteroidota > Bacteroidia > Flavobacteriales > Flavobacteriaceae > Dokdonia > Dokdonia donghaensis. The sequence goes on along the minus strand of NZ_CP015125.1, from coordinate 1,109,025 downwards.
TTTCTTTTTACAACACAAAAGAAGAGATTGATACATTTATAGATGGAGTAAAACGCGCAGTTGCGATGTTATCTTAAAATAAGAATATGAAATTACTACTTCCTTTATTATTGTGCATAGCCGGGGCATTTACTAGTCAGGCTCAATTATCACAAACCGTTATGACCTTTGATGGTGATTTTATCATCACAACCATCGCTGGCGAAGATGTCTCAGAAAATGAGATATCACTCACTATAGATAATAAAAAACGATCAATAAATGGGACTACAGGTTGCAATAACTATATGACAGACTTTGCAAATAAAGGAACCATACTCCAGTTTTCATATATAGCCAGCACAAAGAGAGCTTGCCCGCACGACGAAATTGAGCAATTATATTATGATAATCTAAGCGAGGTAACCTCTTTTCTAAAAAGTGGTGATACGATTACGCTTTATCGAGATAGTGAAGCGCTCATAGAAGGAATTTCTAAAAACTCTCTTGTTGATAACGATAAATAGTCATCTAAGTCTACAACCTATAACGCTTGATGATCAAAAGCGGTTATTTGAGTTAATGCAGGAGATATATCCTTCTGCGTATGGCCATTTTTGGAAGGATGACTGCTCCTGGTATATAAATCATATCTATAGCTCAGAGAGTCTCGCAAAAGATCTTGCGACGCCAGACAGCCATTATCACTTTATATATTATAAGAGTGACATAATAGGTATTTTTAAATATATCTACAATCAAACATACACACCTCTATCGCCACTTAAAGGCTTAAAACTACATAGATTATACCTCCACCCATCTGTGCAAGGTAAAGGGATAGGTCGTGATATAATGCAATATGGAGAGCAGCTCGCTAGAAGGTTAGACTATAAAATTATATGGCTTGATGCAATGCATACACATACCCAAGCTCAACTGTTTTATAAGAAAGCAGGGTATATAAAAACCGAGTTTCAGCTATTGCCTTTTGACTTACTCAAAGATGAACATCGCAAAATGTGGTATATGCACAAAATGCTCCCCTCGCCAAAATGACAGTTAATCTTCTGGGCATTATCTTTGTAAAGTAATAATAGAATACAACATATATAGATATCATAATTATGGCTAGCATACAAGAAATACAAGACGAGATAGTAGATGAGTTTTCTATGTTTGAAGACTGGATGCAGCGTTATGAATATATGATTGATCTAGGCAAATCACTACCACTTATAGATGAAACATTTAAAACAGATGATTACATTATAAAAGGATGCCAGAGCAAGGTATGGGTACACGCCAGTATGGAAGATGGTAAAGTGACCTTCACCGCAGATAGTGATGCTATTATAACAAAAGGTATAATAGCCATTCTCATACGTGCATTTTCTAACCAGTCACCACAAGCAATTATAGATGCAGATACTGCGTTTATAGATGAGATAGGCCTTAAAGAACACCTCTCTCCTACCCGTGCAAATGGACTTGTAAGTATGATAAAACAAATAAAACTGTATGCCGTAGCATACCAGACACAGCTTAATTAAGAGGATGTATCACGCTTTCGCGAAAGCGCAACAAAACACATTAAAAACAACCCTGCGCAAGCAGATTATATAAAGCATATGGAAATTAACACAGAAGAGCTAGGCGACAAAATAGTACGCGTACTAAAAACAATATACGATCCAGAAATCCCAGTAGATATTTATGAACTTGGGCTTATTTACGATGTATTTGTAAATGAGGATATGGATACAAAAATCCTTATGACACTTACCACTCCTAACTGCCCCGTTGCAGAAACGTTACCACTAGAGGTTGAAGAAAAGGTAAAGTCACTTAAGGATGTAAAAGACTGTGAGGTTGAGATTACCTTTGACCCACCTTGGACTCAAGACCTAATGAGTGAGGAGGCAAAGTTAGAATTAGGAATGCTCTAATCACCCCACAATGGCCGAAGAAATTATAAACAGAGTTGCAAATAGCAAACTAGTAACCTTTGATCTGGAAGATTTATACCTCCCAGGTCATAGACAGCTTGTGGATATTTCTCAATGGCTAGATCAAGGTTTTATTTTACGCGAGACTGAGTTTAGAAAAAGTATAAAAGAGCACGACTGGAGTCAGTATATAAATGCTTTTGTAGCGCTACACTGCAGTACAGATGCTATTGTGCCAGCTTGGGCCTCTATGCTTGTTGCTACCCATCTACAAGCTGTTGCAAAAAAAGTTATTACAGGAAACCTAGTGATGCTAGAGACCATTTTATACACAGAAGCTATACAAAGCTTAGATGTAACGCAGTATAAAAACGCACCTGTCATTATAAAGGGTTGCTCAAACAAACCCGTTCCAGAAAACGCATATTTACTGCTCATACAAAAACTACAGCCGGTTGCCCGTAGTTTAATGTTTGGCGAGGCCTGCTCTTCTGTGCCTTTATATAAGAAGGCAAAATAGCCCTTGTTGAAAAATACAGATAGGCTCCGTATATTAGACTGCTTAATCCCTAAGAAGTTTTACTAATGCAACGCACACTCCTACTCTTTTTATTTTTATGCAGTACCATAGCACTTGGTCAGAAAAGTGACAAAAAGAAAGACTCACTTCCAGATGGCTGGAAAAGTAAAGGTCTTATGGAATTGCTATTTAGTCAGAGTGCATTTAACAATGACTGGCAAGGCGGAGGAACTTCAAATGTAGCTGGAAACTTTAATGTTAACTGGGACCTCAATTACAAGCGAAATAAACTAACGTGGGATTCAAAGCTTACCGCGATACTCGGACTTGCCGCTACAAAAGATCAAGTATATGTTAGAAAAACTACAGACAGGCTAGAACTTAATAGCTTAGTAGGTAGCCGTATTGAAAACTCTAAATGGTATTACTCGGGACTATTTAATTTTAGAACGCAAATGGCACCTGGTTATGAGTTTTTTGACAGGCAGGTACTTAATGATGCTGGTGAGGTTACAGAAACGGTACAAGACAGAAAATTAATCACCACCACCTTCTCTCCTGCCTACTTACAACTAGGGCCTGGTTTTTTATGGAAAAAGAGTAATGATTTTAAAGTAAACCTAGCTCCCGCTACGGCTCGATTTATATTTGTAAACTCTAGATTTACTACCGTAAATGAAAATGATCCTGCCGCTATTGAAGCTTATGAACCATTTTTTGGAGTAGAAGCAAATGAAAATGTTCGTTTTGAGCTTGGGGCATCTGTGAGTGCTTATCATAAAGAAGAATTTTTTGAAAATATAGTTTTTGAAAACACACTTAATCTTTATGCAGACTACCTTGAGAACACAAAAAATGTAGATATAGACTACACACTTAATGTAGCTATGCAGGTAAATAAATATATAATCACAAATCTTGCCGTACAACTCATATATGATGAGAATGCCATAAGTGGTCTACAAGTAAGAGAGGTACTAGGCGTAGGTCTCAAATATGCCTTTCTTGAATGGAAATCTTAAATACATTCAAATATTTAAGCAAAACCCTTTATCTAGCACGATAAAACTCACATTTAATCGATTAAAGGAATAGTATCTGTAAAAATTTCTAAAATTCGCTATGATTTTTTAATAGTTATATATTTGTAATACAAAACTTAACTATTAATTATTATGAAAAGACTCATTGTATTAGGAGCTGCTATGTTCCTCGCAATCAGCTTACAAGCACAAACAGAAGAAGAGCTTAAAGCACAACAATCACCTAAAAAAGCAGAAATTGCAAAACTACAAGGAGAAGTTGATGCTCTACAAGCTCAGATAGATGCCCTACCGGGATGGAAGTATGGTGCTTTTGGAACTATAGGAGGTAATTTTTCGAAATTTAGCGATTGGTATTCTCAAGGAACACCTAACGTATCATCTGGCAACATTGGTATAACTGGAAATGTGTTTGCTAACAAAATGGATGAAAAATATTTCTGGAGAAATAGCCTTAATGTAAACTTAGGCTGGGTAAAATTTGATGATGAAGATGACGCTACAGATGACGATAGCTTTAGAGAAGCTACAGATGTTTTTAACATCTCATCACTTTACGGTTACAAACTATCAGAAAAATTAGCTGTATCTGCTCTAGGAGAGTACAGAACAACTATTTTAAACAACTTTAATGATCCTGGATACCTTGATCTAGGTGTAGGTGCCACTTGGACTCCTATTACAAACCTTGTAGTAGTTGTACACCCACTTAACTACAACTTTGTATTTTCTGATAATGATGCCGTATTTGAATCTTCTTTAGGTGCAAAAATCGTTGCAGATTACACACGTCAGATTGGAAAAATAGCTTTTAAGTCTAACTTATCTGCCTTTGCGAGCTACAAATCTTCAGACCTTTCTAACTTCACTTGGATTAACTCTTTCAACTACAAATTATTCAACCAGATAGGTGTAGGATTTGAGTTTGGTCTTAGAGGAAACAAACAAGAAAATCTTGCATTCCAACAAGGACTATTTGACTCTCAAGTACTACCTGTAGGAGAAGCGCCAACTTTTGATAACATAGATTCTCAAATACAATCGTACTACCTATTAGGTCTTACATACGCATTCTAGAGAACACCACCTTTATTAAAGATTTAAAGCGAGTCCAATGGACTCGCTTTTTTTATGTCTTAACTCCAAGATAAAATTTGCATAACATCTTAAAATAAAAAAACCAGCCTTAAAAGGCTGGTTTTTGTCGGGGTAGCAAGATTCGAACTTGCGACCTCCTCGTCCCAAACGAGGCGCGATAACCGGGCTACGCTATACCCCGAGCGTTTATCGGGGTGCAAATATACTAAACTCTAATAGATAACCACAAACTTTATCACATATAATTACAGTTATTCTAATCTTTTGTAACTCTCACCTTCTGTAGGATTGCCCTCATCATCCATTTGCCGCTGTTGATAGGTATTTGCTCCTAGTAATAATTCAAACCTAAATACCTGAGTTGTATCTACAATTTTCATCATAGGTCCAGAAGCGTACTCAAGCCGTTCTTCTAAGATGCCATCTTTTACCTTGTAGGTCCCATACCCAAACCATTCATTTGCATCACTAGGGTCATTACGGGTCCACATCACACGACCTTTACTATACATCTTGACCTGCCTGTACCCGTTTTGGTTAGGTAGGGTCTCAGAGATCATACCATTCTCATACATCTGCTGGTTCTCAAGTTCCCATACTCCTTCTAGAGTTAAGTCACTTTTGTCATTTATCAATCCATCACTCGTTAAGAGTGTAGCACCCATCACATACAAACATACTAATACAAACGTCTTCATAATTACGGGATTTAATTTATACAATTGATTTACATCACTTTAAGATACGATTTTTTTTCTAAGCTTTTACTTTCAAGAATTTTTGAAGTAGAAGTCATTTAAAAAGATAAATAGCTTTATTATATTTATCTCAACATAAACGGGTAGTAGCTTAGTCCGGTTAAAGTGCTGGTCTGGGGGACCAGAGATCGGAGGTTCGAATCCTCTCTACCCGACGCAAACCACTATTTTTTTAGTGGTTTTTTTGTATTGTGAGATGTGTATATACGCTTTCGCGAAAGCGTAATAATAACCACCCCCACTATCTCAGTCTTTTTTATGATATTTAAACTGTGAAAACAAAACAACGTCTAGATAGAGCTTACAAACAAGCGAGAAGAATTTCATTCTCTAATGAAGATAAGCTTGTATTCTTTTCTGACTGTCATCGTGGTGACAAAAGCTTTGCAGATGACTTTGCCCGTAATGAAAACATTTATTACCACGCACTTAAGCATTACTATAATGAGGGGTTTACCTATTGTGAACTAGGTGATGGAGATGAACTGTGGGAGAACACCTCTTTTGAAAGTATTTTAAGGGCTCATAAAAATGTATATCGCCTTCTACAAAAGTTCCATTTTGAAAATAGGCTTCATTTAATATGGGGTAATCACGATATGGTATACAGGGATAAAAATTACGTAAAAAAGCATCTAAGCACGTATTTTGACCCTAAAGACGGTCGTGAAGAGGTGCTGTTTAAGGATCTTGAATATCACGAGGCCATTGTATTACAACATAAAGAAATTCACCAAGAGTTGTTTTTATGTCACGGGCATCAAGCAGACTGGATGAATTATCACGGCTGGCGCTTTAATAGATTTCTGGTGCGTGTGCTTTGGAAGCCATTACAAATCTTTGGTATTTCTGACCCCACAAGTCCGGCAAAAAATTATAAGGAACTTATTAAAGTAGAGCGCCGTATAAAAAAATGGATCATAGAAAATAATAACCTTCTCACCATTGTAGGTCATACGCATAGACCACGTTTTCCTGAGCCTGGCGACATTGCATTTTTTAACGACGGGAGCTGTGTACACCCTAGAAGTATTACCGGTTTAGAAATTGAGAATGGTGCAATATCACTTATTAAGTGGCACATAGCGACCTCAGAGAGTGGTACTTTACAAGTAGTAAGGGAGCTACTAGAAGGTCCTACCGCACTACACGCCTATCAGGCATAAAAGCAAATAAAAAGCGCTACTATTTTAAGATTCTGGCGCAAGACGTACCTGTAAACCTTCCATCTCTGGTGAGATATGAAGCTGGCACCCTAGTCTACTATTATCTTCTACATAAAAAGCTTCGGCGAGCATTGCGTCTTCATCATCACTCATTTCTGGGAGCTCGTGATCACTCTCTACATAACACTGGCAAGAAGCACACATAGCCATACCACCACATACCCCTATTGTTCCTTCTGGAGCAAGCTCATATGAACGTACAATCTCCATAAGATTCATATTCATATCTGTGGGAGCGTCTATCGCGTGAGAAACTCCCTCGCGGTCTATTATAGTTATCTTAATATCTACTGACATTGCTAGTATTTACTTCTTACTCAAAAGCTTACTCAATTGCTTTTACAACCGCTTTTGGCGCTTCCTTTTTAGTACCATCAAAACCTGTTACACCACCTACAGTGGTGTACTTCATTACGTAACGTTTATCTGGAAATATGCGCTGGTAGGCACTCTGGCACATAAGCGTAGCTTCGTGAAAACCACAGAGTATAAGTTTAAGCTTACCTGGGTATGTATTCACATCTCCTATGGCATAAATACCAGGTATGTTAGTTTGGTAATCGAGCGTGTTATCTACCTTGATGGCATTTTTTTCTATCTCAAGGCCCCAGTCTGCAATAGGCCCCAGTTTAGGCGCTAGTCCAAATAACGGTATAAAGTGATCACAATCTTTATTAAACACCTCTGCTCCTTGTTTTATAGAAACACCACTTACTGCTCCCTCACCTATCACCTCAACAACTTCTGCTGGTGTAATAAGTTTTATTTTACCTTGATTTTTGAGGTCTTGTACTTTTTCTACGCTATCTAGCGCACCTCTAAACTCGTTGCGACGGTGTACAAGCGTCACTTCACTCGCCACATCTGCAAGGAAGATACTCCAGTCAAGAGCACTATCACCTCCACCAGCAATAACCACATTCTTATCACGGTATAACTCTGGATCGCGTATGATGTACTCTACTCCTTTGTCCTCGTAGCTAGCTATATTTGAAATAGGTGGTTTACGAGGCTCAAAACTCCCTAAACCTCCTGCAATTGCAACCACAGGCGCGTGGTGTTTTGTTCCTTTATTAGTCGTTACTATGAAGCTACCGTCTTCTTGTTTATCTATAGTTTGTGCACGTTCTCCAAGTGTAAATCCAGGTTGGAAAGGCTTGATTTGTTTCATCAAGTTGTCTACAAGATCACCAGCAAGTACTTCTGGAAAAGCTGGAATGTCATAGATAGGTTTTTTTGGATATATCTCTGCACACTGTCCTCCCGGTTGTGGTAGGGCATCTATAAGATGGCACTTTAACTTTAATAATCCTGCTTCAAAAACGGTAAAAAGACCTGTAGGCCCCGCACCTATTATAAGAATATCTGTTTTAATCATTTACTTATCTATTTACGCTTTCGCGAAAGCGTACTACGCAACAACATTTATTACTTGCTCAATTTGCGGAGCGTGTTTTTTTATGGTCATCTCAACACCACTCTTTAAGGTCATTTGATTAACAGAGCAACCTACGCAAGCGCCTTGCAGCTGAACGCGCACCACCCTATCATCATCTATCCCGAGAAGGCTTATATCACCTCCATCACTCTGTAAAAAAGGACGGATCTCCTCAAGGGCATCCTCTACTTTTTGTGTTAACTCTGCTGTGCTCATACTTAATTCTTTACGGCAGAACATCCTGCCATTGTGGTAATCTTAATTGCTTCGGTAGCTGGTAAGTCTGTATTACGACGTACAGTCTCCTCAACAACATTTTTTGTCAAGTTATCAAAAGCTTCCATAGTAGGCGTGTTAGCCTGTAATGCCGCTGGACGTCCTACATCTCCTGCCTCACGTATACTTTGTACTAATGGAATCTCACCTAGTAAACGTACACCTAAATCTTCGGCGAGGTTTTTTGCCCCTTCTTTACCAAAGATGTAATATTTATTATCTGGCAACTCTTCTGGTGTGAAGTAAGCCATATTTTCTACAATACCTAAAACAGGAACATTTATACTTTCTTGTTTAAACATTGCTACACCCTTCTTTGCATCTGCAAGTGCAACATTTTGTGGTGTGCTCACCACTACAGCACCCGTAATAGGTAAAGATTGCATTATGCTTAGGTGTATATCTCCCGTACCTGGAGGTAGATCTAGCAGTAAGAAGTCTAATTCACCCCAGGCTGCGTCAAAAATCATCTGGTTAAGTGCCTTTGCTGCCATAGGTCCTCTCCATATAACTGCTTGATCTGGCTTTGTAAAAAATCCTATTGAGAGTACTTTTACGCCGTAGCTTTCTATAGGTTTCATTTTAGACTTTCCGTCTACATTTACAGAGAGTGGTCTCTCATTTGCCACGTCAAACATAATAGGCACAGATGGCCCGTAAATATCTGCATCAAGTATACCTACCTTGAAGCCCATTTTTGCGAGTGTCACTGCTATGTTAGACGTTACGGTAGATTTACCTACTCCTCCTTTACCAGAGGCTACAGCAACGATGTTTTTTATACCAGGTATCGCTTTACCTTTAATCTCAACTGTTTCTTCTTTAGGCGGAGCGGTAACTTTTACATTAACCTTTACCTGTGCTTTTTCAAAAACCTTATCGTGTATGGTTTTCATAATATCAACCTCTGCTTTTTTACGAGCTTGTAGTGTTGGGTTGTTTATAGTGATATCTACAATTACCTCATCGCCAAATGTTAGCACATTAGTAACTGCGCCACTATCTACCATATTTTCTCCAGCACCTGGAGCAGTAATAGTTTTTAAAGCCTCGAGAATATCTTTCTTTTGTAATTTCATCTTTTAATAAGCAATTCAAAATCAGCCTTTAATTAGACTAATTCTAAATGCAAAGATACAACTGCAAAGGGGTAAATACCAATACTTCAATTTTCAAAATATTTGACAATTTCAATAAGAAAACGACACGATCTTTTCTTAGAATAATTTAAGCTTTATAGAGCTCCAGCAAGTACAATTTTAAAGTTCAATTACAGGATCCCAAAAGTGCTTTTTAAAATTAACCACCTTATCATCTTTAACCTCTACACCTTCATTTTCAAGCAATTGCCGCATTAAGTTAGTTTGTGGGAAATGATGTTTACCAGTAAGCAGCCCTACTCTATTTACAACTCTATGTGCTGGCACTTCTGGATGATTACTAGCACCATTCATTGCCCAACCTACCATACGACTACTACGAGCAGCACCTAGATACTTTGCAATAGCACCATAACTCGTTACTCTACCGTAAGGAATTAAAGCAGCTACGGCATACACCTTTTTAAAAAAATTTTCGGTCTCTGGAGCGTAATTCATTCGAAGTAGATAGTGCGCACCAGCGTGATTAACATTAATATGACCATAAGACCAGCCATAAAATAATTTGAAAAGCGAGTAAAAGAGCTCTCTCTATTTTGAATACGAGCAAAGAAAAGAACGTAAAGATATAAAGCACTAAAGGTGCCTACAGCGGCAGCAACTACAAAGAGCACAATTGCTACTACGTCATATTCTACCTTACCGCTTACGTTAAGCGCTGCACCCAGCGCACAGAAATAAGGAATAGGCAACACATTAAGTGCAGATATTGCCATCCCTTTACCTAGACTTTTTAAACCTCTGTTTTTTGAAATTTTTACCTTAGGGACTTTGCTTTGCTTTGCTTTCACAAAGAAAAATATGGCCATTATTAAGAAAATAACAAGACCTGTGCGCAGTAGCATACTCTGCACATACGGATTTCCAAAAATATAGCGCGCAAGTAATACTGCTATAAGTGCCTGAAAAACGACAACAAAAGAAGCCCCAAGAGCAACTAGCAGCCCATTATTGCGACCACGCTCAACACACGTTTTTGCAACAGACATATTTATTAGCCCAGGTGGTATCACTCCGGCTAGCGCTGCAAAATAGGTGATTAAAAAAAGTTTGGTTGTCTCCAAGGGTGCCCGTTACTTGACTCTAAATTTAATATAAGTAATTGGTTTTCCTTGTTCTAGGTATTGTTTTTCATAAAAAGTTTGAATCCCCACAACCTCCTCTGGCGAGTATTCATTTTTATACACATTATGATTTGCTTCTAAAATCTCGTGACCTTCACCGTGTAGTAATCCCAGTGTGTAACCGTGCATAAACTCTGAGTCTGTTTTGAGATTTACACAACCTCCCTCTTTCAAAACATTCTTATATTTTTGAAGAAACTCTGTATTGGTCATACGGTGCTTAGTGCGCTTGTACTTGATTTGAGGATCTGGAAATGTGATCCATATCTCATCTATTTCCGCTTTCGCGAAAGCGTACTCAATAAGCTCTATTTGCGTGCGCATAAAACCTACATTGTCTAGATTATCTTCTAGAGCGGTTTTTGCTCCACGCCAAAATCGAGCCCCCTTGATGTCTATACCTATAAAATTTTTATCTGGATACTTCTCTGCAAGTCCTACAGAATACTCACCTTTACCACAGCCTAGCTCTACGACGATAGGGTTATCGTTTTTGAAAAAATCTGAATTCCACTTACCCTTAAGAGGAAAAGTTCCATCTACCAGTTCTTCTCTAGACGGCTGTACTACGTTTGAGAATGTCTCATTCTCACGGAATCTCTTAAGCTTATTTTTACTTCCCACAGGTATATTTAATGTTTTGGTAAAATTAAGGAAACTTTTACTACGTCTAAGAGATAGATATTTGCAATGTGAAAAGAAATAAGCACATACTAGTTGCTCCTCTTAACTGGGGATTGGGTCACGCGACGCGCTGTATCCCTATTGTTAATGCGCTTTTATCTCAAAATCATAAGGTTACCATAGCCAGTGATGGTGATGCGCTTAAATTGCTCAAAAAAGAGTTTCCAAAACTTTCTTTTGTCTCGCTGCCATCTTATAAGATTGAGTATGCAGAAAAGGGTAAAAACTTTAAACGCAAGCTTATCTCTAATTTACCATCTATACGAAAGAGTATACGTGCAGAACATAAGGAACTTAAAAAGATTATCCCGGCATTAAATATAGATGGAGTTATCTCAGATAACCGTCTTGGACTATATACAAATCAAGTACCTTGTGTGATCATAAGTCACCAGTTACAGGTGCTAAGTGGCAGCACTACAAAGATCTCTACAGCAATACATAAAAAGTATATAGAGCGTTTTAATGAATGCTGGGTGCCAGACTTTGATGGCACTTTTAACCTGAGTGGCATATTAGGTCATCCTGATAAAAATCTATCAATCCCTACCCGTTATATAGGGCCATTGAGTAGAATGAAGTCAAAACCAGAAGAAATAAAATACACAGCAACAGCTGTACTTTCTGGTCCAGAGCCACAGCGCTCTATGCTAGAAGAAATTATCACAAAGAACTTTAAAAAACTTAATGGACAGTTTTTAATTGTACGTGGTAAACCTGAAGATGAAAAAACCATCACTCATACTAAGCCCAACATTAAAGTAATTAATTTCCTTACTACTAAGGAGCTTGAAAAGGTGATTAATCAAAGTGGGTATATCATAGCAAGATCTGGCTATACGACAATTATGGATCTAGCCGTGATGAAGAAAAAGGCATTCTTTATCCCTACACCAGGACAGTCTGAGCAGGAGTATCTTGCGGCTTTGTTAAAAGAAAATAAAATTGCACCTTTTGCAGTTCAAGATGAGTTTAAAACTAAAGATTTATCCAAACTGTCTGTTTACCCAGGTTTTGAAAAGGGTATAGAGGCTAGTGATTTACTCGATAATTTCGGCCTTTTCGAGCGTAAAAGAGAATTCAGACCCCACTCCAAACTCGCTTTCAACATAAACTTTCTCCTCGTGCGCCTCAATGATATGTTTAACAATAGAGAGCCCCAGACCTGACCCTCCTACCTTACGGTTACGAGACTTATCTACTCTATAAAATCGCTCAAAGAGTCGTGGTAAATGATCTGGCTCAATACCTTCTCCATTATCTGTAATTCGTATAAGTAATTTGTTTTGAATCAAATCTTGTATACTTACCTCTGTTGTTCCATTTTCATTACCATACTTAATAGAATTACCTATTAAGTTTGTGAGCAACTGCTGTATGCGCTCTTGATCTGCATTTACCATAACCTCCTTTGCATAAGAATCATCAAAAGCAAGGGTTATATTGCGCTTTGCAGCTTCCATTTCTAGCATCTCAAAGGTGGCATATATGAGTTTTACTAGATCAAAATACTCATAGTTTATATTAAGATCACCCACCTCAAGCTTAGTAATCATATCAAGGTCATTTACGAGATAGATCAAGCGATCTACGCCTTTTTCTGCACGAGATAGGTATCTTTTTCTAACAGATTTATCTTTTATAGCGCCGTCTAGTAACGTAAGTATATATCCCTGTACAGTAAATAAAGGGGTTTTTAACTCGTGAGCCACATTACCTAAAAAGTTACGACGATACTCTTCTTGTACTCTTAAAGATTCTATTTCTATTTTTTTACTCTTAGCATAACGCTCTACTTCTTCAGAAAGTGAAGCCATATCTGTAGTAATATTATCTGCAGTGAGGCTTACATCTTCTAAGAGCTTTACGTTGTCGTAAATCTCCCTTACTTTTTTAAATATAAACAGTTGCGTTCTAAAATGAATAAGTAAAAATGACAATACATAGCAAACTAGAATTCCCAAAAAGACCAGCCACCACACAGGCTCGCTGTCTTGTATAAATTCAAGAGCTAAAATAAGTAGTGCAAAAAGCACCGTAATATAAGCCGCCGTTATAAGTGCAAACGAGTACGGCTGTTTTACATCTGAGGCCATTAGATCACAAATTTATAACCTACACCTTTTACAGTTTTAAATGACTCATCACCTATTTTTTCCCTAAGCTTACGTATATGTACATCTATCGTACGTCCACCTACTACAACTTCAAGTCCCCATACCTTATCAAGTATATCTTCTCTGGTAAATACTTTTCCAGGTTTTGAAGTAAGTAGTGATAGTAGTTCAAATTCTTTTCGCGGTAACGAGAGTTCTTGCTTACCCTTAAAAACTTTATACTCTTCTCGGTTAATAATGAGTTTACCCACCTTAGTTATTTGTGAAGGAGCGTCTTCATTTTTAAATCTGCGCAGTAAAGCCTTTACCTTGCTTAAAAGCACCTTAGGCTTTATAGGCTTTGTTATATAATCATCTGCACCTGCGTCAAAACCTGCTACTTGAGAGTAATCTTCTCCTCTTGCAGTAAAGAAGGTAATGATGGTTTGTTCAAGATCTTTGTTAGAACGTATTACTTCACAAGCCTCTATACCATCCATCTCTGGCATCATTACATCTAGTATGATAAGATGCGGCTGGTGTTTTTTTGCAAGCTTTACAGCCTCTAGACCATTAGTCCCAGTAATTACTTGATATCCTTCATTTGACAAATTATACCCAACGATTTCTAAGATGTCTGGCTCATCGTCTACTAGTAAAATTTTAAGGTCCTTTTTTTTCATTGTAATTACGGTTAAGTCGTTGTGTAAATATACGTTTTTTGATGTTTTTGTTGCCACTGCAACTAGCTTGCAAATTAAATTGTAATTCTTCGAACCATATTAAGCTTGCGTTAAATCTTACGCTTTCGCGAAAGCAAAATAAACGACTACCTCCTATTTTAATTAAATTTATGGCCTAATCAAATCACTACAGTATGAAACAAATTACTCTTTTAATTACCTTATTTCTAGCATCGTGCACTGTTTTTGCACAAGACCTAGTGATTACAGGTATCTTTGATGGAAACCTTACAGGAGGTACTCCAAAAGCAATAGAAATTTATGCACTTAATGATATTGCAGACTTAAGCACATACGGTTTTAGCAACTCAAGTAACGGAAACGGCATTTCTGAAGTGGAGTTTGCCTTTTCTGGTTCTGCTACCGCTGGAGATTACTTTTACATCTCTACAAATGAAGAAGATTTTATGACCTTTTTTGGGTTTACTCCAGACTTTACCTCAAATAGTGCAAATAACAATGGAGATGATTCTATAGCTCTTTATGATAACGTGGCAGACGACGGTTCTGGAACACTTCAAGGAACACAAATAGATGTCTATGGAGATCTAAATACAGATGGCACAGGTGAAACTTGGGAATATCAAGACGGATGGGCTTATCGTGTAAGCGGTACTGGACCTGACGGCACTACATTTATGGTAGGCAACTTTACATACAGCGGGACTAATGCAAATGATGATGACACTACTCAGGCAACTGCAACAAATCCGTGGCCTCTAGGCACCTACTCTACCACGCCACCAGCTTGCTCTCTAGTTCTTGGCACGGCTACAGCGACTTGTGATACCGAGACCACAGCTGTAGATGGTACAACAGTTATGATACCTTATACTGGAGGTGGAGACGCTACTTATACTGTAGCAATTACAAGCGGTGGAGGTATTGTAGGAGGAGATGACCCTACGACTACAGCAAACGGAACCATTACACTTACAGACGTATCTGAAGACACAACTATAACACTAGAAGTAACAAGTACAGACTGTATGCTCTCTATAGATGTTACAACACCAGCTTGTGAGCCAGCTACAGAAGTGGCAGACATCGCAGCCCTAAGAGCAGGAACAGTAGGTGAAGAATACACCCTTACTGGAGAAGCAATACTCACTTTCCAACAAGATTTTAGAAATCAAAAATTTATTGAGGATGCCACAGGTGCTATTCTAATAGATGACAGCGCAGGGACTATCACTACTGCATATAACGTGGGTGATGGTATTACTAGTATAACAGGAGTACTAGGAGACTTTAACGGGATGACACAATTTATACCAAGTGTGGATCCAGGTACCGCAACTTCTACAGGAAACACTATTACGGCACAAGAGGTAACAGTAACAGAACTAGCCGCAAATCCTAATGATTATGAGTCTGAGTATGTAAGAATCACTGGTCTTACTATAGACAACTCTGCGAATGCATCTTGGGTAAATGGTCAAGAGTACCCAATGACTAATACAGATGGATCTTATGTTTTTAGAACTACATTTTTTGATGTAGACTATATAGGTGAAGTAGTACCAACTGATGAGGCAAATATTTCTGGTATTATTAATGAGCGTAATAACGGAGAGTTCTTCATCACAGCTCGTGATGCTGCAGATATTGAAGCAGATGCTGTAGAGGCAACAGAAGTTGCAACACTAGCAGATCTTAGAGCGGGTACAGAAGGAACACTCTACACACTTACTGGTGAAGCAATACTCACTTTCCAACAAGATTTTAGAAATCAAAAATTTATTGAAGATGATACAGCTGCCATCTTAATAGATGACAGCGCAGGAACTATCACTACTGTATATAACGTAGGTGACGGTATCCTAGGCCTTACAGGTACGTTAAGCTCTTTTCAAGGAATGCTACAATTTGTTCCTAGTGAAGATCCTGGAGATGCATTTTCTACCGGAAACACAATTACTGCACAAATGGTAACAGTGACAGAACTCGCTGCAAATCCTAATGATTATGAGGCAGAGTATGTAACTCTAACAGAAGCTACAATAGACACTGCAACAAATACAGACTGGGTAACTGGTACAGAATACGGACTTACTACTCCAGAAGGTGCATACACTTTTAGAACAACATTCTTTGATGCAGATTATATAGGTACCGCAGTACCTACAGAGGCTCAAAACATATCTGGTATCATCACAGAACGCAATGATGGAGATTACTTTATCACCGCTCGTGATGTAACAGATTTTGAAGAGTTTTTAAGCTTAGGAGAAACTACAGCTATAGCGATAGCGATGTTTCCTAACCCTGCAAGTGATCAAATCACGATAAGTACTGGGATTAATACAGCAATGAATGTGTCTATTTTTGAGATTACAGGTAAGAAAGTAATTGAGACAACTACTGCAAACCCTATAGATGTAAGTGCACTTGCCCCTGGAGTATATGTAGTACAAGTAGCAGGTGCTACAAGCTCAACTACAGCAAAGCTTATAATTAAATAAAGAATACATTTATACAACCTTTATAAAGCGCTCTCCTTATGGAGGGCGTTTTTTCTTTTATATCTTTGCTTAAATTCTAATAAATGCCTCAGCAAACCTTTTTAAATATCACAAATAATGAGCAATTTGAGAAGGAGGCGCTCGCTACATTCAGGTATCAGTTTGAGCATAATAGCGTGTATAGATCTTTTTGTGATTTACTCTACAAACACCCCAGTGAGATAACATCAAGTAGAGAGATTCCGTTTTTACCCATACAGTTTTTCAAATCCCGCTCTATCATTTCTGGCAATGCAGAGCCGGCTATCACCTTTAGCAGCAGCGGTACTACTGGCAGCATCACCAGCAAACATCACGTTACAGATTTAAGCTTATATGAAGATAGTTTTAGAACCGCTTTCGCGAAAGCGTACGGAAACCCATCAGACTTTGTTATACTAGCCTTACTACCGTCCTATTTAGAACGATCTGGATCATCGCTCATTTATATGGTAGATGATTTAATCAAAGGTAGTAATCATCCAGACAGTGGCTTTTACCTCAACAATCTTGACGAGCTGGCAAACAAATTAGTGACACTTGACACCTCAGAAAAAAAAGTCCTTCTTATAGGTGTCTCATTTGCACTTTTAGACCTTGTAGAAAAGCATACTTTCAACCTTAGCAACACCATTATTATGGAAACAGGCGGTATGAAAGGAAGACGTAAAGAAATTATTCGACCAGAACTTCATAAAATACTTAGCACAGGTTTTGGGGTAGAAAAAATACATAGCGAGTATGGTATGACAGAGCTATTAAGTCAAGGATATTCTTCTGGCGATGGAATTTTTACCACACCACCGTGGATAAAAGTCTACACACGCGATACAGAAGATGCACTTACCCTACTCACAGACTTAAAAAGCGGCGGACTCAACATAATAGATCTCGCAAATAAAAATTCTTGCTCATTTATAGCAACTCAAGATCTAGGTAAAGTTTACGAGGATGGCAGTTTTAGTGTGATAGGCAGGTTTGATAATTCAGACATACGCGGGTGCAATCTTATGGCGCTTTAAAAACAACACTTTGAAGTTGTAATTATCTCAAAACTCTTGCGACTTAAATTGCGTAGGTATAGACACATAAATACTTCTTATGAGAACAATTACATTTTTTATTATAGCATTAATGAGCCTTACGGCCAGCGCTCAAGAGACAGATTATAATCTTAAAAAAGGCTATGCTGCCGAAGGTTATGACGTAACTGAGTATTTTAACAATAAGGCTATTGAGGGCGATAAAAAATATACAACTACCTATGATGGGGCTAAGTTTAAGTTTGCTAGTCAAGCTAACCTAGATCGTTTTAAAGCCGCTCCAGAAGAGTTTATACCCCAGTACGGAGGGTATTGCGCCTATGCGATAGCAGATAAAGGTAAAAAAGTAAGTGTAGATCCAGAAACCTTTGAGATAAGAGATGGCAAGTTATACCTGTTTTACAACTCCTGGGGAGTTAACACCCTTGATAAGTGGAATGAAGAGGGTGCAGAAAGCCTAAAGAAAAAAGCAGATATAGAGTGGCAATCTGTAAGGACTAAGAATTAAATACGACTTAATGATAGATTGGTTAGTTAGTTAGAAAACCCCAGATGCTCTTTTTAAGAACACTGGGGTTTTCATTTATATAACTATTCTATTAGGTACTATACAGCGCGTATTAAGAAGTAGTTTTTTCTACCTCTTTGTAATAGTATAAATGTATCATTTATAAGATCTGAAGATTGTATAGTACGATCTTCTCCTACCTTCTCCTTATTAAGAGATATAGAGTTTTCTTTAAGCGCACGCCTAGCTTCTCCATTAGATTTTAAAAAACCTGTTTTTTCGGCTAGAGCGGCAATCACATCAAGACCGGCTTCAATCTCTGTTTTTGCAATATCTGCTTGAGGTACTCCTTCAAAAACATCTAGAAACGTAGCTTCGTCTAGTGATTTTAAATCCTCACTCGTACTTTTTCCAAAAAGCATATTTGAAGCTGCAATTGCTTTTTTAAGAGCCTCTTCATCGTGTACCGTAGTTGTTACCTCTTCTGCAAGTCTCTTTTGTAAAGCTCGCTGGTGTGGTGCTTCTTTGTGAGTCTCAATAAGAGCCTCTATCTCCTCACGATCTAAAAAAGTAAATATCTTAATGTACTTAGCCGCATCTTCATCACTTGTATTAAGCCAGTACTGGTAAAATTTATAAGGTGATGTTCTATTTGAATCTAGCCATACATTACCACCCTCAGACTTACCAAATTTGCTTCCGTCAGACTTAGTAATAAGTGGGCACGTAAGCGCGTAGCCCTTACCTCCAGCTATACGACGTATAAGCTCTGTACCTGTGGTGATATTACCCCACTGGTCACTACCACCCATCTGTAACGTACAGTCATTATTTTTATATAGATGTAAGAAGTCATACCCCTGTACCATCTGGTAAGTAAACTCTGTAAATGACATACCATCTGCACTCTCACCTGTGAGGCGATTTTTTACAGAATCTTTTGCCATCATATAGTTTACTGTAATATGCTTTCCTACATCACGTATAAAGTCTAGAAAAGAAAACTCCTTCATCCAGTCATAGTTATTTACCATAAGAGCTTGGTTCTCTGCCCCAGATGTAAAGTCTAAAAACTGTGATAACTGTTTGCGCACACATTCTTGATTGTGTCTTAGAGTCTCCTCATCGAGAAGATTACGCTCAGAAGATTTTCCAGATGGGTCTCCTATCATACCCGTAGCACCACCTACTAAAGCAACAGGTCTATGACCAGCTCTCTGAAAATGTGCAAGTAGCATAATAGGCACAAGGTTACCTATGTGCAAAGAATCTGCAGTAGGGTCAAAACCTACATAAGCAGAGCGCATTGCCTCCATTAAGTGTTCTTCTGTTTGTGGCATTGCATCGTGTACCATACCACGCCACTTTAATTCTTCTACAAAATTCTTGATCATCTTATCGTTTTAACTGCAAAAGCAAATATAAAAATAAGCCATCACCTGTGATCATCCTTTTTCTGGAAAAAGACATTATATAAGAGGCGCCCTCATTACCCTCGTGTCGCGTATCTTTACAATATGATTTTAATCACCGGAAGCACAGGCCTAGTAGGTAGACACCTACTCCTCTCACTTATAGAAAGTGGCAAACCCGTGCGTGCATTATATCGCAGTGAGCATAAAAAGGAAGAGGTGCTTGCGTATTACGCTTTCGCGAAAGCGGAAACCCACACACACCTTATAGAATGGGCGCTGGGAGATATTACAGATATACCTACACTAAGTGCTGTCTTTACAGGTGTAACTCACGTTTACCACTGTGCCGCTTTGATCTCTTTTGATCCTTATCGATTTGACGAACTCACAAAAGTAAATGTAGAAGGAACCGCAAATGTTGTAAACCTAAGTTTAAGTACAGGTGTAGAAAAACTCGTTCATCTAAGCTCCATAGCTACCCTAGCCAGCACACCAAACAACCCCATTACCGAAGAAAACTACTGGGACCCAGATGCCAAAAACTCTGTATATGCCCTCACAAAAAATGGCGCCGAAATGGAAGTATGGCGCGGTACGGAAGAGGGACTTAACGCTGTTATATTTAACCCTGGCGTTATTATAGGAGAAGGCGATTATACTTCTGGTAGCGGGAAGCTCTTTTCATATATTCTTAAAAAAAAATCGTACTTCCCTACTGGGTCTACAGGTATAATAGATGTTAAAGATCTTGTATCTCTTATGATAAGCGCAATGAATGGCTCCATAAAACAAGAGCGTTATATTGCAGTAGGACACACGGTTTCATACAAGTTACTTTTTTCTAAAATCGCAACTGTCCTAAACCTAAAACCACCTAGCAAACCATTATCTACAGTGATTCTCAAAGTTGTAAATACACTAGATATGGTAAGAGGTGTTTTTGTAAAAAAAAGACAAATTACAAGCATAGGGTATAAATCTCTACAGACAGAAAGCAGGTATAGAAACGATAAGCTATGCAGCACATTTAACTATACACCTACAGCACTAACAGCAACTCTAGATCGTGTAGCAAAGCATCTTAATCATTAATTATCTTTACGATATTTTCTCGCAAAAGAATCTGTTACCGTGCGAGTAGGTATATTAGGGTTGTTTCCTATTTTACCTTTTTCTTGCTTTTCTTTCTGAATTTCCTTCGCTCGAGCTGTTCTTAAGGAGTCTTTAAGCTTGCGCTCGGCAGTTTCTATTGAGTCATCTACAGCTAGCTGGGCTTTTATCCTGTCGAGTACTTTTGCATTCATTTCCCTATAAGCATCTATATCTGTGGTATAGTATGCTACATTTTGAGCATAAGTAGCACTGTCTATATTAAACTTATCATACACGTAGGTGTCTGGTTTGAGACCTATGAGTTTAAGCTTTGCAATATTATACCCTTGGGCGGCATTAATTAAAATAGATTCATAAAGAATCTCTTCCATCACGGGTTGCTCTATAAAGCCTTCTGGCTTTTGAACTTCTGGAATTTCTTGACAACTAGTGACAACTGAAATAATGGATATGATTATATAAAGTTTCCTCATTATCTATCAAACGTAAGACGCTCTCCAAAAAGTTCATCATACACCTTAAAGTTTTTATAAGCGAGACGACCATTTACAAAAGTATGTGTGATACGTGATTTAAAAGTAGTACCCTCAAAAGGAGACCAACCACACTTATATAGAATGTTATCTTTATTAACCGTCCAAGGAGCGTTAAGATCTACTAGCACAAGGTCTGCCTTGTACCCTTTACGTATATAACCTCGCTTTTCTACTTGAAAAAGTATCGCTGGGTTGTGACACATCTTCTCAACAATCTTTTCTAGAGATATTTTACCCTGGTGATAAAATTCTAACATAGCCGGCAGGGCGTGTTGAACTAATGGTCCACCACTAGGAGCCTTTGTATATACATTATCTTTTTCTTCAATAGTATGTGGTGCGTGATCTGTTGCAATTACATCTATTTTATCATCCAGTAGTGCTTGAAAAAGCATATCGCGATCTTGAGCAGTTTTTACAGCTGGATTCCATTTTATTCTGGACCCTTTCTCATCATAATCTGCATCAGAAAACCAAAGGTGATGTATACAAACCTCTGCTGTAATCTTCTTTTCGGCTAGTGGGATGCTATTATCAAACAGCGCTGTTTCCTTACCCGTAGATAAGTGAAAAACGTGAAGTCTTGCTCCAGTTTTTTTAGCAAGTTCTATTGCTCTAGAAGATGATATGTAACAAGCTTCTTCACTTCTAATAATAGGGTGAAGATTCATAGGTATATCATCACCATAACGCTCTTTATATATTGCTAGATTCTCTCTAATGGTCTCTTCATCTTCACAGTGGGTTGAGATAACCATATCTGTAGACTTAAAAATCTTTTCAAGTACAGCCTCGTTATCAACCAGCATATTACCCGTAGAGCTTCCTAAAAATAATTTAAGACCCGCAACACTTTTCTTATCTACTTTTAAGATTTCGTCAAGATTATCGTTAGTCCCTCCAAACATAAAAGAATAGTTTGCAGCAGATGTTTTACTAGCAATCTCAAACTTCTCCTCCAGTTTTTCTACAGTAGTAGTTTGTGGGTTAGTATTAGGCATTTCTATAAAAGAAGTAATCCCTCCAGCAACAGCTGCTCTAGACTCTGTAGCTATGTTTGCTTTGTGGGTTAAGCCAGGCTCTCTAAAGTGCACTTGGTCATCTATAACTCCCGGTAATAAGTATTGACCCTCTGCATCAAAAATATGGACATCTCCAGATTTTGCACTAATACTCTCTGCAATTTCCTCTATCACCCCATTGTGAATAAGTATATCTCCTCTTAAGATAGATCCCTCATTAACAATATGTGCATCTTTAATTAATATTTTTTCCATACTTATTTTTTAAATAAATGCTGTAAACGCATTTTTATAACTCCAAAAATCGCTTCTGAAATAATACCAGAGCTCATCTTACTTTCTCCTTTTGTTCTATCTGTAAAAACTACAGGCACTTCTACTATTTTAAATTTCTTCAAGTAAGCTTTATACTTCATCTCTATTTGAAAAGCATAGCCTACAAATTTAATAGTGTCTAAATTTATAGCCCTTAGCACCTTATTATTATAGCATATAAACCCTGCTGTAGTATCATAAATATCCATACGCGTTATAAAACGCACATACCTTGAAGCTCCCCAGCTTAGTAGCACTCTACCCATAGGCCAGTTTACAACATTTACACCCGTCACATACCTAGAGCCTATAGCAACATCTGCTCCATCTTTTGCACAAGCGTTATAAAGCCTTATAAGATCGTTAGGGTTATGAGAAAAATCTGCATCCATCTCAAATATATAATCGTATTCTTGGTGCAGCGCCCACTTAAAACCAGCTATGTATGCTGTACCCAGACCATTCTTCTTTTCTCTATTAAGAAGAAATAGCTTTTCTTTATAAAAACCTTGAAGTTCTTGTACCTTTTGGGCGGTACCGTCTGGAGAATTATCATCAACCACAAGAATATGAAAGGCCCTCTGTAAGGCAAAAATATTGCGTAACAGCCTCTCTATATTGTCAATCTCGTTGTAGGTGGGTATAATAACTACAGCGTTTGCCATATAATCTTGTTTACGCAAATGTACTTATTTTAGAGTGTTCATTACTTGTACAAACGGCCTTTTGAAAGAATTTGTAGTATTTTTAACGGTCTATAAAGACTGTATATTTTGGAAACCATACTTCGCGAAATTACCTACCACAACTGGATCACCATTTTACTGGTGACCTCCTTGGTCTTTTTAGCCGTTGCAAAGTTTTTATATGCACAACGTTTTGAAGACTTTATAACCATAACAGGAGCAGATCGATTTATTGTTACAAGATCAAGAGGTGTATATATATTCCACCCATTACAGCTTATTCTTGCGACGATACAATGTATAGGTATATCCTTATTACTCTATGTTGCCTTTTGTATTACTACTGAGAAGCTCATACGTGATAATTATGACGTTTTTCTCGTCATCCTTGCGGGATACTCAACCTTTGAAATTGCGAAATTCTTAACAGAACGGCTTTCAACTTATGCATTTGACATTCATAAAAAGATGCAACCTTTCATTTATAAGCGTCTTAATGTTAAAAATATGTTAGGGGTATTTGCGTTAATCAGTAGTGCATTTATCGTCTATCAACTAGAACCTCCTCATATACTTATCTATAGCCTCATTATACTCATTATTGTGATTTATACGATATCACAATTTTTACTTTTAAGACAGTATAGAGAACAAATTTTTAAACATCCTTTTTATTTTATTTTGTATTTTTGCACTCTCGAAATTGGACCCTACTTCATTTTGTATGAATTCATTACAAAGTAAAAGGGCTAATTAAAAAAATGGAGTCAATATGAAAGTGAAAACTATACTTGTTTCGCAGCCTAAGCCTAAGGTTGATAACTCACCATATTTTGAGCTCGAAGAAAGGCAGCGTGTAAAAATAGATTTCATACCCTTTATACACGTAGAGGGCGTTTCTGGAAAAGAAGTAAGATTACAAAAAGTAGATCTTAAAGATTATACGGCTATTATATTAACTAGTCGTAATGCCGTAGACCACTTTTTTAGAATCGCAGAAGAAATGCGTTTTAAAGTGCCAGATACTTTAAAATATTTTTGCCAGAGTGAGGCTGTAGCATATTATCTACAGAAATATGTAGTATATCGTAAGCGCAAGATTTATGTAGGTAAACGTACCTTCCCAGAGCTTATCCCGCTTATCAAAAAGCATAAAAACGAAACCTTTTTACTTCCATCTTCAGATAAGTTTAAGCCTATCGTACCAGAATTGCTTGACGAGCTAGGTGTAAAGTGGATGCAATCTACATTTTACAAAACGGTAGTAAGCGACTTATCACAATATGAAAATGTTTTCTATGACATCTTAGTATTCTTTAGTCCAAGTGGGATTGACTCTTTATTTAAGAACTTCCCTAACTTTGAGCAAAAGAATACTCGTATAGCGGTTTTTGGAAACACGACAGTAAAAGCAGCCAAAGAAGCAGGGCTAGAGATTAATATTATGGCACCTACTCCAGAAACTCCATCTATGACGATGGCTCTAGAGAAGTATATAAAATCTGTAAACAAGAAGTAAACACTTCTACTTACTATATAAAAAAAGCCTGCTAGATGCAGGCTTTTTTATGTGTCTCATTTACACTTTCCTATCTCACTATGAAACCAGTGATGACGCCTCAATCGCTTCTAAAATACCATCCCACAAAACAAGTCGCACCTCTAGTGCTCGCTTTGAAACTGTAATCACTTCTTGCCACTTTATTTGATCATCTCCACAGAGTTGTCTCACCATCTCAAGAGCCATAGGCCCGTGCTCATCTTCATCTAGCTCTATGTGTCTGTCAAAATAGTATTTAAAATCTGCAAGGTCCTTTTCTGGAAAGTGCGTTTCTATTTCACCTATGATAGCTGTAAACATAGATGGTATTAAATCTTCTCGCCCAAAGGTAAAGGCTGCAGCAATCTCGTGTAGATTACCACGCATTATAACCTCAAAGGTAAATTGTAAAAATTGCTGTACACTTTCTGGCAAGTGACCTGTAATATCTGCCAGTGTCTCCGCCCTATAATCTGCATTAACAACAGCTGTGATTGCTGTTGTATCTGCACCCGCCTTTCTCATTGCATCAAGATACATCTCATAATGGCTCACCCTTTTCCCTTGTGCATTAATATCTGTCTCCTCTGCAAGCACAATCTCGTTTATAAGGTAGCGGGTTTCTGGATTGCCCACCGGTTTCCAAGGTAAGGTTGTACAGGTTAATCCACGTTGCAGTGCCTTAAGTAGTGACATAAAATCCCAAACCGCATAGACGTGATGCTCCATAAAAACAACAAGATCCTCAGGAGTATGTATGCGTTTATAAAGTGGGTGGTTGAGTAATTGTTTCTGGAGTGATTCTATCTCTTTTTCGACTGTTGTAATCATAGCGTGATTTATTTTACAAAAATAAATACGCAGCAATTATAAATAGGGTTTTTGACTCTAAAGAAAATGTGAAAATTCTTCAGCAAATCTTCTTTGAGGGTTCTTATTACGCTTTCGCGAAAGCGTACTCATCACCCCACCACTTTATGAAATAACATTTATAGCTACTTATCCTTAAAATGACCTGTTATATTTCTATTTTTGCACATCTCAAACTGAGCAAGAATTATGTACAGAACGCACAATAACGGAAGCCTACGCGCCGCCGATGTAAATAAAGAAGTAACCCTAGCAGGATGGGTACAAAAATCTAGAGATAAAGGTTTTATAATCTGGGTAGATCTACGAGATCGTTACGGGATGACACAACTTGTTTTTGACCAAGAACGTACAGATGCTGCTCTTATGGAAGAAGCACGTAAACTGGGACGCGAGTTTGTAATACAAGTTACTGGTACCGTAGTTGAGCGTGATTCAAAAAACCCTAACATTGCTACTGGAGATATAGAGTTATTGGTATCAAAACTGGAGATACTTAACGCTTCTCTTACTCCTCCTTTTACGATAGAAGATGAGACAGATGGTGGAGAAGACCTACGTATGAAGTATCGTTACCTAGACATACGCCGCAAGCCGGTACGTGAGAGTCTTATCTTTAGACACCGCGTGGCTCTTGAGGTACGTAAATACTTATCTGAGCAAGATTTTATTGAAGTTGAGACTCCTTACCTTATAAAATCTACACCAGAGGGAGCACGTGATTTTGTAGTGCCTTCTCGTATGAATGAAGGACAATTTTATGCACTACCACAATCACCGCAGACCTTTAAGCAATTGCTTATGGTGGGTGGTATGGATAAATACTTCCAGATTGTAAAATGTTTTAGAGATGAAGATTTACGTGCAGACAGACAGCCAGAGTTCACACAGATAGACTGTGAGATGGCCTTTGTAGAGCAAGAAGATATTTTAAACATCTTTGAAGGGCTTACTCGTCATTTACTTAAGGAAGTAAATGGGGTAGAGATTGAGAAATTCCCACGTATGCTATATGATGATGCAATGCGTCTGTATGGTAATGATAAGCCAGACATTCGTTTTGGGATGAAATTTGGCGAGCTTAATGAGGTGGCACAGCATAAAGACTTTGGCGTTTTTAATAATGCAGAGCTTGTAGTAGGTATAGCTGTACCAGGAGGTAACTCTTATACTCGTAAAGAAATTGATAAAATTATAGAGTGGGTAAAACGCCCGCAAGTAGGAGCATTAGGAATGGTGTACTCTCGTTGTAATGACGATGGAAGCTTTAAATCTTCTGTAGATAAATTTTATGATCAAGAAGATCTTGCAAAGTGGGCAGAAGTAACAGGAGCTCAAAAAGGTGATCTAGTTTGTATACTCTCTGGTGAGACTAACAAAGTACGTGCACAGATGAGTGCTCTACGTATGGAGCTTGCAGAGCGCTTAGGACTACGCAAGCCAGATGAGTTTGCACCACTGTGGGTCATAGATTTCCCGCTACTTGAGCTAGATGAAGAGACAGGACATTACCACGCAATGCACCACCCATTTACATCTCCAAAACCTGGTCAAATAGAATTACTTGATACAAAACCTGGCGAAGTAAAAGCAAACGCCTACGATCTTGTACTTAACGGTAACGAGATAGGTGGAGGTTCTATACGTATACACGATAAAGAAACACAGGCTATAATGCTACGTCACCTAGGCTTTTCTGAAGAGGAGGCTAAAGCACAGTTTGGCTTCCTAATGGACGCTTTTGAGTATGGAGCACCTCCACACGGTGGTCTTGCTTTTGGACTAGACAGACTTGTAGCTATACTAGGTGGTCAAGAGACTATACGTGACTTTATTGCTTTCCCAAAAAACAATAGCGGTCGTGATGTAATGATAGATGCCCCTGCTCCTCTTGACAATGAGCAACTGCAAGAATTGAATTTGAAGCTGAGAGGGTAATGATTAAGAAGGTTATTAAAATAACGCTAATAACCTTAGTAGGTTTATTTCTTATTGTGGAAGTAGGTATACGTATCTATAATTACAATATCTATGGAAAATACGATATAGATGAAGCTAAATACCCTCACGCAGTAGGATATATAAATCAATCTAAAGCACTTTATAATAATACTTACGAACTATGTGATGAGGATGCAATCTATGATATTCATTCACCACGGCATTTAAAGGTTTTTAAAAATTCTAAAAAAAGCTTTCGCGAAAATGTTAGTAGTAATTTTGATAGTTCACTTTATTCTGATTCTGGATATGTAACATTTAGGTTTATAGTAAATTGTAAAGGGGAGCCTGGATGGTTTAATATTTACCAAACAAATCTGAATTATGAAGAAATAGCTTTGAACGAGAGCCTTGTTAGTGATCTTTTAGATTTTACTAAAAACCCAGACAATTGGAATGCAAGAGTCATAGGCACTAAAACCGTAGATTACTATATGTATGTAACGTATCGAATTGAAAATGGAAAAATCACTGAAATACTTCCTTAGCCTCTCACTTATTTTCCTTTTTGCCTGTTCTGAAGAAGAAACAAGTAATATGACCGCTTCAGAAAGGGTTAGTTTATCTATGAAAGTTTTTAGTGAAGGACGACATCTGTTTCAAGGCTCCCAAAAGAGTATGACACACATAGAAAAGGCTATAGAAATAGACCCAAACAACTCAGATGCTTTGCGCGAATTATCTGTAGCCTATTTAAAGCGGGGTTTAATGGCCGATTGGAAAATTAGATATGACAAAGCTGTAATTGCAAATCCTGATGTTTGGATACCTATGAGGGGATATTTACACTTATTGTTCCATAGGGATTATGACGGTGCTATCGCAGATTTCAACACAGCAGATTCTCTTACCCCAAAATTTAAGGATGCACCTCAGGGACAAAGCATTGATTACTGGCGAGGCATTGCCTATTTAGGTAAGAAAGATTATGAAAATTCTATAAAGAACTTTGAAAATCATATTTCGCTAGAAACTGCAAATACTGGAGAAGATTGGATAGAAACTACGACTTTCCTCTATCTCGGTATCGCCTACTATTATAAAGAAGACTATATTAGTGCTGATAAGAATTTTGATAAAATACTGCGTTACAATAGAGACATTACAGCTGACGGAAATTATTACAAAGCTAAAACACTAATAGCTCTTGGTAATCACAAAGAGGCTCTGCCCTTTGCAAAAAAAGCACTTGAGCAATTTAAAAATGGAAGTTACAACAAACACGATTATGTAGAAGTAATAGAACAGCTATATGAGTCTGACATTACTGAATTAGTTGAAACTCTAGAAAAACAACAACATATTAAAAACACACTCCTTGGAAACCGAAGAATCACAAAGCAATAGCAAAGTCTTTAAGACTGTTCTTAAAACGATAGCTATCACTATGGTAAGTATATTAATACTAGCTATTATTGCTTTCTTTATAACCATTACATTTTTTGACTAGATGGATAAAGTGAGGCGTATTTTTATCATCGTATTATTCTTTATTCTTGCGGGTATGCTTGCTTATGGGTTTTACTGCAAAGCAAACATTGATGAAGCTCTAGGTCATAAGTTTATAGGACTATCTATCGCTGGAGGCTTCTTTATCTTGATGCCTACATTTATCTACCATAGATGGAAGGATCGCAAAGTTGCCGACTATATGCTTACAGATGACGCCTTTAAGAGAATGAAAGAATTTAACAACTCTAAGGATAAAAAGCACTGAATTTAAAGAGTTTACATTAATATAATCTTGGCACGAGTATTGGTTAACAAATAAAAGTGTAAGTTTGCACTTTATTAATTACATATTTTATAATGGAAGGAACAGTAAAATTTTTCAATGAGTCAAAAGGTTATGGTTTTATAACTAATGACGAGACTGGTAAAGACATCTTTGTACACGTTACAGGTCTTAACGGGGAAACTATCAACGAAGGAGACAAAGTTGAGTACGTAGAAGAAGAAGGAAGAAAAGGATTGACTGCTGCACAAGTAAGTGTACTGTCATAATTAAGATAGATACTTTTTTACGATTACAAAAAAGCTCGCCAACGGCGGGCTTTTTTATTACCTATACTTTTTCACAACAAATAGTTCTAAAATATACGGTGAAGTACTACGCTTGCGTCTAGCAGAATGATGCAAAAAACCCCAGCAACTATTATAAATTTGAGAATATTATGTAATAAAACATAATGAGGCCTCGCCTTAGATTGCCATAATATGACAAGAAAGACAAATAATAAGAGTGCACTCCCGTAGAAGTAATACGTCATATAACCCAGCTTAAAATGGTTTATAAGAAAGAATACAGGTATAACTGTAAGACCAGCTAGCAATGACAGTAGCCACTTTGAAGTAGTAGCCCCATACATTACAGGTATAGTGCGATATCTTTGCGCAAAATCTCCCTTAAGATTCTCTAAGTCTTTTACCATCTCTCGCATAGCTATTACTAAAAACAAAAAGGACCCGTGTACAAATATCACTGGAGCCAGATTTCCATAATAGATAAACACAGCAAAAAAGGGTGTGATTGCAAGTGTTGCCGCTACGAGATTTCCTAAAAAAGGAATCTTTTTAAGCTTATGTGAGTAAATCCAAATACCAAAAATATAAAGCGCATAAAAAACAACAGCCTTAAAAGAGACATAACTAGCTGCTATAACTGCAAGAAAATTAAGAGTGAAGTAAATAGACAGCTTTGTGTTTTGACTCACTAAGCGGTCTAGCATCGTTTTCTTAGGTCTGTTTATGAGGTCTTTTTCTGAGTCGTAAAAGCTGTTTATTATATACCCAGAGGCTATAGTAAAAACACCTGCAAGTACTAAAAAGAAAAGGTTAGGGTCAAATAATATCTCACTAAGCCTCTTATCTGGCGCAAGTATAAATATAGATGTGAGGTATTGGGCAAGTACAATTATAAGAATATTGTACCCTCTCACTACAGAGAATAGACTTACTAACTTAAGGATAAAACGTTTGTTTTTTCGCGAAAGCATAAGCTATCTCGTTTAATAAAAAATGTATGAAAATTAATTAGAACGTGTAAACCACTTCTAGCTTGTGATCTTTAAGAGCCGCTTGTGCTTTTTCAAGATCTTCTGTAAAGCCTAGCATATAACCACCACCTCCAGAACCGCAAAGTTTAAGATAGTAATCATTAGACTCAATACCTTGTTTCCATAAGTCGTGAAACTTTGCAGGAATCATTGGTTTGAAGTTACTTAAAACTACTTTAGAAAGCTGCTTCACATTCCCAAAAAGTGATTTTACATCTCCTTTTAAGAAATCATCTATACAAGCATCTGTATGCTTTACAAACTGATCTTTAAGCATAGACCTAAAACCATCTTGCTTCATATTTTCCATAAAGATATTTACCATAGGTGCAGTTTCACCTACAATACCACTATCTAAAAGAAATACAGCTCCTGTACCCTTTTCTGCTTGTGAAGGAATACCAGCAGCTTCAATACTATCTTTACTATTAATAAGTATAGGAAGACTTAAATAACTATTAAGAGGATCTAATCCAGAAGATTTACCGTGAAAAAATGATTCCATCCCACCAAAAATTGTTTTTAGTGTGAGCAACTTCTCTCTTGTAAGATTTTCTAAAACGGTAATTTTATCTACGGCATATTTATCATAAATAGCAGCAACTAGCGCACCGCTACTTCCCACACCGTATCCTTGTGGGATACTAGAATCAAAGTACATACCCGCAGCTACATCTTGATTCATTTTATCAATATCAAAAGAGACTAACTCCGGCTGCTCTGTTTGTAAATCATTAAGATAAGTAACAAACTTTGCAAGCTTATCATTTGAGTCCTTTGCCTCTTGCGAAGGGTTCTCCTCTATCTTTAACGCTCCGTTATAGAAGTTATAAGGAATAGCAAGTCCTTTGGAATCTTTTATGATTCCATACTCACCAAAAAGTAAAATCTTAGAATAAAATAACGGACCTTTCATATGGGGTGCTCTTAATACCAATTACAAATTTACAATTTTTTTGCTCCATTACCCACAAAGTCATTGATATAGTGGCCGTTTTGGCAAAATTTTGAAAGTTTAGTCGCTATAAAGTCTTGAACACTATGCTTCTCATTTTCGGGATAAAGCACGTGTACGTTTGCGCCAGCATCTAGTGTAAAGCACACCTTTGAGCCCGTTTGTTGTCTATAATCCCATATTTCATTTATAATCTCCAGCGTTTTAGGCTTCATCAATATAAAATAAGGGTGGCTGGTCATCATCATTGCGTGTAGCGTGAGTGCTTCACTTTCAACTAGTTTTATAAACGCATCTACATCTCCTGCCTCAAAAACACGCATAAGCTCAGATAAGTTATCGTGAGCCTGGGAGAATCTCGCTTTCGCGAAAGCGTGACCGTGCATAAGACCGTGACCTACTGTACTACTTACTTGTTTCTCTCCTTTATCTACAAGTAAGATGGTGTCTTGATAATTTTTAAAATTATCGTGTACATTGCTATTATAACTTGTGCCAAAAATATCGCTACTATTAGATATCTCATTATGGTTACCCCATACCACCAGAGGTCCATCTAGACTTCTACACGCGCTACCAGAACCAAGTCTTGCAAGAAAGCTAGCCTTTTGTAAAAAATAAGCAGGTGTCATATCTGGATTGCTCTGTCGCTCGATCTCCATAAGGCATAAAGCAAGCGCACTCATACCAGAAGCAGAACTTGCAATACCTGAGCTATGCGGGAAAGAGTTTGCTGTATCTATCACATACGAGTACTCCTTAACAAAAGGTATATACTTCTCTATGCGCTCAAAAAACTTTGCGATTTTAGGTTTAAAATCTGGCTCAGACTTGCCGTCTAGCAGTACATCAAACTCAATCTCACCTGTAGCACTAGTAGCCTTTTTATAAGAAAGCGTGGTCGTAGTGTGACAGTTAGAAAGCGTAAAACTTATACTAGGATTTTGTGGTAATTGTTCACCGTGTTTACCCCAGTATTTTACAAGGGCTATATTACTAGGAGACTGGTAAGTGACAGATCCTTGTGTAAGTACTTTATAATTTTCTGAGGGTATAAAATCGCTTTCGGTCATAGGGTGGTTATAGATATATGAGCAAAGATAGCAATATCAACGCTTAGACACGTCTAAGAATATTTACTACCTTTAAGACCAATCCTTTCCTTATGAACAAAGATTTACTAGTGCGTATTGTGCTAAGCATTATTATTTGCCTACTTGTAGGAACCATAGGTTCTCTAGCTACTCAATCTAGTATAGATAACTGGTATGTAGGCCTTATGAAGCCTAGCTGGAGCCCTCCTAACTGGGTATTTGCTCCCGTGTGGATCACGCTATATATTCTTATGGGGATTGCCGCCGGTATAGTATGGAATCGAGGTTTTTACCACAAATGGGTAAAAACGGCCCTTTATCATTTTGGGTTTCAACTCATTCTTAATGGAATGTGGAGTATTATATTTTTTGGGTGGCAAGAACCTTTTCTTGCCTTACTAGCAATTTGCGGTCTGTTTATCTTAGTGATATTTACTATAAAATGGTTTAAAGTAGTAAATCGATGGAGCGCTGCATTACTTATTCCTTACCTACTATGGCTTGCCTTTGCAACTGCTCTTAATTTTGAAATATGGCGTCTTAACTAGAAAGTGCTAGCAATTTTACGATGGTCTTATAATTGCGGGTTGTAGCAACCACGTTTAATCTTTTTTCAAAAAAAGTATTTGTCGCCTTTGCTTTTCCGTATCCTTTCTCTGGATATAGGTAAACACAGTTTTCTGTAGCTACAAAATGCTCATTAGGCAACTCTAGATTATTCACAAGCGCTCTATCTTCTGTGCTAGGCACGGTATGTAATAATGTAAAGTAACTTGACGCTAGATGTTCTGGTGAGAGCGCATAACTCTCATAAACCTGAGTGAGCATTTTACGAGTGAGCACAAACACTGGAACCTCAAAACCGTATGCATCTGTAATAGCTTTCTTGATAACAGCTGTTATCTCATCTATACTTGTCTCGTGAGATTTAAATATTATATTTCCACTCTGTATGTAAGTCACCACGTCATTATATCCTAGCGAAGTAAAAAGAGTTTTGAGCTCTGCCATCTTGATTTTTTTATGACCTCCTACATTAATCCCGCGCAGTAAACATATATACGTATTCATATATCTACTCTTTAAGAATCTATAGCCTGAGCAATGAGATAGCCTCCCGTCCACGCATTTTGAAAATTAAACCCACCTGTGATTGCATCTATATTGAGTACCTCTCCAGCGAGATAAAGATGATTTACTTTTTTACTCTCAAAAGTTTTAAAGTTTACTTCTTTTAGATTTACACCTCCAGCTGTCACAAACTCGTCCTTAAAGGTGCTCTTACCATCTACCTTGTATCTGGATTGAGTAAGTTCTCTACTAAGAGATTGAAGTTGGGTTTTTGTAAGCTCTGCCCACTTTATGACGGGCTGTACACCAGCTGCAATAAGTAAACTTTGCCATAGGCGCTTAGGCAAGTCTAACTGTGCGTAGGTGTGAGGCGACTGCTTTGCGTGAGCGATTTTGAGCTCCATAAGCATCTCTAGCGCCTCTTCTTGCGAGTAATGCTGTAGCCAGTTTACCTGTATCTCAAACCTATAATTTATAGCAGCAAGATCTCTCGCTCCCCAGGCAGACAGCTTTAATATTGCCGGGCCACTCATTCCCCAGTGTGTAATAAGTAATGGGCCTTCAGACTTTTGTTTTGTGCCAAGTACTTTTATAGTGACATCTTTTGCAACACCCATTAGCCCCTCAATACGTTTATCCTTTATATTAAAAGTAAATAGTGACGGTACAGCGTTAGTAATAGTGTGACCTAGTTTTTGGAGGAGTTTCCACATTTTAGGGTTACTACCTGTGGTCATCACTAGCTTATCGCAAGTAAACACACCCTTACTGGTTTTTACAAAAAATGTGGTGGTGGTTTGCGCTTTCGCGAAAGCGTCATCAAAACCTACATCTTGCACTGCGTGGTTAGTAAGCACTTTAATGTGATGCTTTTTTGCCAGAGAGATAAAACAATCTACAATAGTGGCCGAAGAATCTGTTACGGGAAACATTCTTCCATCTTCTTCTATCTTGAGCTCTACGCCACGTTCTTCAAACCAGGCTATAGTATCTCCCGTCATAAACGTATGAAATGGCCCTAGTAACTCCTTCTCACCTCTTGGATACTTTTTTGATAGCTCCTTAGGTATAAATTCTGCGTGTGTGACATTACAACGCCCACCGCCAGAAATTTTAACCTTGGTAAGAACATCTTTACCTCGCTCAAGTATGGCAATCTTAAGTTGCGGGGTTTTTTCGGCAAGGTTTATGGCTGTAAAAAAACCAGCCGCTCCGCCTCCCACTATGAGTATATCAAATTTAGTCATCTTAACATCTGGAATAATACGTTTGTAAAGATAGGTTTATTAAAGCCTTTCCTATATAATTTACTTTGCTTCTATATTAAATGGCCCCACCACTAAATACGTTTTTTAAAAAGCAAATTAAGGTGCTCTAAGTATTTTAAATAAAGTGGCTAATAATATGAGTACGCTTTCGCGAAAGCGTAAACCCAATTATAGGACCCCCATCACTTGTTTTACAAGTTGAAAATTTAACATTTACTAATGTTACGAAAACATTACGAAAAGGTGTTTTAAATAGCTAGATTTTAAAAAATCGTTTTTCATTTAGAGATTACACCCATAAAATTATGCGAAAACACGAATTTTGACTACCATTTTTTACTGAATTCCTACTAAAATGGGTTTGTTCACACGAAATCGTTTTCGTAACTTTATCGGGCAATGTGTATGGTCTTAACATAAAATTTACATATTTTTAGCTTTTAAAATGAGGTAATTACTCATAAAAAAACTAAGCAAACTAATTTTTAAACAAGATTCTTATGAAGAAAGTAATACTTAAAAGTATGCTCTTGTTTGTCGCAATTCTCTTTGTAGGGATTGCCCAAGCCCAAACAGTAACAGGTACAGTTACTGAAGAAAATGGCCCGCTACCGGGAGCAAACGTAATTGTAAAAGGTACCTCAAATGGTGTTACAACCGATTTTGACGGTAACTACAGTCTTAACAATGTTCCTAGCGATGCTACCCTAGTATTTAGCTATGTGGGATTTGCTACTCAAGAAGTAGCTGTAGGAGGTAGAAGTGTTGTAAATGTTTCTTTGGCAACAGATAACGCACTAGACGAAGTTGTACTTATAGGGTACGGTTCTACTACTATTAAAGATGCTACAGGATCTGTAGACAACGTAGGGTCTGAAGATTTTAACCAAGGGGTTATTCAATCTCCAGAGCAACTTATACAAGGTAAAACTGCCGGTGTACAAATCTCAGAATCTTCTGGTGAGCCGGGTGCAGGTATTGCTATACGTATACGTGGTAACAACTCTATACGTTCTGGTAACGACCCATTGTTTGTAGTAGACGGTGTGCCACTTTCTGGTGGAGGAGCCCCTACTGTAGGTGTTGGAGCTGGTGTTCAAGGTGGTGCTACTGGTGGTAACCCGCTAAGTTTTATTAACCCTAACGATATTGAAAGTATCTCTATACTTAAAGATGCATCTGCTACAGCGATTTACGGATCAAGAGGAGCAAACGGTGTAATCATTATACAAACTAAAGCTGGACGTGGAGCGTCTAAAGGTGTTTGGGAACTAACTTCTTCTGTAAGTTCTGCAAAGCCACAAAGTAGTTATGACCTACTTAACAGACAGCAATTTCTTGATGCTACAGATGCAATAGGAGCTACTCCTCTTGTAGAAGGTGGTAACACAGACTGGCAAGATTACATTACTCGTAATGCTTTCTCAAGACAGACTGACTTAAGTTACTCTAAGAGTTACACTGGTGGTAACTTACGTGCATCTTTTGGATACGGAAACAACAACGGTGTGATTGAAAACTCAAGCCTTGAGCGCATCGCAGGTAGATTAAACTTCTCACAGCGTTTACTTAATGATAAACTTTTAATTACTGGTCAAGGTAGTATCTCTCGTATTAACAGAGAGAACCCTGCACTAGATGGTACTGCTGGTTCTACAGGAGATTTAATAGGTGCTGCACTAAGAGGTAACCCTACTTTCCCTTCTGATCCAGATTTTAATCCAGGTGGAGGTGTACTTAACCCAGCAAGTTTACTTCAGTACTTTGAGGGTAGAACAAATAGTAAAAGATTACTAGCAAATATCTCTGCAGATTATTCATTTACAGACGAGTTTAGCGCAAAAGTAACTGTAGGATATGACAAGACAGATGCAGAGGGTAGCGCAATTTACTCTTCTAGCATAGTAGGTCTACCTAACACTTCTGGAATAGGTCGTGGAGGTTTTACAGAGACTGAAAATAAAAACTCACTACTTGAAGCTACACTTAACTACAATAAAGACTTTGGAAACTCATCTTTAGATCTTTTAGCTGGTTATTCTTACCAAGAGTTTGACAATAGCGGTTATTTCTCAAATGCTGCTGGTTTTGGATCTCAAACATTAGAGCAAACTAGAGACGCTTTAAGTCGTCAGTTTGGATTAATAGATGATGTACTTGATGGAGGATATGCTGTATTTGGATACGGTGCAGATGGTACGTATTTAACAAGGTTAACTCCAGAGGTTCAAACTGGTCTTGAATTACCTACAAACTTTACACGTTTATTACCTGCTTATACAGCTGGTATCTTTGACTCTGTAGATGAGTTACAATCTTACTTTGTAAGAGCTAACTATACAATTGCAGATAAGTACTTATTTACTGGTACTTTTAGAGCAGATGGTTCTTCACGTTTTGGTGATAATGAGCGTTATGGTTATTTCCCTTCTGGAGCATTTGCTTGGAAGATATCTGAAGAAGATTTTGTAGGAGATAATATTTCTACATTAAAACTTAGACTAGGTGCTGGTATTGTAGGATCACAAGATGGTCTTGGTTTTGGACAGTTCTTACAGATCGAGAGAGCTGCAGGAGCAGGAATTGACAACAACCTTAATGTGCTAGCAGGAGGAGTTCCTGGAACTTTTATTGACGGAGCATTTACTAACCCTGACCTTAAGTGGGAAGAAACAACAGACTTTAACGTAGGTCTTGATTTTGGATTTAATGATGATCGTCTTAACGGTTCTGTAAACGTATACCGTAAAGAAACTCGCGATTTATTACTTAATCAAGATGTTGCTGCACCTGCAGGAAGCGGAGGAACAGTTTTCCAAAACTTAAAAGATGGTGTTGTACTTAACCAAGGGGTTGAATTATCATTAAACTATGATTTCTTTGATACGGATGATTTTGGATTTGGAGCTAGCTTCAACATCGCGTATAACAAAAACGAAGTACAAGACACACCACTAAGCATCCCAACTGGAGCAATACGTGGTAATGGACTTACTGGTGCATTTGCACAACAACTTGAAGCTGGTCAACCATTATTCTCATTCTTTATGGCTGAGTTTACAGGATTTGACGGAGATGGTAACCCAACATATAGAGACTTTAACGGTGACGGTGTAGGTGATCCAGATTCTGACAAATTCTTCGTGGGAGAGAACGCTGTTCCTAAAGTAACTTCAGGTTTATCTCTTAATGCACGTTATAAGAACTTTGACATCGCTACATACTTTAGCGGTCAGTTTGGATTCTCTGTATACAACGGTACTGCAAATGCTTTCTTTACAAAGTCTGCTCTTTCTATTGGTGGTAACGTAACTCAAGATGTAGTGGCTAGCAATGAGAATGCAAACTCTACAGTTGCTGTATCTACAAGATTCCTTGAGAAAGGAGATTTTATTAGAATGCAAAGTGCTTCTATAGGATATAACTGGCCATTAAGCGGTGAAGGGATGTTTGATTCTTTACGTTTAAGCCTTACTGGACAAAATTTATTCTTAATTACAGATTACAGTGGTCTTGACCCAGAAATAAGCCAAAACACTGGTTCTCTTAATGCTTCTGCGATTCCTACTGCGGGTATCGACTACGCTTCTTACCCTAGAGCCCGTACATTCACACTTGGTGTAAATGCAAGATTTTAAATAAAAAAAAAGAAGAATTATGAAACACAACAAAAATTTATCAAAGATGGTTCGCAATATTGTGGGCATCTTTGCGGTGGCAGCACTCGCTGTAGGCTGTACCGATCTCGAAATTGAAGGAAACGAAGCAGGTATTGTAACAGACGCTAGTTTTGCTGGTGTTACAGATCCAGATTCTTTCATAGACAATATGTACGGATCCCTTAATGGTTACATAGGAGACCAAGCAAACTTATTTGCTTTATCTGAAGTAACTACTGATGCGGCTTTAATACCAACGCGTGGATCTGACTGGGGTGATAATGGTATATGGAGACAGTTACACCAGCACAACTGGTTAACAACTCACACGTTCATTCTTAATACATTCGTACAGTGGAACTCATTACATTTCCAATCTGCGCAAGTACTATCAAGTCTAACTAACTCGTCTACTCAGAACAAAGCAGATGCTTACTTTTTAAGAGCATTAGGTATGTGGGTGATTCTTGATAACTTTGGACAGATCCCAGTAAGAGATCCAGAAGAAAATCTATCTGTTAACCCTGTTGTTTTAACTGGCGCAGAAGCTGTAGATCAAATCGTTTCTGACCTTAACGCTGCAATTACAGATCTTCCAGCTGGTGGACCTGGATCAGGTAACTCTAGAGCTACTAAAGCGGCAGCAAGATACCTTCTTGCAAAAGTGCTTCTTAACAAGCATATATACTTAGGTAATGAAACTGCAGATAGTGCAGATATGAACCAAGTAGTATCACTTGTAGACCAAATACAGGCAGAAGCTTATGGTCTTGAAGATGGATATTTTGATATTTTCAGAGAAGAACTTGATGACGAAACAATCTGGTTTATCCCTACAGGTGTAGGTAACCGTATCTGGAATGGTCTTCACTACAATATGTCACCAGAAATTGCTGGAGGTGGATGGAATGGATTCTCAACACTTGCATCTTATTATGACTTATTTGAAGGAGATCCTAATAATAATGAGCCAGGAAACGGTCAAGAGGAAAGAAGAGGTTTTGTACCAACATCAGGTCTTACTCTTGCAGAATTCCCAGAAGGAACAGATGGTAATGACAATGGTATTGCAGATGGAACAAGTATTGGTTTTGGATTCTTAATTGGACAACAATATGCAGATGATGGGACTCCATTACAAGATCGTGCAGGTAACCCACTCTTCTTTACAAGAGACTTTACTGATGCAGATGGAAACATAAGCCTTATTAACAATAACGAAGTTACAGGTATACGTGTTCAAAAATATGCTGCTCGTTATGGAGGATTTACTCCACACGAGATATTCTTCAGATATTCTGATGCACATATGATGAAGGCAGAAGCAATCTTCCGTTCTGGAGGTGATGCAACACCACTTGTAAATGAATTAAGATTATTAAGAGGAGCTACAGCCTTAGGTTCTGTTACTGCTCAAGATATTATAGATGAGAGAGGTCGTGAGTTTTATGCAGAATTCTGGAGACGAAATGATTTGATCCGTTTTGGTCAATTTACTTCAGACTGGCAACTTAAAGACCCTGCTGCTGTAGGAAATACAGATAAGAATTTATTCCCTATCCCAGCAAGTCAGCTTATTTTAAACCCTAACCTTACCCAAAATCCAGGCTACTAAACTTGGTACAATAATTAGCTTAAAAGAGGGTTAGAGTTTTCTAACCCTCTTTTTATATATTACATTCTCATAAGTAATTTATCTAAGTGAAAACTTCATTACCCCTACTCCTACTATTTATGTTTCTTTTCTCCTGCTCACAGCCAGAGAAAAATTACCGCTTTGTACATAAAATAGATACTGGAATCACTTTTACAAATGAGCTTACAAAATCACCAGAGCTTAACATACTTAATTATCTCTACTACTATAACGGTGCTGGCGTTGCTACAGGCGACTTTAATAACGACGGCCTAATAGACATTTACTTCACTTCAAATCTTCAACAAGATCATCTATATTTAAATCTAGGTGACTTAAAATTTAAAAATATAACCACCTCCTCTGGTATAAACAACAGAGACGGCTGGACCACTGGCGTTACTACAGTAGATATAAATAGTGATGGATATCTAGATATTTATATCTCCAAAGTATCTGGTCATCTCAATCTTAAAGGCTCAAATAAACTATATATAAATCAAGGCCTTACAGATGGTGTACCTACTTTTAAAGATGAAGCCTCAAAGTATCAATTAGACGTTAAAGGCCTCAACACTCAGACTGCTTTTTTTGACTATGACCTTGATGGTGACCTTGACGCTTACCTACTATCGCACTCACTCTACCCCAATGCTTACTTTGGCAGAGGGAGCCAGCGAGAGACTAGGGATACTATAAATGGCGATAGACTGCTAGAAAATAGAAACGGTGTTTTTTATAACGCTTCCGCGAAAGCGAACATATATTCATCAAAAATAGGTTACGGTCTCGGGATAAACATAAGTGATCTTAACAATGATGGATATCCAGATATGTATATAGGTAATGACTTTTTTGAAGATGATTATCTATACATAAATAACCAAGACGGAACCTTTAATGAAATTAATAACAAAAATGGAGCACTAGGCCACACCTCACATTTTTCTATGGGAAATGACATAGCAGATGTAAATAATGACGGCCTACCTGACATCATATCTGTAGATATGCTCCCTGAAGATCCTTATACCCTAAAAACTTCTGGTGCCGAATATAATTACCCCATATTCTCAAATAATCTGAAACAAGGTTATACACCACAATTTATGCAGAACACCTTGCATATTAACCAAGGTTCTTCCTCTTTTACAGAAAGTGCTTTTTTAAGCAATGTTGCAAGTTCTGAGTGGAGCTGGTCTCCTCTACTTGCAGACTTTAACAATGATGGGCACAAAGACCTTTATATTACAAATGGGATTCTAGGTGCAACAAATGATATGGACTTTATTAATTTCATATCAAATCAAAATATACAAAAGCGTCTAGGTAAAAATATGACAGATGGTGAACTTCCCTTTATAGAAGAAATGCCTAGCAAAAAAACAGAAAATTACTTCTTTAAAAATAATAGAAACGCAACTTTTACAAACACCTCATCAGACTGGATAGCTCCTAAAACATCATTTAGTAATGGAAGCTCATATGCAGATCTAGATAATGATGGAGATCTAGACCTCATTGTAAATAATGTAAATGAAGCTGCTTACGTACTGGAGAATAAGACACAACAAATAGACACCACAAGAAACTATCTTAAAGTGGCTTTTAATGGTCCGCATCACAATAAATTTGGTATCGGTGCAAAGGTGGAGATATACAGTACGCAAGGTAAACAGTATTTTGAAAACTATACTACGCGTGGCTTTCTATCATCTGTTGCTCCAGAACTATTTATAGGTCTAGATACTGTGAGTATCATAGACTCTTTAAGAGTGATCTGGCCAGACGGAAAAACACAGAAGCTAAACACTATTATTTCTAACCAAAAGATAACTCTAGATTATAAAAATGCCTCTGGCAATTTTTATGATAGTATACAGATAACTCCTATAACACGTTTTATAAATGACACCCTAATTCCCTTTCGTCATAATGAAAATGCTACCGTAGAGTTTAGTCGCAATCCTTTAGTGCCATATAGTTCTACTAATCTTAGCAAAGCCATACGTATAGGTGATATAAATAATGACGGCCTAGAAGATTTTATAACCCTAGGTGCAAAATCTCAAATAACTTCGTTACAACTACAAACCACTTTAGGAAAATTTACTCATAAAGAACTTCCTAATGATCGCACACACGCAATTGCCGAAGATATAGACGCTATCATTTTTGATGCAAATGGTGACGAGCTCAACGATCTTATCATTGTGAGTGGTGGTAATGAGATACAAACCGGCAGTGCGCTACAACCTAGGCTGTATCTCAATACTCAAGAACGGCTTAAACAAGTTGAAAACGCTTTCGACAACATCTTTGTAAATGCATCTACTGTTCGTGCAGTAGATCTAGATCAAGATGGTGACCTAGATCTTTCTATAACAAGTGACGTTATCCCTCAAGAGTTTGGGACAACACCGCAACAATATCTTTTTAGTAATGATGGTGCAGGTAACTTTAGTAACATCACACAGAGTTATAGCTCAGACTTTACAGACATTGGTAATGTGCGTGACATACAGTGGCAAGATATAGATAATAATGGTTTTCCAGACGCAGTAGTTGCAGGTCACTGGATGGCTCCCACAATTTTGCTCAATAACGGTAAGGAGCTTTCAAAACAACATAATAATGGCTTAGAAAACGCTAGAGGGTGGTTTAATTCGTTAAAAGTAGAAGACTTTGACAATGATGGAGACCTTGACATAATTGCTGGTAACTGGGGACTTAACACCCGTCTCAAGGCTTCGGAGGGAGCGCCAGTACAGTTATATATCCAAGATTTTGATGATAATGGTAAACTTGACCCTATAGTAACCTATTTCTACAAAGGAGCAGAGACGACTATTGCCACAAAAGACGAACTTGTAAAACAGCTACCACAACTCAATAAAAAGTATCTTTCTTATAACGCTTTCGCGAAAGCGGAATTTAAAGATTTACTACCTAGCAACAAGCTTACAACCGCAACAGTAAAACAAGTCACAGAGCTTGCCTCTGTTTATTTTGAAAACAAAGGAGATGGCACCTTTACCAAAAGACAATTACCATTACCCGCACAAGTCTCATCTGTACACGACATACTTGTAGATGACATAAATAATGATGGTTATAATGACCTCATTCTAGTAGGTAATGATTACCAGATAAGTACACAATTAGGCAGGTTAGACGGCTCAAAAGGTATTGTCCTTTACAATGATAAAAAGGGCTTTTTTAACGTGGCAGAAAAGACAAAATTCAATATTTTAGGTGCTTCCAGAAGCATTGACACAACTACGATATCTGGAGAAAAATACATCATCGTTGGTAGAAATAATGACACTCCATTGTTTCTTAGAAAAGAAGAA
Source organism: Dokdonia donghaensis DSW-1 (assembly GCF_001653755.1). GTDB lineage: Bacteria > Bacteroidota > Bacteroidia > Flavobacteriales > Flavobacteriaceae > Dokdonia > Dokdonia donghaensis. Next base: position 1,065,286 of record NZ_CP015125.1, on the reverse strand, counting down.
TAAACTTATGGACATTTTAAAAAAATACAGGCTTTTTACCTTAGTAACTTTTACCATTTTTCTATGCTCTTGTAATGAGGAAAGTGCAAGTCTGGATATTGACACTAAGGAGACTCTTTTTACACAAATGTCGCCAGACAGTACGGGTATTTCTTTTATGAATAACATAAAAAATCAAGCAGATTTCAACATTTTTAAATACCGTAATTTTTATAATGGAGGCGGCGTTGCTATAGGTGATATAAATAATGATGGGCTTGCAGATATTTACTTAACGGCAAATATGGGGAAGAATAAATTGTATCTCAACAAAGGCGATTTTAAATTTGAAGATATTTCTAAAAGCGCTGGTATTGAGGGTAACAAACCTTGGTCTACTGGTGTGACAATGGCAGATGTTAATGCAGATGGACTTCTAGATATTTATGTAAGTAATGCCGGCAACCTTAAGGAAAACAGTCACGATAATGACCTGTACATTAACAATGGTGACCTCACTTTTACTGAGCGCGCAAAAGAGTATAATCTCGCCACCTCTGGCTTTACAACACACGCGACCTTCTTTGATTATGATAAAGATGGTGATCTAGATGCATATATCCTTAACAATAGTAACGTCCCTGTGAGTAGTCTAGGTAACAAAGGACAACGGGATAAACGTGCACAAGACTGGGCAAATGTAGATAGCGATACTAGAGGTGTAGGTGATTTACTTATGCGCAACGACGGTGGAGTATTTACAGATGTAAGTGAAGAGTCTGGCATATATGGCTCTCTTATAGGGTTTGGGCTAGGCGTTGTAGTTACAGATATAAATAAAGATCTCTGGCCAGATATTTATATATCAAACGACTTCTTTGAGCGTGATTATTTATATATAAATAACCAAGACGGCACTTTTACAGAAGAGATTAAAGAGTGGACCTCTCACTTGTCACTCTCTGCGATGGGTATTGATATCTCAGACATAAATAACGATGGGCTGCAAGATATTTTTATCACAGATATGCTTCCCGATGGAGAGGAGCGCGTGAAGTCTGTAATGGAATTTGACGGTTATAATGTGTATAAACGTAAACAGCGTGACGACTTTTACCAGCAGTTTATTCAGAATACGCTGCAAATAAATAACGGCAATGGTTCATTTTCTGAAACAGCATACTTTAGTGGTGTTGAGGCCACAGACTGGAGTTGGTCGGGTCTTGTTTTTGATATGGACAATGACGGTTACAGAGACATTTACATTACAAACGGTATTAACCACGACCTCACAGATTTAGACTTTGTAGACTTCTTTGCAAATGAACTTATACGTAGTAAGGTCAATGGTAAAACGCACCCAGTAGATTCTATCATTAATAAAATGCCTGTAAAACCACTACCTAATTATGCTTATCAAAACCAGAAGGACTTAACATTTACAAACAAGGCACAAGACTGGGGCCTAGGTCTAGAGAGTATGTCTAATGGCGCTGCTTATGGTGACCTAGATAATGATGGTGATCTAGACATTGTGGTTAATAATGTAAATATGGATGCATTTGTTTACAGAAACAACTCTGTAATAGATGAGTCTCATAATTATATAAAACTAAACTTTGAGGGTAGTGATAAAAATAGATTTGCCGTAGGTACTACTGTACGTTTATATCACGACAATCAATCTATTTTACAAGAACTTGTTCCATCTAGAGGTTTTCAATCTTCTATGGAGTATGGTATGACCATAGGTCTAGGAGCTTCAAAAACTATAGACTCATTGCGTATTATATGGCCTAATGACAAGACACAGCTACTCAAAAACATTAATGCAAACCAAACACTTACAGCTAAAATTAGTGAGGCCTCTGAAATATATAAATACCCCATCAAAGAGTCTAACACCATACTTAGAGAATTAGATAACACACTCCTTACTTCACATCAAGAAAATGAGTACAATGATTTTGACTACGAGGGGCTTATTGCAAAGAAACTCTCACAAGAAGGTCCTGCCCTCGCAGTAGGTGATGTAGATGGAGATGGTAATGAAGATATCTTTATAGGTGGAGCAAAAGACCAAGCTCCTACCCTCTACTTACATAAGGGTAATGGGAAGCTTGTACATTCTTCTATAAATTTTGATAAATCTGCAATTTTTGAAGATACTGCGGCCTCTTTTGTAGATGTAACTGGTGATGGCGCCTTAGACCTCATCGTAGCTACTGGAGGAAACCAGATAGATGGCGCTCCATTTTACAGACCACGTTTATACGTAAATAAAGGTAACGGCTCATTTAATCCGGCTCAATTACTACCAGCTGTAAATCAAGGTGCCTCTGTCATCGCTCCTTATGATTATGACCAAGATGGTGATGTAGATTTATTTATAGGTTCTAGAAATACGACAAGCACCTACGGTATTAGCCCTAAGCATTTGTTATTACAAAACAATGGTAAAGGTAGCTTTACAAATGTAACACCTCAACAAGGAGCTATCCTTAATGATGCTGGTATGGTTACAGATGCTGTATGGACAGATATAGATGGTGACACAATAAAAGAACTAGTACTCACTGCAGAGTGGGATACCGTAAAAGCATATAAACTAGAAAATGGAAAGCTTGTAAGACACAACTCAAGTCTTGATAATGCTTACGGCTGGTGGCAGAGTATAGAAAGTGCAGATATAGATAATGATGGTGATCTAGACTTAATACTAGGTAATGAAGGAACAAATATTCATTACAAACCTACTCAAGATGCACCTATGAAGTTATTTATAAATGATTTTGATGCAAACAGTACGATAGAGCAAATTACTACCATAACTCAAAATGGTAAAGATTACCCACTGCACCAGAAAAAGGAAATAATGGGGCAAATCGTATCACTAAAAAAACAGAATATAAAAGCCTCAGATTATGCAAAAAGATCTATAGATGAGTTATTCTCTGCAGAGGTACTGGCAAACTCTAAAGTAAAGAAGGTTAACACCTCTGAGTCTGCTATTGCCATAAATGATGGAAAAGGAAACTTTACCTTAAAAGCACTACCTGCTGGCGTACAATTATCTTGTGTGTGCGGTATAAGCTGTACAGATGTAAACAATGATGGACTGCTTGATCTTGTTATGGGTGGTAATAACTTTGAGTACAAACCACAGTATTCTCAACTAGATGCAAGTTTTGGGAGTGTATTACTAGGTGATGGCTCTGCAAACTTTGAGTGGCAACCCTATACCAAAAGTGGGTTTTATGTGCGTGAAGAAATGAAACACTTACAGACGTTTACAGATGCAGCTGGTAACACATACTTTATAGCCGCGCTTAATGACAGTAAACCTAGAGTTTTTGCGCTTAACAATTAACTATGAGAAGAGGTGCACTAGTACTTTTATGGATCGCACTTATCATTGTCTCGTGTACACGCGAGACTGTAGATGAGAGCTTGCCGCTTTTCAAAACTCCACCTGGACACAGTACTGGAGTCACCTTTGCAAATACACTTGCAGAGAGCGATTCCCTTAACATACTAGATTACCTCTACTTTTATAATGGTGGTGGCGTAGCTGTGGGTGACATTAATAATGACGGCCTACAAGACATTTACCTATCTGGCAACCAAGTACAAAACAAACTGTATCTCAACGAGGGTAATCTCAAGTTTACAGACATCACAACTAGCTCCAAAACTGGAGGAAATAACTCTTGGAGTACCGGTGCTATTATGTTTGATGCAAATGCAGATGGATACCTAGACATCTATGTGCGTGCTGTGGTGGGTATAAATGATTTCGCTGGTCACGATGAGTTATTCATAAACAATGGTGATGGTACTTTTACAGAACAGGCAGAAGCCTATGGACTTGATTTTAAAGACTACGGCACTACAGCCGCAGTGCTAGATTATGATCTTGATGGAGATCTAGATATTTATTTACTCAACCACGCCATACACACAGAGTCCTCTTTTGGCAAAGCATCCCTGCGCAACAAGCGCACAGAAAAGACAGGCGACAAACTTCTCAGAAACGATGGTAACCACTTTACAGATGTAAGCGAGCAGATGGGTATTTATGGTGGCATAAATGGCTACGGCCTCGGCATTTCGGTGGCAGATTTTAATCAAGATGGATGGCCAGATATCTATGTGGGTAATGATTTTCACGAAGATGATTACTACTACATTAATGAAGGAGGTGTACGCTTTCGCGAAAGCTTAAAAGAACACTTTCCACACACCTCAAGATTCTCAATGGGTAATGACAACTCAGATCTTAACGGTGATGGCTTCCCAGACATCATCTCATTAGATATGCTTCCAGATGATGAAGTTGCTCTTAAAGCGTCTGAAGGCGATGATAATATCCAGACGCAGAGATTACGCATAGAACGCTTTGGGTATCACTACCAGTTTACACGCAATATGCTTTTTGTAAATCAACCGGGATATCAATTTAAAGAGCAAGCACTATCTTCTGGAATTGCTGCTACAGACTGGAGCTGGAGCGCTCTTTTTGCAGATTTTGATCACGATAGTGTACAAGATTTATTTATTGCAAACGGTATTCCTAAGCGACCTAACAATCTAGATTTTATAAACTTTATCTCTAGTGATAAAATTCAAAATCGCATTAACGAGTCCCGATTGCTGGATAATGAAGCTCTAGACCTTATGCCCAGCGGGGCAACACCAAACAGGTTATTTAAGGGTGCTGGAGATTTGAACTTTAAAGATAAATCACAGACGTGGCTAGCATCTCAACCATCTGTTTCTGGCGCATCTGCCCTTGCAGATTTAGACAATGATGGGGACCTGGACATTGTAGTTAATAATATAAACAAAGAAGCAACGCTCTACATCAACCAGACAGATACTACGGCTACATCTGTCCAACTGAAATTTGAGTACGCAGCTAAGAATCCTTTTGGGATAGGTACTAAAGTATTTGCATATGCAGGAGGTAAGACCCAGTACAAAGAGCTTTATACCGCCAGAGGATTTCAAGCATCGTCACAGCCTATAGTGCATTTTGGCTTTCCTAAAAATACGACTATTGATTCTCTCAAGGTTATATGGCCAGATAACACGTATCAAACTGAGCGCAACATAGCTGCAAATTCATTGGTAAAGCTGTCGCCAGCGGCTTCAACACCTTTTGATTACCATAGTTTATTGCCAAAAAATGAAAAACTCTTCTCAAAAACACCAGGAAATCTAGGCATAGAGTACATACACAAGGAAGATGCTTATATAGACTTTAACCGTCAAAAATTAATTCCTTATCAACTTTCAGATCGGGGTCCAGCTACCGCAGTGGGTGATATAAATAATGATGGGGTGGATGATATTTATTTTGGTAGTTCAAAATTTACTTCGTCTCAAATATACTTGGGTGGAGATTCCGCTTTCGCGAAAGCGCATATAGAACCCTTAAAAAAACAGAGTAAAACCGAAGATAAAACAGCAATCATACACGACGGAAACATTATAGTGGGTACGGCTGGTGCAGATTTTGCACAAACTAATACTGCACTAGATGATTACATATTAAAACTAGATGATAGCCTCTCAAAGCAATCTCTCAATTTACTAGGTAACACTTCTGTTATTGCGCCAAACGACTATGACAACGATGGTGATATGGACTTGTTTATAGGTCATCAAGTAATTACTAGCGATTTTGGCACAGCACCAGAAAGTGTGCTTCTCAAAAACAACAATGGCAAATACACTGTAGATAAAAATAACAACCTAGGTAATATAGGTATGGTTACAGATGCCGTGTGGACAGATCTTAACAATGATAACCAGAAAGACCTCATTGTAATAGGTGAATGGATGGCACCGCAATTTTACATAAATAATGATGGCGTGCTGTCTAAAGAGACATTAATCTCAAGCGAGCTTACTGGCTTATGGCAAACCATAGCGCCTTTTGATATAGATGATGATGGTGATCTGGATTACCTGCTAGGCAACTGGGGAACTAACAGCAAGTTTACGGCTACAGAAGGTGAGCCGCTCAAAATGTATCACGCAGACTTTGATAACAACGGTCAGACCGAAACTCTGGTGGCTACGGCAAGAAACGGGAACTACTACCCTATTCAAAACCTTCCTGAACTAGCAACCCAGCTTGTATATCTTAAAAAGAAATACAGTACAAATAATGATTTTGCCGGTAAAACTATCTCAGAGATTATAGGTGCCAAGAGTTTATCTAGAGCTCAAGAGTTAAATGTTACCACGCTAAAGTCTGGATACTTAAAAAATGAAAAAGGTTCTTTTACCTTTGTACCTTTCCCATCATCATTACAAGTTGCTCCCCTACTAGATTTTGTAGTGTTTGACTTTACTAATGATGGAAAAAAAGAAGTTCTCGCTGGTGGAAATTATTTTGGCACAAAACCGTATCACGGTAGGTTAGATTCGTTCTCTGGTGCTCTTATAAAATCAGAAAAAGAAATAATAGATGGGTATACCCTAGGGATAGATTTTGTTCAAAAGTCTGTTCGTAAGCTATCTATCATAACATATAATAACACAAATTACTTGCTCGTTACTTTTAATAATGAACCAGCACAGGTATATACAATAGAAACTACACAATAATGAAAACACAGTACACACTCATAGTCCTACTTACTGCTTTAATTACTTTAAGCTCTTGTTCAAAAAAGAGTGAGCCTATTGTGATTACTCCAGATCACTTTCATAATGCGATAGATAAAGTTACAGAAGTAATTATACACGATATCTTCTCGCCTCCAGTAGCTAGTAGAATTTATGCATATCCTAATATTGCTGCCTACGAGATACTAGCTCAAGACAATCCTACATTTTCTTCACTATCAGGACAACTCACAAATTTTAAAGCAATCCCAACACCTGCAGAAGACGCATCTATCAACTATGAACTTGCAGCCCTCGTTGCTCATATGGATATGAGTAAACGTCTTATATTTTCTGAGCAAGATATAGAGACTTATAGAGATAGTCTTTATGCAGGATGGCAAGAGCTTAATGAAGAGGAGTTTGTACAGTCAAGAGATTATGGTCTACAAGTGTCTAATCATATTGCAGCGTGGATGGATGGTGATAATTACAAACAAACTCGCACAATGCCTAAGTTCTCTGTGCGTTCTGACGAGCCTTCTAGATGGCAACCTACACCTCCCGCATATATGGATGGAATTGAACCACACTGGAATAAAATAAGACCATTTGTAATTAATACGGCAGACCAATTTAAACCTGTACCACCACCAGCATTTTCACTAGAAGAAGACTCAGATTTTTATAAAGAGCTTAAGGAGGTTTATGACATAAGCCAGCAAATAACAAAAGACGGAGATACCTCTGAGGAGATTGCCATAGCACAGTTTTGGGATTGTAATCCTTATGTGTCTGTTACGAGAGGTCATTTAATGTTTGCCACAAAAAAGATAACCCCTGGCGGTCACTGGGTTGGTATTACAAAAATTGCCTCAAAAAAGGCTGGCCTAGATGTAGTACATACTTTGCACGCCTATACAAAAACGACCATAGCAATGTATGACGCTTTTATATCTTGTTGGGATGAGAAGTACCGCTCTAATTTAATACGTCCGGAGACGCTTATAAATGATCATATAGATGACTCTTGGAAACCTATTTTACAAACACCTCCTTTTCCAGAGTACGTAAGTGGCCACTCAGTAGTGTCTGGTGCTGCGGCAGAGAGCCTCACTAGTATTTTTGGAGACAACTTCTCTTTTAATGATGACACAGAGATTGCTTATGGTTTACCTATACGTAATTTTAAATCCTTTAGAGCAGCAGCACAAGAAGCTGCTATAAGTCGTATGTATGGTGGTATACACTATCGTGCGGCTGTAGAGATAGGTCTTAACCAGGGAAAAGACCTTGGGCAATATGTCGTATCTCAACTTGATATGAAAACAGAAACAGGCGTTACTTCAAACTAAATCATCTATTATGAAAAATATTATTGCATTCATAATAGTAAGTATCATAGCAACAGGCGTATGGTATCTATATCTTAAACCAGGAGACTTTACTGCAAAGATAAAGGCAAAAACTACTCTAGGTACTATAGAGCAATCTATAAAAAACTGGAAAGAAGGCGCTCCAGTTACAGAGGTACAACTGGGTGATGAATACACACAAATCATTCAAGAATTTACAGTACAAGACTCTACTCACATATACGAGTGGCAACTTAACAAAGTGCACGATTCACTTACGGAGGTTACGGTACACGTAATAGATCCCACACACTCTATAAACAATCGTATAAATGGGCTTTTTAAGGACACAGACTTTAAAAAAAGTGCTACTAGAACTGTACTAGAATTTAACGAGTTATTACAAGATCATCTAGATAGAATTACAGTAACCATAGTAGGTGAAGAAGAACTTCCAGCAAAGTTTTATGCCTATACAGAGCTTAAAGGGCTACAAATTCTAAAAGCAGACGGAATGATGCGCGATATAGGACATCTGCAAGGTACAATGGCTACTTATGATATTGAGCTAGATGGACGCCCCTTTGTACAAATCACAGACTGGAACAGGGCAACCGATAGTATAAAATATCACTTTGCATTCCCTATGATAGAAAGGGATTCTTTACCAGTAGTAAAAGACATTAAATATGGATCAAGACCTGCACAAAGAGCACTTAAAGCTATTTATAACGGCAACTATATTACATCAGATCGTGCTTGGTATGCGCTTCTTAACTATGCAAAGAGCAATAATATTAAAGTAGATCTAAAACCTACTGAGGTCTTTTATAACAATCCAAATATGGCTGGTGACGAGAGCAGGTGGAAAACAGAAGTTTACTTACCCATTGTAGAATAATATGAGCTCATATTACAGTGATCAAGAGTTTACAGGTATAGATTACACTCAGCAACCTTTAGACAAAGGCGAGTATGATAATTGCACATTTGGGGAGTGTAATTTTGAAAGCCTCCATCTCTCAAACAGGACTTTTTTAGAGTGCACATTTATAAATTGCAACCTCACTAATGTAAAGTTTGGTGGCACTAGTCTCAATCAAGTTTTATTTGACGGCTGTAAACTGCTAGGAGCAGATTTTAGTGTTTGTAATATCTTTATGTTGGGATTACGCTTTCGCGAAAGCGTTCTAAACCTCTCAAACTTCACCGCATTACCACTTAAAAAAACAACCTTTATAGACTGCCCTATGGCCGAAGTAGATTTTACTGAGGCAGATCTGAGTGAGGCTAGGTTTGACAAATGCATATTAACCAAAACCAATTTTGAAAACTCAAAATTACTTAGGGCAGACTTTAGGACAGCTATAGACTACACAATAAACCCTACACAAACGATACTAAAAGGAGCACTTTTTTCAAACCACAATCTTGCTGGACTTTTACGCTCTTCTGGAATAATAATTAAGTAACATTACCATAAAGGGGCATTTACCCCTACCTAAAACTTAAAGAAGCAATTACATTTACATCATTAGAATGAGAATCGAAATTGGGGGATTTAGAAACTCATTAAAGCCGCACTTATGTGCGGCTTTTTATTTTATGTACCTTGGTTATATAATAAACTATTATGCGTAAAATACTTTTTGGGGCAGCTCTTGCACTTGTGATTGTTTTTGGTGTGCGTTATTGTGAACACACAAAAGATGAAAGTGAGCAACTTAGAGCAAACACCGCGCTCATTGAGAAACAAATAAAAAACGTGGGGAAACTCATCGTTACAGAAGGTAACTATGCCCAAGTTTTCACCTATGAAGATTCAAAAAAATTCTATGTAGATGTGCTTTCTGCTACAAAAAAGGCACTAGTAGTTGTAAATGCCGAAGCAACTATCGCTTACGATCTTTCTAAGGTTGCTACAGAGATTGATGAACTCACAAAGACGGTACGCATTACCTATATCCCAGAACCTGAGTTGAAGATTAATCCTAATATAGAATATTATGATGTGCAACAAGACTACCTCAACCAGTTTAATGCTCGCGACTATAATATCATAAAATCACGCGTGCAAAAAGGGCTTGAAAAGGAAGTTAAAAACTCTACTCTTTACTCAAATGCACAAAACAGACTTATCTCAGAACTTTCTAAAATATACTTTCTTACTAACTCACTAGGGTGGACCCTTGAATATAATGGGAATGCAGTTACAGATAGTGCACCTATAAAATTATAGGTATTACCAGCTTTTTAAGCCGGTAATACTTCTCTCTTTTCTCCGTTTACAATTATTTGTAACCCTTCACCACTTACGAGCGTAAAGTGAGTTTCATTCTTTGAAACGTCTACTTTTAAAATCTGCCCTCTAAAGTTTACTTTAAAACTATAAGCCGTCCAGGCATTAGGTATTTTGGTATCAAAAGATAAAGTGTCATTCTTTACACGCATCCCTCCAAAGCCTTCTACCACGCTCTGCCAGGTACCTGCCATACTTGTGATGTGCAGTCCCTCTTCTACCTCCTTATTATAATCATCTAGATCTAAGCGTGATGTACGTAAGTAAAACTCATATGCTTGATCCATCCTGCCTAATTTTGCAGCTTGTATAGCGTGTACACAAGGAGATAATGAACTCTCGTGCACTGTAAATGGTTCGTAAAAGTCAAAATGTTTCTCTAGTTGCTCCTCTGTAAAGTGATCTTCAAAGAAGTAGAATCCTTGCAACGTGTCTGCCTGCTTTATGTATGGAGAACGCAGTATGCGATCCCAAGACCATTTTTGATTAATAGGTCGATTTGATTTTGGTAAATCTGCTACAGTTATTAATTCTTTATCTAAGAAACCATCTTGCTGTAGGTACACTCCATTTTCTTCTGAGTATGGAAAGTACATCTGCTCTGCCGTAGACCTCCAAGAAAGCATCTCGTCATAAGACAAATGCGTTTTTCCAGAAATACGTGACCAATCTTCTTTGGCAGTATCTCTTAGCAACTCTGCTTGTTCAAAAGCATACTCGAGACACCACTTTGCGATATAGTTTGTAAACCAGTTATTATTTACATTATTCTCGTACTCGTTAGGACCAGTAACCCCTAGTATCACATAAGCATTCTTAGCCTTAGAAAAAGTCGCTCTCTGTCTCCAGAATCTAGCTACTCCTATAATTACCTCAAGCCCCATTTCTGGAATGTAGCTCGTATCTCCTGTATAACGCTCATAGTTATATATTGCATAAACCATTGAGCCGTTGCGGTGTATCTCTTCAAAGGTAATTTCCCACTCATTGTGACATTCCTCCCCGTTCATAGTAACCATAGGGTATAGTGCCGCTCCGTTTGTAAAACCTAGTTTTTGAGCATTTTCTATAGCCTTATCAAGCTGGTTATACCTATAGGTGAGTAACTGTCTTGCAACACTTTGATCTTTGGTAGCCATATAAAATGGAATACAGTAAGCCTCGGTATCCCAGTAGGTAGAGCCACCGTATTTTTCGCCAGTAAACCCTTTTGGGCCTATATTGAGACGGCTATCTTGCCCTGTGTATGTCTGATTAAGATGAAAGATATTAAAACGTATACCCTGCTGTGCTTTTGTGTCACCCTCAATTGTGATGTCAGACATCTCCCAGGTTTTTGCCCAGGCTTCCTTTTGAGAAGCTAGCAAAGCATCATAACCCAAGTCTGTTGCTTTATTTAGTACGTCTGTTGCTACTGCTACGAGACCACCTTTATCGTGATTAAGGCTACTTACATAACCTCCAATTTTTTGTATGGCAAAGGTATCTCCTTTTGTAACATCTGTCTCATACTCGTGACCTACGTAGGTTGTGGTTTTTTGAGAACGCTTTCGCGAAAGCGTAATCTCATCCCCATCTATAAAAAGCTTATTTTGCATCATCGTACATACGTGAAACTCCGTCTTCATTGTATGTGCGGTGATGAAAGCCATATCATCATTTTCTGAAACTTCTAGCGTGTTCCAAAACTTGTCATCCCAGTTTGAATCTTCATTGGTGATACCGCTATCTAAATACGGCTCATAACTTATTGTAGCGTCTACATTAATAGGTGTCACTTCGTACTTTATTGCACCTACCTCATCCATCTCCATACTTAAAAAGCGTGTTGCTTTCACAGCAATCTCAACGTCATTTTGTAGGATGGCTTTAAAACTTCTGTACAATACACCAGCTTTCATATCAAGCTCACGACGAAAATCTTTTACCTCTTTACAGGTATGTAAATCCAGACTCTCTCCGTTTACTATGACTTTTATACCTATCCAGCTAGGCGCATTGAGCACTTTTGCAAAGTACTCTGGATACCCATTTTTCCACCAGCCTACGCGGGTTTTATCTGGGTAATACACACCTCCTATATAACTTCCTTGAAAGGTCGCGCCACTGTAATCTTCTTCAAAATTTGCGCGTTGCCCCATTGCACCATTACCTAGCGCCATAAGACTCTCTGATGATTTTACGTTATTTGGGTTCCATCCATCCTCTATAATGGACCAATCATTTGGAGTGATATAATCTATATGCATATTATGGTAGTCTTACGTATGAGCTTACCCCATACTTGATGATAGTTGTAGTTAGATTAAATTTATGCTTCTATAAGTTCTAGAAGGAAAGCATTACTCATCTCTGTAAAGTCTTTAAAAACGTAGTTTGCCTCGTGAAGCACGTCTTGCTCTCCTATACCTATGCTTATCATACCTGCGCTGTTTGCAGCTTGTATACCCGCAATAGAGTCTTCAAAAACGATACAATCTGTACGTTCAATTTTTAAAGCTTCTCCTCCTTTTAAGAATACTTCTGGGTCTGGCTTTGCTGCTGTCACATCATTACCATCTACAATCGCCTGAAATTTGTCTAATAGGTCTAATTTAGTCAAGATAGGTCGTGCATTTTTACTTGCGCTACCTAGTGCAATACCTTGATTTTTTTCTTCTAGAAAATCGAGTACTCTCACCACATCTGGTAAGATCTCACTGTCATCCATCCCTTTGATGTACTTAAGATACTCTTCATTTTTCTGGATAAGCCACCTGTCTTTTTGTTCTTGAGTTGCATCATATGAAGCTAGGTCTAGTAGTATCTCTAGCGATCGCACACGGCTCACCCCTTTGAAAAGTTCGTTTTGCTCTTCTGTGAAGTCAAAATTCATCTCTTTGGCAAGGTTACGCCAGGCGAGATAGTGAAATTTTGCAGTGTCTACTATAACTCCGTCTAGGTCAAAAAGGAATGCTTTCTTTTTCAATTTTAATATGTTTTCGGTCATCAGAGTTGTTTCGTTATAACTCGATGTGTTTGTATTTAATTTTCGCGAAAGCGTAGTAGTCCTATTTTACTCTCTTTGTGCTCTCACGCTCTATGAGACTTGTATCTATATATGCGGTGGTATATTGCTCTACCTCTTCTTCTGGTCGCTCTAGTTTATTGATAAGTAACTCTGCTGCCTTACGTCCCATCTCTTCTCCGTGCTGGCTTACTGTAGTGAGGCTAGGTACAAAGTGTTGAGATAACTCACCATCTGAGAAGCTCACGATACTCACATCTTCTGGAATGGTTTTATCTGCTTCCATAATATATTTGGCAGCGGTCACGGCAAAAATTTCATTTATCGTAAATACACCGTCTATGTCCTTACCTTTTAAGAAGTGCTTGATACGTGCTTTTGCTTTATCATTGAGCTCATCTATAGCATCTAGTTTTAAAATAAGGTCTTTATCTACCTCAATTCCCGCAGACTCGAGGGCTTCCATATATCCTTTAGTACGTAACTTTCCTATAGTGATATAATCTTCTGTAGTGATGATGGCTATCTTTTTACAGCCCGTTTTAATCAAGTGGTTTACGCCTAGCTTTGCCCCCTCGCGGTCATCTATAAGCACTTTATCACAAGGTATCTCATCTACTATACGGTCAAACATTACAACAGGCATCCCTTGATCTATAGCCTCTGTGAGGTGTCTAAAATCGTCCTTTTGCATTGTTTCTTTTGATAAAGAAAGGATAAATCCATCTGTACTACCATTTGCAAGTAGCTCCATATTAAGAACTTCTTTATCAAAATCATTATTAGAAAGAGTAATAATCACGTTATAATTATGCTCTCTCGCCATTTGCTCAACTCCACGTATTACAGTGGTAAAAAAGTGATGCACTATTTGCGGTATAATAATCCCGATGGTACGTGTCTTTCTGTTTTTAAGACTTAACGCGATATTATTAGGCTTATAATTATACAGCTTTGCAAAGGCTTTAATCTTCTGGCGTGTGTCTTCACTTATCTCTGCACTATCACGCAGTGCCTTTGAGACAGTAGAGATAGAAACGTCAAGTTCTTTGGCAATTAATTTTAAGGTGAGTTTTCTTTTCATAATGGTATCGTAAAAATAGGCTTACTAAAAGCTATAGTACAATTTAAACAAATCCTTTTGGGTACGAAAACGATGTATTCTTAATAAGTTATTATATTTATTATCATAATGTAAATTTTTGACCTATTTTAAAGCGGTTTAATTAGTAAATCAAGTATTACAACTAAGCCACGAGGTCTCACAAGTTTTAAAAAATCACATTAAAAATGAAGCATCTTTTTTTAATTTTCTTATTTCTCTCATTAACTAATTGTAAGGAAGAAAAAACAACTTCTATAGATAATAAGGAGGCGTTAATAGAAGACCGCTTTCGCGAAAACTACCGCCCTCAATATCACTTTACTCCACCCACAATGTGGATGAATGACCCCAACGGGCTTTTATACCACAACGGCACTTATCACTTATTTTATCAGCATTACCCAGAAGACATTGTCTGGGGACCTATGCACTGGGGTCACGCCACCTCAAAAGATCTTATCTCTTGGGAGCACAAACCCATTGCCTTGTATCCAGATGAGCTAGGTCTTATCTTTTCTGGTAGCGCTGTGATGGATATACATAACACCTCTGGCTTAGGGACAAAAGACAATCCTCCTATGGTTGCTATTTTCACCTATCACCTTATGGAAGGTGAAAAAGCAGGACGCAAAGATTTTCAAACTCAGGGTATTGCTTATAGTCTAGATGAAGGCGAAACTTGGAAAAAATACAGTGGCAACCCTGTTATAAGTAATGACGGAAACATCAAAGACTTTAGAGATCCTAAAGTATTCTGGGATGACAATACTGAGCAATGGGTGATGACACTTGTCGCTGGCGATCACGCCAAATTTTATAGTAGCCCAAATCTCAAAGACTGGACTCTTATGAGTGAGTTTGGAAAAAACATAGGAGCTCACGGCGGCGTCTGGGAGTGTCCAGACTTATTTCCGCTCAAAGTTGAGGGAAGCGATGAGACTAAGTGGGTCTTGATTATAAGCATTAATCCTGGCGCGCCAAATAGTGGATCGGGAACTCAGTATTTTGTAGGTGACTTTGACGGGACCACCTTTACTACAAACCAAAAGGAAATAAAATGGCTAGACTATGGTACAGATAACTATGCCGGCGTTACCTTTAATGGACTGCCAGATACAGATCGTACGTTTATAGGCTGGATGAGCAACTGGAACTATGCCCGTGACACCCCTACAGAAGCGTGGCGCAGTGCAATGACGCTTTCGCGAAAGCTTACGCTGCATAAAAACAATACTAATGGCTTTTATTTGAAAAACTACCCTGTAGCTTCAATAGATGAATATAGTTATAACACGGTAGAACACGACACTATGAGAAGTGGAATGTCTCTCTCTAGTAAAAATTATAATGAGCAACGACTAGATTTTAAAATACCAGGTAATCTAGATGACTTTGAACTCAACTTTACAAATGTTAATAAGGAATCTCTTAAGCTAAGTTATGATAGCAGTAAATCTCAATTTATATTAGATCGCACTGATTCTGGCATAACAGACTTTGAGACTTCTTTTGGAGCAAAGCCACACATAGCACACGCTATCATTGATGATAAGGACGATGTAGATTTCACAATAATTATGGATACCTCTTCTATAGAAGTATTTATAGATGGTGGAAGCACTGTATTTACAGATCAAATTTTTCCTACCACGCCATTTACTGCACTCACATTTACAAGTGAGAATGCTACAATCGCAAATTTAAAAGTGAGTAAAATAAAACGAATATGGAAGTAGTGTACTATAACATCACCTCTCACCACCATAAAAAAAAGCATATGAAAGAGATTACAAAATGGAGTATCACCGTAGCCCTCGCCGGCTTTTTATTTGGCTTTGACACCGTTGTTATAAGTGGTGCAAACTCACCCATAAAGGAGTTGTGGAATTTATCACCTTTTATGCACGGTACTTTTATAATGAGTATGGCATTATGGGGGACAGTAGCCGGGTCATTACTAGGTGGTTTTCCCACTAAAAAGTTAGGGCGTAAGAAGACGCTTTTCTGGATAGGAATCCTCTTTTTTGTTTCTGCCTTAGGTTGTGCACTAGCTCAAGACCCGTATTCATTTTCGGCTTTTAGATTTATAGGAGGCATTGGTGTGGGAGTCTCTTCTGTCGCGGCACCTATTTATATATCTGAGATAAGCTCTGAGTCTAACCGTGGTAAGCTAGGTGGTCTTTATCAATTCTGGCTCGTCTTTGGTATCTTGATTGCCTTTGTGTCAAACTGGCTGCTTAAAGGTGTAGATGGCACAAACGACTGGCGATGGATGCTAGGTGTAGAAGCTATACCTGCGCTTATATATACTCTTATGGTGATGAAAGTGCCTAACAGCCCGAGGTGGCTCGTACTACAGAAAAAAGACGATGCAGGCGCAATGCTTATTTTACAAAAAATATATGAAGGAGCCGGGGCTGCACAGTCTAGACTAGAAGAAATAAAACTAGACTTACAGCAAACTACAACCTCAGAAAATCTTTTTCAAAAGAAGTATTCAAAAGTACTATGGCTAGGTTTTCTTATTGCTTTTTTCAATCAGTTATCTGGTATCAACTTTGTGCTCTATTATGCTCCACAAATATTAGAACAAGCAGGTCTTGGCGGTTCTGAGTCGCTCTTTAACTCTATTGCGATAGGTATTGTAAACCTCATCTTCACATTTATAGGTGTGCGATTACTTGACAAGCTAGGAAGAAAACAACTTATAATAATAGGGTCTGTAGGTTACATCGTGAGCCTTATTATGGTAGGTATTTGTTTCCAGATGCAATTAAGCCCAGCGCTCTTACTCACTTTCATATGCACCTTTGTAGCGTCACACGCTATAGGACAAGGTGCTGTTATATGGGTGTTTATCTCAGAGATTTTTCCAAATCGTGTACGCGCTTATGGGCAATCTTGGGGTACGAGCACACACTGGGTTTTTGCAGCCATCATAACACTAGTTACTCCGTTTTTTATAGATGACAAAGAAGGTATAATGAGAGACCATCTTTGGAATATTTATTATTTCTTTGCAGGAATGATGGTACTCCAACTACTATGGGCAATTATTGCTATGCCAGAGACCAAAGGACGTACCCTAGAAGAACTAGAAAAAGAGCTTGTTACAGATGCCTAATACACCACTTAAAATAGCCAGTTATGGCGAGATATTATGGGATGTTTTCCCAGATGAGAAACGACTAGGCGGCGCGCCACTTAACGTTGCGCTACGGTTACACTCCTTTGGGGTAGATGTGTCTATGATCTCATCTTTAGGAAATGACGCTTTGGGTAAAGAAGCGCTGGCGCTTATAAAGGAAAAAGGGCTTGACACGACTCTCATACAACGCAATGACAAACCCACAGGACAAGTAAAGGTGACCTTAGATAAAGCTGGAAGTGCCTCATATGAAATTGCTCAAGACACTGCTTGGGATGCCATCGCTTGGAATGAGAAAAATGCCGAGGCAGTAACTGCTGCAGATGCTCTTATTATAGGTAGTCTCGCTTTTCGCGAAAGCGGAAATATACTTGATGCTCTTGATGAAGATAGTACTATGGCTGAAACTGCTGTAAATCTTGAAGCAATTGAGGTACTTGCCGAACGATCTAAGTTTACTGTTTTTGACCTTAACCTGCGTGCTCCTCATTATGATCTTGAGATTGTGGCGGGCCTAATGGAAGCGGCAGATATGATAAAGCTTAATGATGAAGAGCTTGAGCTCATCGTGATGGCAATGGGCATAGAGGGTGACACACTAGAGGATGAGTTAAAAATGCTCAGTGCAATGACAGAGACTCCTACAGTTTGTGTAACGCTAGGGTCTGAAGGTGCGATGCTCTATCATAAAGGTGGCATACATACACAAGTAGGTTTTCCTGCAAAGGTGGTAGATACTGTAGGTGCTGGAGACAGCTTTCTGGCAACATTAGTTTATGGGCTTCTCTCTGGTGAGACTGCCGAAGATGCACTAGAAGTAGCTTGTGCCGTAGGTAGTCTTGTTGCTGGAAAAGCAGGAGCAAACCCTATGGTTACTAATGATGAGATTAATGATTTATTAGGTTAGAGAGTCTAACCTAATTTATTTACTTTATTCTTTTGCCTTGAGTGGTAAAGGATAAACCTTGTTGCCCCATAGTAGAGCTCATTACACCTTCAAAAAGGGGCTCTGATGCTCCTGCAGGCGTACTCCACTCAAATATAAAATTAGAACCCGTACCGCCAGTGACATCTTTTTCATCTATCACAATCTCTGTAGTTTCTAGTGGTGATAGATATATTGCATTATCAAAATATGTACGCACTAACTTACCGTGTGTATCATAATAAGAGGCATTTGTTATATATATCGTATCTGTATCACTAGTATTACGTAAACTTACCATAGCAGTTAAGTTATGCGTTTTATGCTCTGAGTAACTAAAAATTTGAGAATAGATAGACAGGTACGTCTTGCCTACAGCTAGCATATCACCGGTGGGGATTGTAGCCGTTCTTGCTCCCCAGTTTTCTGGGTTTACAGAACTTACTTGAGGTTGCTCATTGCAGCTTATGACACTCAGTGCCAAAACCAAAGTGCATATTATATGTACAGCAGTTGTTTTCATAATACTTAAAAGTACTAATTAAATAATGATTTCTTCACCGTATCGTAGTAGCTATCACTTACTGGTATTCTTTTATCTCCTATAATAAGATCGCGTCCTTTTAAACCCGTGACTTTATCACCATTTACTATAAAAGACCTATGTACTCTTAAAAATGAGGTTGGTAAGGTTTTTATAAGTTTACTTAGTGACTGGTTTGCGATTATCTTTTTATCCGTTTCTAGATGGTAGTTTACATACTCGCTATCACTCTCGATGTAGCGTACTTCGTCTGGAACGATTTTATAAAGATCATATCCAGATTTTATGACCAGATGTGTAGGGTCTACTAGTACTTCTTGTGATGAAAACTTCTCTATTGCACTTAAAAACCTGTTAAAGGTAATGGGTTTGAGTAGGTAGTCTAGGGCATTAAGCTCAAAACCCTTTAATGCATACTCAGAGTATGCTGTTGTAAATATCACTTTACTTTTACTTGTAGCGATAATACTCGCAAATTCTGTTCCTTTGAGCTCGGGCATTTGTATATCTAAAAATATAAGATCAACAGGATTTTCTTTTATAAATGAAAGTGCATCTATTGGGTTTTGAAAAGAACCAATACTATTGAGATAGGTCACCTTTTCTACATAGGTTTCTAGTAGCGTTCTGGCTAGCTCTTCATCATCTATTATTATACAGCTTATGGTGCTCATTGTAAGTTTACTTTTAAAGCTACACTAAAGGTATCAGATTTTTTTACAGTAAGCTCGTGCTTTTGAGGGTATAAAATCTCCAGTCTCTTCTCTACATTTTGTAAACCTATACCACCGGCTCCGTCTGTAACAAGCGGTTTTGAAGGCATACTATTTTCTATATAAAAGTCTATGTAGTTTTCTTTCGCTTTAAGCGAAATAAATACGTAGTTACTACCTCCTAATTCTATCCCACTATGCTTGAAAGCGTTTTCTATAAAAGGAACAAATAGCATAGGTGCTACTTGTATATTTTCATTTGTGATATCTTGTTCAAAACGTATATTAAACTCTTTACTGCTTTTGAGTTTAAAGAGGGCTATGTAATGTTTTATATATTCTACTTCCTTTCCTAATGACACTACTGGACGCTCACAGTCATAGAGTACGTAACGCAACATTTGAGAGAGCGTGCTTATTCCTTCTTGCGTTTTATTTGAGTTGGTAACAGATAGTGCATAGATATTATTTAAGGCATTAAAGAGAAAGTGAGGGTTGATTTGCATTTTTAAAAATTTAAGCTCTGCTTCTTTTAGCTCTGCTTGAGCATATGCATAACTTTTTTCTTTTTCTTGAGCATAAATAAATGTCTCTAGTAAAATAGCTGTAACACTTGAGATAGTAAGGATTAATAAGTGTATAAAAAAACGAGAAGGCAACTTACCAGGAGCTCCTCCTTGAAGACCCATAGGTGGCGGTCTTCTAACAGGTGTAGGTGCAAACTCTGATGAGAGGTAAGCGCAGAGTATAACTACAGGTACTGTAGCAATTATAAAATAGAGATACTTCTTTTTAAACAAAAAGCGAGGCACTACATAGTATACTAGACCAAATAAAATCAACACTTGTAATACAAATGCGAGACCGTTATCTCTTATAAATATAGCATCGCGACCGCCAGATATCCAGAGCGTACTCCAGACTCCTAGCCATAATAATACCTGAGAAATATATCTTCCTAATAGATTCATAGCGCAAATAACGTAAATAAAAATTCATACAATCGCTGTTTTGAGGCAATTACAGCTATTGTTTTATCTCATTTATAGATAGAAATACGTCACTCGCAGAAAACCAAAGGTAACTGGCAGAAAACAGCCTATTTGCAATTAACTAATTGCCAACTTTGGAGTCAAATAAGCGTAACACAAAAACAATTATTATGAAAAAGATAAATTTTAAAATGAGCGCATTAGCGATTGTATTTACGCTAGGTATTGTATCAGTTTCTTGTGCTCAAGGGCAAAGAAATAATGACCGAAAAGAGCCGCCTACATTTGCACAATTACTTAAAGATATGGATGCAAATGAAGATAATAAGCTCGACAAGTCAGAAATAAAAGGACCACTTAAAGAGGCTTTTAAAGAAGTAGATACTAACGAAGATGGTTTTATCACAGAAAAGGAGTTCAAAAAAGCTCCAAAACCCAAAAGAAGAGAACCGAGAGGTAAGAAATAGTATATAAATTGTTTGATTGATGTTTGGTTAGGGAGCTCCATAAGAAATTATGGAGTTTCCTTTTTTTTTACTTATTCAACAATTAATCATCTGCTTTAAAAACCTGTGATACAGCTTTTAGGACCATTCACTTAAAACTAACTAGCATTCACAGAATATTAAAAAACAGCATATACAATGTCGGTACATTTATTAAACAAACCCTTTAAAAAGCAATTATGAAATTAACTCTCAAGAACAAATTAGCGACTTTTTCCTTATTAATATGCGGTGCAATTATAACACTAGTTGCCTGTAGTAATGACGACAGTGATGACACAAACGTAGATACCGATGGTAGTGAAATAACGGCAGAGCTACACGCAGCTTTTTCAGAATTTGATCAAGATAATGTCTCTGTACTTTTAAGTGGCTCTACCGTAACTTTAGAAAGTAATGGTTACCCAAACCACACCTCTCCCTATTGGTCTAATACGACAGAACGTACAGCTATAGATCCTATGGGTAATGTACTCGTAACACCAGCAGCAGATGAGAATCACCCACTCTTTGTAGAGCCTACTCTCACAACTTATGAGATGATGGCACCTGGTAATATAGATGATTTTAATGGTTCATACTCGCTCACCGTTTCTTCATCACCACAACTAGCAAGTACTACTACCGCTACAGGTCTTGGCCCTATAGGTATTGCTGTAAGTGGCGCTATGATTTATGATGATCAAGAAGGCCCTAACGTACCACTAGATGATGCCGTACCATCACTAGACTACACAGCAGCGCACACAGGTCCACAAAGCTACCATTATCACCTTGAGCCTAAAGCTTTTAGTAACAATGATGATAACCTGGTAGGGATTATAAGCGATGGTTTTTTTGTGTATGGTCGTATTTGTGCAAGTACCGGTAGCTATCCAGAAGATCTAGATGCATCTGGTGGGCATACATCAACCACACAACACACAGATCAAGAGGAATATCATTACCACATACAAGATGAGCTTTATCTTAACCAGTACTACATCATATTTCCTGGAGATTATCAAGGCACCCCAAATGCGATACTATAACCTAACACTCATAATATGCCTGTTCATTATAAGCTGTAACCGTAATACTGAGGCAAAAGTCACAAACGATACACCCTCAGCAAACTCAAAGTTTGAATTAGCCGTCACACTAAACGAGTTAAACCTCCACAAAGGGCTTTTCTATTATAAGGGAGAGCCTTTTACAGGGGTTGCAACAAGCATATATCTTGATGGAACTATCTCTGAGAAGACCGCTTTCGCGAAAGGAAAAAAACACGGTACACAAGAAAAGTATTTTCCAGACGGAACCTTAAGTTTTAAAGCAAATTATATAAACGGAGTACGTAACGGGCAAACTATCTCTTGGTGGAGTAATGGAAACAAAAGATCTATAGCAAATTATCAAAATGGCATTCCCCACGGCAAGCAATATCAATGGTATACAAGCGGCGTTAAGTTTAAGGTAATTACTCTTGTAAACGGTCAAGAAGAAGGGCTACAACAATCTTGGAGAGAAAACGGAAAAATTTATAACAACTATGAAGCAAAAAATGGAAGAATATTTGGGCTCAAAAGAGCAAATCTCTGCTTTCAGTTGGATGATGAGCAAGTGCAACTTGTGGAGCGCTAGTCTTATTATTATACTAAGCATCATAAGCTGTGCAGATACAAATACAGCCTCAAGTCGTGTAGAAATTCTGCCGTATTATAACGAAGCCACATTTACTCCATTATGGCTAGATGCATCTTATACCACTAGCGACACCTTACATAAAGTACCTCCATTTAAATTATATAACCAGTATAATGATACTATAACACAAGATACCTTTAAAGATAAAATATATGTGGCAGATTTCTTCTTTACATTCTGTACAGGCATATGTCCAAAAATGACAAAAAATATGGCTTCAATTCAGCAAGCCTTTATAGATGATCCAGAAATACTATTAATCTCACACTCTGTAACCCCTCAACACGACACAATCGAAGTGCTACAAGACTATGCAAGTCAAAACGGAGTTGTAAAAGATAAATGGCACCTTGTAACAGGATCAAGGGATGAAATATATGACCTAGGTAGAAATCAATACTTCATAGAGGAAGATTTAGGTCTCAATAAGACCGAAGATGAGTTTCTACACACTGAGAATTTTGTGCTTGTAGATAAAGACAAGCATATAAGAGGTATTTACAACGGTCTCAATGCAACATCTGTAGAGCAACTTATAGCAGATATAAATACTCTAAAAAAAGAAAAATAACCCAGCAAATCTATACTTATGAAACATTCTAAAATCTATCTAAGTGCCATTATTATCCTTTGTTTGGGAATGATGAGCTGCACATCTTGTTCTAATGATAACAATTCTAATCAGGATAGTGATAACAATAGTGACGAAATAGTTGTAAATGTGAACCCAGAAAATTTTACAACAAACGGTGTTAACTTAACCATTGTTCCCTGCACACTTTCAGATGGCACAAATACAGATTGCTATCAGATTATCACAAACAGTACTCCGTTTGACCACGAGATGGGGCCTTGGTGTCCAGATAATATAGCAGATGGAGCAGACGCGGGAGGGATCTGGTTAGAAAATGGCGAAGTTTATGATGTAGATGGCGCTTTTATAGAAAATATGGCAGCCTTTTATGAAGATGATAACTGGTTAATGTATGATGAAAATGGTGACATATACGTCACAGACACAGAACAAGATTGTATAAATGCAGCAAACCCTGCTGTGGGTGAAGAATATGAAAATTTTTGTGTAGAATGTTTACCTTCTTATATCACAGATATATCTCAAACATACCTAATACCTATAACTCCAGTATTACAAAATACTTCCACACTTTTTGCTACAGGCCCAGGAGGACCTCCTGGACAAAATAGTGCACCGTCTACGCGAGGTATCGCCCTTAACGGAGTTGAATTTTCTGCACCAGCACCAGTAGATAACATTTTAGGAGCTTATACATTAGCC
Source organism: Dokdonia donghaensis DSW-1 (assembly GCF_001653755.1). Taxonomy (GTDB): domain Bacteria; phylum Bacteroidota; class Bacteroidia; order Flavobacteriales; family Flavobacteriaceae; genus Dokdonia; species Dokdonia donghaensis. The sequence continues at coordinate 1,041,112 of NZ_CP015125.1, read as the reverse complement.
CCATTTGATGATGCAGGAGGTCATATTAATGTACACCAAGGATATCACTATCACGCAGCAACGGGCATTAGCCTAAAAGTAGAACAAGAAGATGGTCACGACGCACTTATAGGATATGCGCTAGATGGACACGGAATCTATGAAAATAAAAATCAAGAAGGAATCGCTGCTTCAGGGCTTGATGAGTTGCGTGGTCATACAGATGATACAAGAGGATACCATTATCACGTAGACCAAGCTGGTAATAACAATTTTATAAACGGCCTCAAAGGAGCTTATGTTAACTAAATATTCTTATGAAAAAGTTTATCATTACAGCGCTGCTTATCCTAACAACGATAAGTAGTTACGCACACCAAACGGAAGCCTCTACAATCATTCTTGCAGAAAAAGAAAAGGGTGTATGGATTTTACAAATCAATGCTTCTCTCACTGCTTTCCAGCAAGAAGTACGACAAACCTATGCTAGCACGCCATATAAAACTCCAGAGGAGTTTAGAGAAATGGTCTTAAATCATATTACTCAGAATCTTAACCTAAGTTTTAATGAGAATCAAAATTACATCCTTACTGATGGTAAAGTGCAACTAGGTCACGAGACAAAGGTATTATTTACGTTAACTAGGGTGCCTTCTAATCTTGAGACTATAGACTTAACTAACACGCTATTTAAGAATATACATAACAGTAAGAGTGCTCTACTTATACTTAAAGAAGACTTTAAAAAAACAAAGTTTGTACTTAATAAAGATAATAATTACTCGCTATCGCTTTCGGTAACTGAAGATGAGTTTATAGATATAAATATTCAGAAAGCTTCGATGGGACCGGTATCATTTCTTTCTATACTTGCCCTCGTTATAGCTGTAGCTCTCCTAAGCAAGAAAGTATATAAACGCGCTTAGGCCTAAGAATAATAAAGCGTTAGTAATAAGAAATCCTCTTAGTATAAAACTAAGAGGATTTCTTTATTGTATAAATATGACGCATCAATTCTATCCTTTCACTTGAGAAAACACATAAAGCATCTCTGTTGCAATTTGTGTACTACGCTCTAGGTATTTTTCCTTTTGCTGTGGAGTGCCGTCATACACCTTAGGATCTTTAAATGTAAGAGGCACACGCTTTTCTGCACCGGCTACAAAGGGACATCCACCATCTGCTTGCGAGCAGGTCATTATTGCTGCAAAGCCTGCACTGGGGTTAAAAGTATCATCCAGCTTTTTTGAAAACCCTATAACAGGATGCTCATTTTCTGCAAACTTTATTGTGTAAACAGGGTTATCACCACTAGAAATAGTCTTTATTAAAAAACCTGTGTTTTCTAATGTTGTTGCAACTACCGGAAAAAGAGCTGTGCGCTCCGTTCCGCCAGAATAACTATATACCTTCTCTATCTCAAAATAGTAAGCCATAACCTGTGCCCACACTTGAGCGAGATGACTTCTTCTAGAGTTATGTGTACATATAAAATTGAGCCTTATAATCTCCTGCTGTGTGTGCTTTTCTTTAACAAACGCTACTAACGGTTCAAGGGTCTCCTTGCGCTCTTTTGTAATACTATGTATATCTAACCCCTCTATAAAATCATTGATCTTTGGGTATAGCGTTGACACTGTTGTGGACATATAAGTTTCTTTTAAAATGTGATTAACAACACGTACTATTAGGCCCACAACAAGAAGAGCCTGTCTCTGCAACCACCTCTACAGCAGGTGCTACACCAGGTATACCGCATTGATCTTTTGCTAGACAATCTGTTTGTTTTGTAGTAAGTAAAAAACTTGACCCATTAAATTCAAGACCATATTTACCTATAGTGCTCGCTTGATACTCTACTTCTATCTCGAGATCTTCTATACCTAATATCTTTTCCGAAAGCTCTATAATATTTACTAGCTTTTCTGGGTGGAGTCTATGGTCATAATCATCTGCGTTCCATAGTTGAAAGTTTACTACTTCTTCTTTACGTACGGTACCACCACAGTCTATAAAGTGCTTTGACACCTTACCTACTTCAGTCACGTGAAAATGACTTGGCACTAATTCTCCACTTGGTAGTTGGAAAGAAATTGTCTCCAACCCATTAAGTACATTTTTTACTTCTGACAGTTTCATAACTCTATTTGTTTATTGCGATTATACGATTAATGAGAATAATTTTTTTAACAACAATCTGTTGCGAGAATATCTTGATCTAAAAATTGCTGCATTACTTCTTTCATACGTCTCCAATTTTCTGAATTGACACAGTAGCAAACACTCGTCCCCTCTACATTACCTTTTATTAAACCTAAATTTTTGAGCTCCTTAAGGTGTTGTGAGATGGTAGGTTGTGCAAGCCCTATCTCATTTACAAGGTCGCCACATACACAACTATTTATTTTAAATAAATGCTGCAATATCGCCACGCGAGCAGGGTGACCAAACACTTTAGAAAAAAGTGAAATCTGGTTTTGCTCATCTGTAAACATTTCGGTTTTTGTTAATCCCATCTTACTATATTATTTGATTGCAATATTACGATTAATAAATAATACATACTCATTCTACTAAGTTAAAATTCCTTTTAGTGTATAATTTAATCGTGGCTTCCAGAAAACAACAAACTCAAATTAAACAATTATAGTTGGTAATAATTTGCAATAGCGTAAAATTTACGCCAAAATATTGCGAGTCTTATAATTATATCTATATTTGAGATATACAACTGGTAAACCAATTTGGAAAACCAGTTTAAAAAATTTAAATGCAAACAGTAATCATCCTACAATGTATGCTACAATGTATGCTACAATCTACACAATATAGGTATATCATTATCCTCTTATTTTGTGTAGTTAGTATCTCTTGCTCGTCTACAGATGAGGGAGATGATCCCCCTTTTACACCTACGCCACAAGTAGAAGACACACAAGGCACTACAGATGGTGAGACAGATACTAGCCAGTATGCCGCAATAGATTTTTCTAACTGGAAAATCACCCTTCCTGTAGATGAAAATAATAACGGAAGCCCAGATGAGTATCAGCCAGCACAACTAGTTGATTTTGGGTATCAAAACATAGAGGCAATAGCACCATTTATGTATGATGATATAGAGGATACCTCACTCGTTTTTCACGTGTACCCAGCATCATCTACAGCAAATAGCAGTTATTCTAGAACAGAGTTAAGAGAACTCATAAACCCTTCTAACTCCAGAGAAAACTGGACGCTTACCCAAGGTGGTACGCTCTCTGGAACTCTTAAAATGGAAGACATATCTCAAGATGGCAACCCAAGCAACGACTACCATCGCACTATTGTAATGCAAATACACGGCATCATATCTCAAGAAGATATGGAAACCCACGGCTTTAGTTCTAATAACGGCCCTCCTCTCTTAAAAATGTATTGGAAAGATGGATACATCTGGTCTCATAAAAAATCACTGGTAGATGAGAGCACAGAGGGTGATGCTTTACTAGACACCTCAAGCGATACTTGGGAGGATATAAAGGACAATATGGGTTATGTAGGGTTTGAACCTTTTACCTTGAGCATTACAGCCACTGAAGCCCGTTTAGAAATACAGCTCAACGATCAAAGTCCATTAATCTATGAAGACGTAAGTCTGGAGAAATGGCCTTTTGAAAACTACTTTAAAGCAGGCAATTATTTAACCAGTACAGACGCACAGGCATTTGCCACGCTTAAATACTATAATCTTGAGGTTACTCATTAATAGTACGCTTTCGCGAAAGCGCACTTAAAAATAACAACAATACTCCATTATGTATAAACATCTCATACTTCTTTGCTCACTCGTACTTTTGAGCGCCTGTAAAGAGGCATCGCTAGACGCAAGCCAGACCGTAGCCACCATAGACGAGCTCAACACAGCCATTAAAAATGCCCAACCTGGAGATCATATTGTACTTAAAAACGGTGTGTGGAAAGATGCTGCCATAAAATTTTATGGTGAGGGTACAGAAGCAAATCCCATTTCTCTTACAGCCGAAACTCCAGGTGAGGTTACCTTAGAGGGCAACTCTTCACTCAAGCTAGGAGGATCTTACTTGCACGTGAGTGGTTTACATTTTAAAAATGGATTTACGACAGAAAAAGCGGTAATACGTTATAAAATAAATGACACAACAATTGCATACCATTCTCGTGTTACAGATTGTGTAATAGAAGATTTTACAAACCCAGATCGTGATAGTAAAAACCACTGGATAGAGCTATGGGGGCAACACAACAGTTTTGACCATAATTATGTGACTGGAAAAACAAACCAAGGCCCTACCCTACGTGTGATGCTCAAGGGTAATGAAAATGTAAACACCTATCACCAGATTAAAGACAACCATTTTGGCCCGCGCCCTAGAAAAGGAGGTCCACGTGCAGAGACACTACAACTGGGAGACAGCTACACCTCTATGACTCCAGGATATGTAAATGTAGAGCACAATTATTTTGAACGTTGTAATGGTGAGGTAGAGATTATCTCTAGTAAGAGTAACTACAATACATTTAAAAACAATGTATTTTTTGAATCTGAGGGTTCACTGGTATTGAGACACGGTAATTATGCTACTATAGATGGAAACGTATTTATAGGTAATGACAATTCAGAATTTATAGGTGGTATACGTGTTATAAACACGGGCCACTGGATTGTAAATAACTACTTCTATAACCTAAAGGGTAACGAGTTTAGAGCGCCGCTTGCCGTAATGAATGGTATCCCAAAATCTCCACTTAATCGCTATAACCAAGTGACAGATGTTGTGGTTGCACATAACTCTTTTATAAACTCAAAGACCCCTTGGCATTTTGGTGTAGGTGCAAATTTGAGTCAGGCAGAGGTGTTACCCGCTTCAGAGATTAGGTCTGCAAGAGCAGAGCGTATGGTAGTAGCAAATAATCTTATATATACAGATGCGCCTACTGCCAGTGTGGTAAAAACATATGACTCTATCACAGGAGTGACTTTTAAGAGCAACTTTATAAATGTAAAAAACACGAGCGATTATAAGACAGATGGTATCATCACAAAAACGCTAGAACTGTCGGAAGGTGACAACTTATTTGCTGCACCTCAAGGAGCGCAAAATGAACTTCACAATGGCTTTGATTTTGACCGTATAGATCAAGATTTATTAGGCAACAGCCGTGATAAGTCTAACCGTGCAGGGGCTATTGTTTCGGTATCAAGTAATCATCAAGAATTGCTAGATCTCTCAAACTACGGGACCTCGTGGTTTAACACCAGACCAGCGCAAAAAACCCCAGAAACAATAACAGTTTCGACAGAAGCACAACTTGCAGAGGCTATAAAGAATGCGAGCCAAGGCACTACCATAACTATAACACCTGGCACATATGAGGTAGATGGTAATTACGCTTTCGCGAAAGCGGTAACCCTACAATCTACAGCAACGACTAACAGACCAGTGATTACTTTTAAAAACGCTACCAAAGGCTTTGAACTACAACCCAGAGCAAAGCTTAAGCTATCAAACATTATACTTAAGGGTGATAAAGGTACAGACGCATTTGCAACCCTAGAAAAAGGGATGGGCCAGGCATATGAATTATGGCTAGATAATGTTGAGATAGATGGTTTTAAAAGTGTGTTAGAAACTAGTAAAGCTTCGTTTGCAGATACAATCTCAATTAAAAATAGCATCATAAAAAACACTGCAAGAGGTATCCAACTTAATAAGGAAACTAATGACAAAGGAGATTATAACGCGGCTTTTGTTTTTGTAGAGGATAACAACTTTACAAACGTAGGGATGAATGTGCTAGACTACTACCGTGGTGGTTATGACGAGTCTACTATAGGCGGTAGCCTTGTCGTGCGTGGCAATACATTTACACAATGTGGCGCTCAAGAGAAGAGTAATATTTTATTAAAAACAAGAGGGATCGTAAACGTAACTCTTGCCGAAAATACCTTTACAAATAACCCTATAAAGACCATCGCAGTACTGTGGGGTGAAAAAGGACAAGAACCTGTGGATAATAAGACTTCAAACTCTGGAGAGATCAAAGTAGTGCAAAACTTAAAACTTAAGTTAGTTTACTAATGTTGCAGCATTTTAAAAAATATGGGATTCAGCTATGCTTCTTATTATTTACCCTATCAGGATATGCACAGCATATTCCTTCTGAGCAGGTAATTGCTATAGATGAACTATTCCCATATCTCAAAACGAGTGTACAAGACGATCTAGGAGAAGTTTCTCAAGCGGGTCTCGCTCTACATTTTAGAACTGTTTTTGCCTCTCGTTATTTTTATGACTGGCACGAGACAGACACGCGTTTTGAAGAGTACAAACGTCTTTACCCAAAGATGGAGAAATATCACACGGCTAGAGCTCAAGATCACCTAGATAAATTTGATGATAGCACGTTTTGGAAATTACCTTTTAACTATAAAAATGGAACTCCTATTAATGCATATGGTTTAAGACACCTTGCTAGGCAACATAAAATGGTAGACATTGCCTTTTTATACCGCTATGAGAATAAAAACCCATCTTACATAGACTATTACACATCGCAACTAGCATCTCTTAATAATGCTTTAATTACTAGTAGTTTTGAAACCATAAATGATGGTAATGGCGTGTATGAGTCTTTTAGATCTGGTTATCGCATTTTAAACTGGCTTCAAATACATAATGGATATCTGGGAGAAGCAGCATACACAGACAAGAATCAACTTACTACTATAGCCACACTACTTCAACACGCAGCACATTTATATAAAAACAATAAAGAGTTTAAAGCTGGCAATCACCAGACCAGAGGTCTTTCTGCACTGGCTATGCTTGCTATAATATTAAATGACTTTAAAGATGCAGATGTGTGGTATACACACGCTATGTCACTTCTGGAAGAGCATCTTAAAAGAGAGATTAATGAAGATGGGTTTCAGTTTGAACGTACTATACATTACCACCAGAGCGATATAGACAACTATTTTTATGTGTACCAATTGGCCCAAAAAAGTAATATGCCCGTAAGTACACTATGGGAAGACAAGCTCAAATCATTATTTACAACGCTCACTAAAGTTGCTTATCCAGACGGAAGCGCTCCTGTACTCTCTGATGATACAGATACGCCTTGGGCAGAAAAAAATGACATCTCGGGCTCACTTACACTGGGGTATTTATTATTTGACGACCCAGCAATGGGATATTTTGCAAAGCAAGCAGTACAACCTAAATATTTATGGTACCTAAGCCGTAATCAACTTGAGGGCTTAAAATCTATAAAAGCTACGCCACCAGAAACAAAGTCATATGCTTTTACAGACACAGGTTATTATATAATGAGAGAGGGCTGGAAACCCAGTAACAAAATGCTCATAATAGCTGCAGGTCTTGATAAAGACAAGCCAGACCACCAGCACGGAGATATGCTAGGTATACAAGCAATGGCAAATGAGCACGTAATTTTACCTAATTACCAAGTACGCTACTCTCTAGATGACCTAGAGCTATTTAAAAATAGTGAAGTAAAAAATGTTGCACTTGTAGACAATATACTTCAAGGTAAAGACTACACATCTAATAAAGGAGGAAGTGGTTTTGGTAAATTTAAAAGTCTTCCAGAACCTAAGGTGCTGGGGTGGCTCTCTAACGAATCTATAGATCTCTTTATAGGCAGCCACGATGGCTTTGAGGAAAAAGGGGTTACATACACAAGACAAGTAATCTCTGTAGAAGATGATTTTTGGATCGTGAAAGATAATTTTTACGCTAAAGAAGCACATACCTATAAGCAACAATGGCAAGGTCACTACACCACAGAAAATGGTGCCGAACTCTTACGTTCTAATTTTTCTAACGGAAGCGGTCTAGATATTTACCAACTCAATAAGGTGGATCGTGTAACTACTTCTGGAAAAAGAGGAAAACAGTGGTCTACTATTTCTAAAGAAGGAGAAGCTTCATACAGTTTTATTACTGTACTTTATCCTTATAGTACTTACGACACCCGCATACTAGAAACTGAGAAAAACCCTTCTTTAAAAGGGTGGTCCCTTCATAATGGGAGCTCAAAAATGCTATTTAAAGGAAATAGCTCCATTTACTTTAATATTTCAAAAGCGGTTGTTGACACAGTAAATATTGAAATTCCCGAAGGAGGAGATATAATGACTCAAGTAAACAATCAAGAATTAACCATCACGCTACTAAGTGGCAAAAAAGTAGCGATTATTGTCACTCAAGATGGTATTGATACAAACTACACATTACAACCTGCAGCAGCAGTAACTTATAAGATAAAGTAACTATTTATGACACACTTTAAACACTTAAAAAAAGCTATACAGCTCATTGCAATTGTAATGGTTGCTCTTTCTTGTAAAAATCAAGATCAAACTACTACACCAAGTGACTTAGAAAGTAATGCAGATCACCCTAAACTAATGCTTACCTCAAAAAGTGTAGATGATATAAAAAGTGCATTAGGGAGTGTCCCATTATTTGACAAATCACTTGAGCGAGCAAAGCAAGAAGTAGATGCGGCAATGGCAGAAGGTATACAAGTGCCCATACCAAAAGATATGGCTGGTGGCTACACCCATACGCAACACAAAAAAAATTATGCCGCTTTACAAAAAGCAGGTGCCCTGTTTCAAATTACAGGTGATACTAAATATGCAGCGTTTACCAGAGATGTATTACTAGCATATGCAAAGATGTACAAGTCACTACCTCGTCACCCGCAAGAACGCTCATATGCCCGCGGAAAAATCTTTTGGCAATGTCTTAATGATGCAAACTGGCTGGTATATATGAGTCAGGCGTATGACGGTATAAGAGGATGGATCACAGAAGAAGAACGACAGACCTTAGATAATGAATTATTTCGTCCCTTTGCAGATTTTCTATCTATAGAAACACCACAGTTTTTTAATAGAGTACATAATCATAGTACTTGGGGAACTGTAGCTGTAGGGATGATAGGCTTAGTGATGAATGATGATGAGCTAGTAGATAGAGCGCTATTCGGAATAAAGGACGATGGCATAGATAGTGCAGCTCTCGACAATGATGGCGGGACTATAAAAAAAGAAGGACAAAAGTCTGGATTTTTGGCAAATCTAGATGAGCCATTTTCGCCAGATGGATATTATACAGAGGGTCCTTACTACCAACGTTATGCGATGTATCCATTCTTAGCTTTCGCGCAAGCGTTAGAAACAAAAAAACCAGAGCTCAAGATATTTGAATACAACGGCGGTGTACTCATTAAAGCGGTAGATGCCCTATTAAACCTTACAGATGCAGATGGTGAATTCTTCCCTCTTAATGATGGACAAAAGGGAATGTCATACCAAACGGCGTCCCTTGTTTCTGCAGTAGATATTGCATACTACTACGGTAATCAAGACCCAAGACTACTATCTGTCGCACTACAACAAGATAATGTACAGCTAGATGCCACAGGTCTTGCAGTTGCTCAAGGCATACATCAAGGCAAAGCACAACCTTTTATAAAAGAGTCTATGCTCTTACGTGACGGAGCAAAAGGTGATGAAGGCGGTGTAGCTATATTACGTGCAAATTATGAGGGCGGCACAATGGCACTTGTTATGAAGAATGCTGCTCACGGGTTAAGTCACGGTCACTTTGATAAATTATCGTACTCCCTATATGAAGATGGTGAAGAGGTTTTACAAGATTATGGCCTGGCGCGTTTTGTAAATGTAGAGCAAAAAAATGGTGGAGGATATCTTAAAGAAAATACGAGTTGGGCAAAACAAACAATAGCTCACAACACCATCGTACAAGATGAAACCTCTCATTACAAAGGTATATTTAAAGAAAGTTCAAAACATCACCCAGAGGTGACCACTTTTGAAACAAGCGACCCAAACATTCAGGTTGTAAGTGCGGTAGAGGCAAATGCCTACCCCGGCACAGAGTTTACTCGTACTATGATGATGGTAACGCTAGACCATCATAAAAAACCGTTGCTTATAGATATTCTTAACGTGACCAGTGATAGCAATCACAAATATGACCTTCCACTCTATTATAAAGGGCAGGTAGTAGCGACAAACCTTGATTTAAACACTCCACCACAACTCAGCCCTCTAGGCACAAAAGCAGGTTACCAGCATATCTGGAAAGAGGCTACAGGCATCCCTAGTACAGAAAACACACAGTTTACCTGGCTAGATAACAAGAAGTTTTACTCGGCAACTGTTCTCACAGAGGGTAAAGACCAGTTCATTCTTGGTCGTGTAGGGGCGAGTGACCCAGAGTTTAATTTACGTCGCGACCCTATGCTTATACATCGTCGCAACAATATGAAGAATGGTCTTTTTGTGCAAGTAATAGAGTCTCACGGCACGTATAACCCAGTGACCGAAAAAGCAGAAAATGCCTATGCAGCTATTCAAAATATTAAATCACTAGCGTCACCTCAAGGGTATACAGCCCTCGAGCTTACCTTACAAAACAAAGACCGCTATGCAGTGATTGTGGTAGATTCCGCTTTCGCGAAAGCGCAACACAAACTAGAATTATCTAACAGTACATACACCTGGAAGGGTACATATTATTTCAAACAACTTAAAAATTAAACATTATGGAATCATTTGGATCAAGTAAAGAATTTATACAAGGCGCAGACATTGAGTGGGAAGTAGTAGGTGAAGGCGTAAAACGCAAAATAATGGGCTATGACGATAAGATTATGCTCGTAAAGGTACATTTTGAAAAAGGAGGAATAGGACCTATGCACGAGCACTACCATTCTCAAGTAACTTATGTAGAGAGTGGATCTTTTGATGTTACCATAGACGGAAAGACTCAGACCCTTAAAGCTGGAGATTCTTTTTACATTCCGCCACACGATTTACACGGAGCTATTTGTACTGAAGCAGGGGTACTTATTGACGTTTTCTCACCAATACGCGAAGATTTTATGGAATAGTTAATATTTTAACACTCTTTTTTTTGCATTAACAATTTATTATCATCATATTTGGTTTTCCAAAGTGGTAAACCAGTTTGGAAAACCAATAAAAAAAGGACAGCTGCGACACTGTCCTTAATAATCACTTCTGGTAGGAAGTATAAATAAACTTAGAAAGTCTATTTGCTGTAAAAGTAGTAAAACGCATACAGAACCTATAGCACTTAATGTTTTTCTGAGGATTATTTAAAAAACAAATTAATTAAATCTTAAATCATTAATTATGAATGTAAAAACTAAGTTTTCCTTAGCCTTTTTTCTTTTATGTGGTGTATTGCTTTTTGGGCAAGACGCATATATTATAAAAGGTACCGTAGTCTCGGAGGAAGACAATGCTCCTATTCCTGGAGTTAGTGTAATTGTACAAGGTTCTCAAAACGGAGTCTCAACAGATTTTGATGGTAATTACCAGCTGTCTGTATCGGTTGGTGATGTCTTACAGTACTCGTATGTAGGCTTTGCTTCTAAGATTGTCCCTATTACTGGGCAAACTGAAGCAAACGTGAGTCTTAAAGTAGATGCAAATGCTCTTGAAGAGGTAGTTGTAATAGGTTATGGTACACAATCTAGAACAAAAATTACTGGAGCTGTAGGTAAAGTAAAAAATGAAGATCTAGACCAGATAGCTGTAGGTACGGCAAACGAAGCCCTCGTAGGTCAAGTTGCCGGTCTTAATATACAGGCTACGGAAGGCGAAGCTGGATCTAATGCTACAATAAACATTAGAGGTGTAGGATCTATTGCTGGAGACAGCGGGCCTCTTCTTGTAGTAGATGGCGTAGTTCTCGATGCAGACTTCCTAAACACGGTAGATGTAAACGACATAGACTCTGTAGAAGTTCTTAAAGATGCAGCATCTGCTGCTATTTATGGTTCTAGAGCTTCTGGTGGGGTTATTATAATAACTACTAAACAAGGTAAAGAAGGTAAAACGGTTTTTAGTTACAACACCTTTACTGGTTTTAAAGAAGCAAGACAAAGTGATGCTTATGATATAAGCGTAGCAGCATCTCACGCTAGAGAGCTTGCAAATACTGGAGAACTTTCTCTAAGGTCTCAATATAGAGAGCTTTTAGGTATAGATGAGTCTTGGCAAGATCGCATTTTTGATGGTGGACAGATAGAAAGTCACTCACTGAGCGCAAGAGGTGGAAGTGAGAAAACAAAATTCAACACCTCACTTTCTTATGTACACGATGAGGGAGTACTTATTACAGATGACTTTAAGAAATATAACTTTAGACTTAAAGTAGATACTAAAGTAAATGACAACTTCTCTTTTGGGGCTAACCTTGCTCCTTCTTATACAAATAGAAGACGTTTTGATGGATCTACTCACGATATTTTAAGGCAACAGCCGTGGTTACCTATTTTTCACGATGCAAACTCTATTCAATATGTAGATCGCAACGTGTATCCAGATGTACAAATAGGTGATTATGCTAGAGAACGTCACTTTGATAACTATGATCTCTTTGGAGATGGAAGTGAGCTAGTAGATATAAGTACTACAAGTAATCAAAACCCCGCTGCAAAAGTATTAGAGAGAGATCGTACAGATAAGCAGTTTAGAATGTATGGTAACTTTTATGGAAAGTACAAGATTGCAGAAGGATTAAACTTTAAAGCTACTCTAGGTGGTGATTACCAGTCAAGAAAGCAACGTCGTTACCAAGGAGTAGAAGCTAGCCGTAACGGTGCATCTGCCGCACAACTAGATTTAGACAACTTCGAGCGTATACATATCCTTACTGAAGCATTACTTACTTATGACAAGTCTTTTGGCTCGCATAACTTAAGTGCACTTTTAGGAGCCTCTGCAGAGAAGTGGGATCGTGAATACTCATCTGTTGCTGTAAACGGGTTTTCAAATGATCTTATACAAACTCTCGGTGGTGGAACAACTGTTATAGAAAATGTATCATATAATACTGAAGAGCGTTTACTTTCATTTTTTGGACGTGTAAACTATTCTTATGAAGATAAATATCTTGCCTCTGTAAGTTTAAGAGCAGATGGACACTCTTCTTTTGGAGTAAATAACAAATATGGTTACTTCCCAGCGGTATCATTAGGTTGGAACCTTGCGAGAGAAGATTTCCTTAGCGAAAGTGATGTAATAAGTAACTTAAAACTTAGAGCTAGTTACGGTTTTACAGGTAACAAAGACTTAAGCCTAGGTAGCGGTCTTATTTCTGATAATATTGAACTATACCCATCACTACAATTATACGGACCAAATTCTAGTGTCTTTAACAATGAGGTAGTTAATGGTCTTGCTCCTATAAACGTTGCAAACCCAGATTTACAGTGGGAACGCTCAAGCGAGGCAAACGTCGCTGTAGACTTTGGCCTTTTCCAAGGGAGAATCTCTGGATCTATTGATGCTTATAACAAGACATCAGACCAGTTATTACTTAATGTACCAGTTTCTACAACTACAGGATTTAGTCAAGCACTTGCAAATAGAGGTGAAGTGGTAAATAAGGGTATAGAGATTGAGTTACGTACACGTAACATTACAAATGAAAACTTTACTTGGAATACGACTATACTAGCTTCTACAAATAAGAATGAACTAACTGACTTTGCTGGAGCAAGTGGACTTATTACAAATGTAGATAGTAAACGTGCTGCTGAGTGGATTACACTTGAAGGACAGCCTATCTCTTCTTTTTATGGTTATGTAGTGGATAGAGATATCCCGCTTGAATTTATAAATGATCCTTATGCAGTAGTAGGTGGTGAAGCACAAGATGTTTATGTAAAAGATTTAAATGGTGATGGACTTATAGACGATGAGGATAAAACAATCATAGGTGATCCATTCCCAGATCTCATCTGGAGTGTTGCAAATGATTTCCAAATAGGTGATGTAGATTTTAGCTTCACACTACAAGGAAGCTGGGGTGCAGAGGTAAGAAACATTGCAGACCAGTATATCTTTAATCAATTTAGTAGTCGTGAGGATTTCAATACTGAAACAACTCCAGATCAACAATTCATTAAAGAGAAAATTTTTACTGATGATATTATTTCTGACGCATCATACGTAGCACTACGTACATTGAGCCTTGGATATACATTTGATAAAGATCTTATCTCACGTGTAGGTTTATCTCGTGCTCGTGTATATGCTTCAGGGCAAAACTTAATGTACATCACTGCAGATGGTTACACGGGATGGAACCCAGAATCATACCAAAGTGAAGGAGCTCTCAATGTAGGATACCAACGTGGAGGATCGCCTATCGCTCGAACAATTTCGCTAGGAGTTAATTTAGAATTTTAAGAAAGACAACTATGAAAACATTTAAAAGATTATTGATGTTATTGATCGTAGTGAGCACTGTCTCTTGCGGCGATGACTTTTTAGAGCCAGTACCAACAGCGGTACTTGTGGGTGAGACATTCCCAAATAATGCAGAAGAGCTTGAATCTGTTTTAGTATCAGTTTATGACGCACTACAAGGTGTTAATAGCCTTGAGCTTACAGATGCAAGTCTTAATCACGCACAACAAATTGAGTTCTATGTAACAGAGATGCTCAGTGACAACACAAGATCAAAAAGTGGTGAAGGTGAAGCTGGTCAATTTGACAACTTTACAGTACAACCTACTAATGGTTTTGTATTTGATTACTACCGTAGTATGTATGATATTATTACGAAAGCTAATCTAGTTTTAGATAATATCGACTTAGCTGGAGAGGATGCTGCAACTATAGAAGGGGAAGCTAGATTCTTAAGAGGCCTAGCTTATTTTAACTTAGTACGTTCTTATGGAGATGTACCTCTTATAGATGGTCCTATACTTATCTCTGATTCTGAAGCGCAATTTACAAGAATAGCTACAAGTGACATCTACGCTTTCATAATTGAAGATTTTCAAAATGCAATCGGTTCTCTAGATGTTACGAGTACTCCTAACAGAGCTTCGAAAGCTGCTGCACAAGGTATGCTCGCAAAAGTATATTTAACACAAGGAACTAATTATGGTGAAGCTCAAGGTTTACTTGAAGACATCATAAATAGTGAGCAATATGCCCTTGAAGCAGATTTTAGAGATGTATTCTTTAATGAGGCAAATGGTGAAAACATTTTTACTGTAGGTTATGTAGCCAGCAACTCTCTTGAAAGTCAAAACTTCTCTGCAGAAATGCTTAACGGGGTAGGTCGTACAAGTGGAGTAAACTATGTGACAGATGAGGCTATTGCAGCTCTAGATGAATTTGGTGGAGATAGAGCACAATACTCAAAGCGAGTAGATGCACAACAACCTACACAAACTCAAGTAGTAAAGTGGATTCCTAATGGCGATGCAGATTTAGGTATTGCAGAAACGAGTAGTGACCCTACGAGTGCGGGTAATGACTGGATTATATTGCGTTATGCAGATGTGCTTTTAATGCACGTAGAGGCTATACTAGCTGGTGGTGCTCAGACTACCTCGTCTAATGCTCTTGCATCTTTTCAAGAAATTAGAGATAGAGCTGGACTAGCAGATGATCCAGATAATCCAGATGATGATGCAAATACAGTAACTGTAATTACAAGAGATGATTTACTTGTCGAGAGACGTGTAGAACTTGCCTTTGAAAATCACAGAATACACGATTTAAGAAGATTTGGGGTAGCTCAAGATGTTCTTACTGCATTCTCAAATGCAAATGGACATAGCTTTAGCGCTACAGATTTATTATTACCTATTCCTCAGTTTGAAATTAACCTTAGTAATGGGTTATTATCACAAAACCCTGGGTACTAATCTAAAAAAATAATAAGATGAAATATTTTTTAAAAACAAGCAAGATTGCCCTTTTACTTTTAGGGATGGTGGCGGCCATTTCTTGTGAAAATGAATTAGACCTTCCTGAGGCAGGAAGTCAAGAAGATACAACACCACCAGAAGCAAACTTTATTGCTACGGTTGATATAAATAATTTTGCACTTTACAACTTTGCAAATTTATCTACTAGTGCCACTACGTACTCTTGGGATTATGGTGATGGAAACACCTCTACAGAAGTAGACGGACAAAATGAATATGCAGCAGAAGGAACTTATACTATAACACTTACGGCATCTGATGCCTTAGGAGTAGTGAGTACTTTTTCTGATACAATAGAGGTAATCGAACCAGAAGAGCCAGAAGCTATTATTCCAGTAATTATAGAACCTAGCTTTGAAGACAATACCCTTCCAGATGGAACTGGTGATGGTCGTGACTCGTGGCGTAACTCAGACTTAGGTGGGGTGATTCAAATCAACACAAGTAGTACTGTACCAGAAGGTGGCCAGGCAGCAAAACTGCCAAGTGATGCCTCTAGAATAGGATATCAAGAACTTACAGTTACACCAAATACAGATTACAGAATTACATATTCTTACAGAATAGAAGATCCAGGAGGGTCTGCAACAGTATCTGTTTTACCTGGTGGTGGTTATGTAGATCGCGCTACTGCAGAAGCATCTGCAATAGTTGAGTTTACAGGATCTGATGAAAGTTACACATTAGTTACACTTGATTTTAATTCAGGTGCAGATAGTACAGTAAGTATATTCTTTTATAACGCAGGTGTAGAAGCACGTATAGATAACTTTACGGCGGCATTACAATAATATATATTTTGAAGAAAGCCACATTTTTCATATTACTATTACTTTCTACCACGCTGTCTTTTGGACAGCTGGTAGAAAGCAGTGGTAATAACACAAACGAATTACTAAAAGAAACGAAAAAGAAGAAAAAGAAACGAAAAAAATATAAACTACCAGATATAGACCTAAACAACTGGAAGGTTACAATCCCTATAGGTGATCCTAAAGTAATTGAAGTAAGCCCTCCAGAAATTTTAGACTATGCAACAAATAAAACTTTAAAGCCCTATATGTACAATGATAGTACCCGAGGGGCTATTGTTTTTCACGCCTACCCTAGTAAAACTACCAGAAATACAAAATACTCCAGATCTGAATTAAGAGAACAAATGGTCTCTGGAGAAAATAATGTAAACTGGACCTTTGAACAAGGCGGTAATATGAAAGTCAAGATGGCTATGGATGCTGTCTCAAGAGCAGAAAATGGCAAATACCACAAAGTAATTATTGCACAAATACACGGCAGACTTACTAATGAGCAAAGAGACAGAATAGGTCAGAAGGATAATAATGCACCACCTATTTTAAAAGTATACTGGCAAAATGGTAAAATAAGAGTTAAAACTAAGGTTTTAAAAAGTCAAAATGTGATCGATGATGCCATATTACTTGACGAAGCCTGGGATGATGATAAAGGGTATACTTTTAAACAAAAAGTAGGCTTTGGAAAATTCACATTAGAGGTAGATGTAGAAAATGGTAAAATGGTAGTATCGTTAAATAACCAAGAGTTTGCAGTTTATGACAGCACATCTATAAAAAGATGGAATATCTTTGAAAATTATTTCAAGGTAGGCAACTATTTACAAACAAGAGACGAAGGAGCCTTTGCAAAAGTACGAGTCTATAAGCTTGATGTAAGCCACTAGTTTAAAATACACTAAAGTCTTATATTACAGTTACTCCCGTATAGTAAAGGTATAACTATAAAGTAAAAAATATGAATCTAGACATACGTACAAAATCTGAAAACGCTGAGGTCGAAAAGTCTATAATTGCTCAAATCAAAGAGTTAATCAATTATAAGAACCTCGAGCCTGGAGATAAACTTCCTTCAGAGCGTATGCTTTCAGAAAAGTTTGAAGTATCTCGAGGCAATGTGAGAAGCGCTATTCAAAAACTTGAATTTTACGGTTTACTTAAATCTATTCCTCAGAGTGGTACGTTTGTAGCAAACATAGGTGTGATTGCTATGAATGGTATTATAGATGACATTTTAAGTCTAGAGACTCCACACTTTAAATCACTAGTAGAAACTAGAATTTTATTAGAACTTAAAACCGCACGTCTAGCAGCAATGCGCCGCACAGATGAAGATCTCAAAGCAATGCGATCTGCACTTGATGCATATACCGAGAAAGTGCTTAACGGAGAAGATGCCGTACAAGAAGATTTACTCTTTCACCTAGCAATTGCAAAAGCTTCTAGAAACAGTACAATGAACACTTTTATGCTTATGATCACACCAGAGATTATCACAAATTTTGAAAAATATCACGTGTGTGATAGCACAATGGCACAAACCAGTATAGGAGAACACGAGCGTATTTATGAAGCCATACGAGACCAAAAAACAAAGGTTGCAAAACAAATGATGAAAGAGCACTTTAAAGCACTATATCAATACTGTTACGATCTATAGTTTATGAGTATATACGCTTTCGCGAAAGCTTAAAAACAATCAAAAAATATTACAAATTTAGAATAGCTATTAAAAAATAGCCAGGGCGCACACTTTCTTATATGAAATAAGCAAGAGCCCAAAAAACAAAAAGATTATGAAACTTAAAGGACTAAGGTGGTGGATTATAGCGCTCATATGCCTTGCAACCATTATCAACTATATTGATCGTTCTGCCTTTGGAATTATGTGGCCAGAGATGGGTAAAGATCTCGGTATGGATGATTATGATTATGCCTTGATGCTCAACATCTTTATGGTGACCTATGCCGCCGGAAAATTTCTGTCTGGTAAACTTATGGACATTATAGGTACCAGATTAGGATTTGCTTTTTCTATCATACTATGGTCACTAGCCTCTGTCTTTCACGCATTTTCAAAAGGACTGGTTTCATTAGGTATTTTTAGAGGATTACTAGGTCTAGGAGAAGCGGGAAACTGGCCTGGAGCTGTAAAAAGTAACGGAGAGTGGTTTCCAGTAAACCAGAGAGCACTTGCTCAAGGTATTTTTAATGCCGGAGCTTCTGTAGGAAGTATTATTGCTCCTGCTCTTATTGCCGTTTTATATGGTAGTTATGGATGGAGAAGTACGTATATCATCATTGGTGCATTAGGTATCTTATGGGTTATTCCTTGGTTTATCATTAATAAAGCAGCGCCAAAACATCACTCTTGGATCACAGATGAGGAAAAAGCCCTTATAATGGAAGGAAGAGCTATTGTAGATGAAAAAGCTACAAAGGAAAAAGGACTTTCTCTTCTGCAAATTTTAAGTTATAAAGAATCTTGGGGTGTACTTGCTGCGCGATTCTTTATAGAACCTATCTGGTGGCTATTTGTAGGCTGGATGCCACTATACCTTAACAGTCAGTTTGGTTTTAGTGTAGAAGAAATAGGATCTACAATGTGGATCTCATACGTAGGTGGTATGATAGGAAGTCTTGCTGGTGGATGGTATAGTGGTAAGCTAATGGCAAAGCATTCGGTTGACTTTTCGCGTAAGCGTACAATACTCATAGGGGCTACACTTATATTTTTAGGTCTTTTAGGTATCATTTTCTTAGTAGATGATAATAACCCTATGACGTTTATTTATATAACGGGTGTAGTACTTTTTGGATTTCAGTTTGCTATCGGAAACATCCAGACATTATCTACAGATTTATTTAGAGGGCCTTCTGTGGGAACACTTGCAGGCCTTGCGGGAACTGTGGGAGCGGTATCAGTTATTATAATGAACTGGTTCATACCTATGATAGCTTCTACATCATATACACCTGCATTTATTGTAATTGCAATACTGGCTCCTATGGTTGTGATATCAATCTTTGGGCTAATCAGAAATATAAAAATTGTTGAAAATAACTAATTAATTAAAAAACTATGAGTAAAAATAAAGGTAAAGTGGCCATCGTAACTGGTGCTACAGGAGGAATAGGATTTGCGGTTGCAAAGAGACTGGGAGAAGAAGGTTATACGGTTATCTTAAACGGTATACAAGATGAAGAGGGCGCACAAAGACTTGAAGAGTTAAAGGCAGCCGGAATAACGGCAGAGTACTACGGTTTTGACGTAACTAAAGAAGAAGAGGTTACAGCAAACATCAAGAAAATAGGTGAAAAGTACGGTAAGATAGATGTGCTTGTAAACAATGCAGGAGGTCTAGGTGGTAGATCACGTTTTGAAGAAATGACAACAGAGTTTTACAGATTTGTAATGGCTCTTAACCTTGATAGTGTGTTTTTTGCCTCTAGAGCGGCGATTCCATTCTTAAAGAAAGGTGATCACCCTACTATCATTAACTATACGTCTAACGCAGGATGGAATGCCGGAGGACCAGGTGCTGGAATCTATGGTACATCTAAGGCTGGAGTGCATACTATTACAAGAGCACTTGCAAAAGATCTAGCTGAGTATGGAATACGTGTAAACGCCGTATCACCAGGTACGATAGATACACCTTTCCACAAGCAAATTAAAGAGACAAAACCAGAAGTATTTGCATCTTGGGCAAATAACATTATGCTAGGTAGATTAGGACAACCAGAAGATGTTGCAGGTGTTGTATCATTTTTAGCAAGTCCAGATGCAGCATTCTTAACTGCCGAAACTATTCAAGTAGGTGGTGGTCAAGCATTAGGTATATAACTAGCATATGAGCAAAGTAGTCACCTTTGGAGAAATAATGTTGCGTCTCTCTACAGAGCGCTTCTTGAGATTCTCACAAGCCAAAACCTTTGGAGCTACCTACGGTGGTGGTGAGTTTAATGTAGCAGTATCACTTAACAACTTAGGTGTTCCTGCAGAGTTTGTAACACGTCTTCCTTACAATGAGATAGGCGATACTGCGCTGCAAGAAATAAAAAAACTAGGTGTAGGTGACACACATATACACAGAGGTGGAGATCGATTAGGTATTTACTTTTTAGAAACAGGAGCCGGAACAAGAGCCAGCAATGTCGTTTATGACCGTGCTGGCAGTTCTATGGCTACCGTTACAAAAGGCGCTTTTGACTGGGAGACCATTTTTAAAGGAGCATCTTGGTTTCACTGGAGTGGTATCACTCCAGCCATATCTGAGCAAGCCGCTTTAGAATGTCTAGAAGCAGTAAAAATGGCAAAAAAGATGGGACTTACCATTTCTACAGATCTAAATTATAGGTCAAAATTATGGAAATGGGGAAAAGAACCTCACGAGGTAATGCCAGAGCTACTCAAATATAGTAATCTCATACTAGGCGATATTGATACTGCATATTTTATGCTAGGAGAACCTAAAGTACAGCCTAATTATCACGACGAAAAGTCGTTACCCGTGCTGTATGATAAACTCTTTAAAATGTGTCCAGACCTAAAGCAAGTTGCGACCACATTGCGCTACTCTGTAAGCGCCTCTCACCAGCGCATAGGAGGAATTTTATACGACGGTGATCAAATTTATAAAGCACACGTGCAGGAGGTAACCCCGGTGGTAGATCGTGTAGGTAGTGGAGATGCCTTTATGGGTGGTCTCGCATATGGCCTCATAGATAAACCTATGGATAAGCAACGCGCAATAGATATTGCCGTAGCCTCTTGTTGTTTAAAACATACCATTTACGGCGATTATAACCTCGTATCTTTACAAGACATAGAGCGATTTATGGACGGAGATCAAACAGGTAAAGTTTCAAGATAATTATGGCAAGATTTACAAGAATAGAAGTAGCTCAAGCAATGAAGGACACGGGCATCGTGCCTTTGTTTTATAACGAGTCTATTGAGGTGGGTAAAAACATCCTCAGAGCCTGTCATAGTGCAGGAGCTCGCGTGATAGAGTTTACAAGTAGAGGTGATAATGCTCATAAGGTATTTGATGCGTTGTGCGCTTTCGCGAAAGCGGAATTACCAGAGCTCATACTCGGTGTAGGTAGTATTACAGATGGTGCTGCAGCATCGCTTTATATGCAACTAGGTGCAAACTTTATTGTAACACCTGTGTTGCGAGAAGATATTGCCCTAGTGTGTAATAGAAGAAAAGTGCTCTGGTCACCAGGCTGTGGTTCTCTTACAGAAATTGCTCGTGCAGAAGAGTTAGGCTGTGAGGTTGTAAAGCTTTTTCCTGGAGGGATATATGGAGCTCAGTTTGTAAAAGCTATAAAGGGCCCGTGTCCTTGGACCTCTATAATGCCTACAGGTGGGGTATCTCCTACTCAAGAGAGTCTAGAAGAATGGTTTAACGCAGGTGTTACTTGCGTAGGTATGGGATCAAAACTTATCGCTCCAGATGCGACAACAGGTGTTTGGGATTATAAAGCTATTGAACAAAAAACCAAAAAAGCGCTAGACATTGTAGCCTCAATTAAAAAAGCATAATAAGATTTTACAACACTCACAATATTTGAATTAGTTTGCTTACTACAAAAATGAGTGTATAATAAAGAGTATCGGGGGATGCTCTTTATTTTTTTGCCTTTTAATGAAGGTTAGGAGGCTTTTAGGAGACTAATATTAGCATTACAAAGTCTGACGCACAAAGACTTCCTAAAACAACAGAAAGAGCCTTAATAAGCCCTTTAATGACTCTCGAGAATTTATCGCATAAAAAAAGCCGACTAATTAAAGTCAGCTTTTCTCGTTGTACAGGCGGAGAGACTCGAACTCTCACACCGTAAGGCACTAGATCCTAAGTCTAGCGTGTCTACCAATTCCACCACGCCTGCATTTCAATAAATCGTTACTCGTTTACTTCGTAACGGGGTGCAAATATAATACATTTTTTCAATTGCAAAATATTTTTTTAATAAAAATTGCAATTCGTTATTCGTATTTTTACTTCAAATATGAGATTACAATGCAAGATCCAAAAGAATATATAGCACAACACAAAGATAGATTTCTTAACGAGCTTATAGAACTTCTTAAAATACCGAGTGTTAGCGCAGACTCTGCCTATGCCGAAGCCACACATCAAACTGCCGCAACCGTTGCCGAAAGCTTACGTAAAGCTGGTTGCGATACGGTAGAAATTTGTGAGACACCAGGCTACCCCATTGTGTATGCAGATAAGATTATAGATAAAAACTTACCTACAGTACTTGTGTACGGTCACTATGACGTACAACCACCAGACCCAGTAGAGCTTTGGGACTCACCACCGTTTGAACCTGTAATTAAAAAAACAGACAAGCATCCAGAGGGTGCCATCTTTGCACGTGGTGCTTGTGATGACAAGGGGCAAATGTATATGCACGTAAAAGCGCTTGAGTATATGGTTGCAAATGATAAGCTTCCTTGCAACGTAAAGTTTATGATAGAGGGTGAAGAAGAAGTAGGAAGCGCAAACCTTGCTTGGTATGTAGAGCGTAACCAAGAAAAACTAGAAAATGACGTCATCCTTATTTCAGACACTGGGATGATTGCAAATGATATTCCTTCTATTACAACAGGTCTACGTGGCTTGAGCTATGTAGAAGTAGAAGTTACAGGACCTAACCGTGACCTTCACTCTGGTCTTTATGGTGGTGCAGTAGCAAACCCTATTAATGTGTTATCAAAAATGATTGCCTCACTGCACGATGAGAATAATCACATCACTGTAAAAGGGTTTTATGACAAGGTAGAAGAACTCACACAGGCAGAGCGCGATAAAATGGGTGAAGCACCCTTCTCACTAGATGAGTATAAAAAAGCATTAGACATAGACGCTGTGTATGGAGAAAAAGGATACACTACAAATGAGCGCAACTCTATACGCCCTACCCTAGACGTAAACGGTATCTGGGGAGGATATACTGGAGAAGGAGCCAAAACAGTGATTGCAAGCAAGGCATATGCAAAAATATCAATGCGACTAGTCCCACACCAAGAGTGGGAAGAAATCACAGAACTATTTAAAACGCATTTTGAGGGTATTGCTCCAGCGGGCGTAAAAGTTAAGGTAACACCTCACCACGGAGGTCAAGGTTATGTTACTCCTATAGATAATGTGGCTTATCAAGCTGCCGAAAGGGCCTATGAGCAAACTTTTGGAAAAACACCTATCCCTCAACGTAGTGGAGGTAGTATTCCTATTGTGGCGCTTTTTGAGAAAGAGCTTAAAAGTAAAACAATCCTTATGGGCTTTGGTCTCGACAGTGATGCAATACACTCACCAAACGAGCATTTTGGCGTATGGAATTACTTAAAAGGAATAGAAACTATCCCTTATTTCTATCAGTATTTTACAGAGATGAGTAAATAGTACTACATCTTATTTAATAAAAAGCGCTTTGGTAATCTAGTAATTACTAAGGCGCTTTTTTTATTCCAATATTTTTCAAAAAACGAAGCCAGACAATAGACAGCAGCCTATTACCTACTGATATGAACGAGGGTAATTACGCTTTCGCGAAAGCGTAAAAAGACACATTCACAGACACTTATCTTAAAATATTTTAACTCTACACTTGTAGAATTAAAATTTTGTTCTACATTTGTAGAGTACATTCTAATACTGTAGAACATTATGGCACTATCAACTTCTGAAGAACAGCTTATGCAATTGCTCTGGAAACAGGAAAAGGCATTTATGAAAGACCTCATAGAAGCATATCCAGACCCAAAGCCAGCGACTACAACCATTGCAACATTACTTAAGCGTATGCAAGACAAGAAGTTTGTAGATTATAAACAGTACGGCCGCTCTAGAGAATACTTCCCTCTTGTAAAAAAGACAGACTACTTCTCAAAACACGTAAATGGCCTCATTAAAAATTTCTTTAATGATAGCGCTGGGCAGTTTGCTTCATTCTTTACCCGTGAGACAGATCTCTCACAACAAGAACTAGAGGAGTTAAAACAAATTATAGATAACCAACTTAAAGCCAAAAAGAAATGATACTGATCTATCTCTTAAAAAGCGCTTTATGTTTAGGCATCCTATTTGGCTTTTATAAGCTAGCGCTAGAAGGAAAAGCGATGCACCACTTTAAAAGGTTTTACCTCCTGGCAAGTCTTGTGTTTTCATTTACCATACCGCTCATCACCTTTACCTATCAAGCAGAAGTTGCACCACAGATTACTCCCATATTTCAAGAGTATGTAGAGACAGTTTCTATTCCAAGCCAGGTGCCTCAGGTTACCGAAGTAGATTATACAAACACCGTTATCTGGGGAATATACTTTCTAGGGGTATTCATTTTTGCAACACGTTTTACTGTAAATCTTGTGCGCTTAAAGCGAAAGGTACATCAGGCAGAGCTTCACCCATCATCACATTTTACGCTTGCTTTATTAGAGCAAGTGATGGTTCCACACTCATTCCTAAAGTGGATTTTTGTAAACAAACAGTCGTACACACAAAAAGAAATAGCTCCAGAAGTACTTGCTCACGAGGCAACCCACGTGCGCCAAAAGCACTCTTTAGATATTATTGCCATAGAATTTATACAGGTTATTTTCTGGTTTAATCCGCTGGTGTGGCTTTATAAAAATTCTATAAAATTAAATCACGAATTTCTAGCAGATCAAGGTGCCATAGCAGATAAAGGTAATATTGCTATATATCAAAATATACTCTTAAGTTATGTAAGCAGTACTCATCACACTGCACTCGAGAGTCCTTTTAATTATTCATTAACTAAAAAACGAATCGTTATGTTATCACAATCATTTAGTCGTAAAAAAGTAGCGCTGCGCGCATTGCTGCTCATTCCTATCATAGGCTTGTGCGTTCTCTTTTTTAATCAAGCTATTGTTGCACAATCTGGACCAAATGCTGTTTCTGGTTTTTTGTCATACGAGAATAGTGTGACAAATACACTTGAGCTAGAACTAGACACCGAAGGTAATTTCTATTACAAACTAAAACCTATCTCTTTAAAAGGCATCGAGAACCTTATTAAGGAAACGGTTTACGACTACTTATCTATACAAGGTAGACCAGGAGTATCTAGCAAGTTAGGAAGAGAAAAGCAACTACTCGTAGCAGAGCTATGGAATTTTAGTAGAGTTACTTTTTGCACTTCAAATTTGGTTGATGACCAAAATGCAATTTTTGATCCTGAGGCAAATGCACTTGTAAGAGCAAATTTTGTAAAATCAAAAAAACCAAATTATGAAGACCTTGTTAAGTGGCAAAACACATCGTTGTTTGCCATATTTTTAGACAACGAGGAAATTTCAAATAAAACTATTTTAGATTATCACCCAGATGATCTCCCTTATTACGCTATTGGCGATCGCACAAATAGTAGATACAGAGTAGATGTATGGACTAGTCCATACTGGCAAAGTCAAAAAAACGTAACTACCAAGGCACCTCAAACCTCAACCTACGCAACACAGTTTGTAGAAGGTGCAGCACGTAATGGTAAAAACGCACTCGTTATCGAAGTAAGAAATGATAGTATTTATGCAAATGGTAGTTACACACCGCTTGACAGCTTTCGCGAAAGCGTAGATAAAATCACCGCAAAGTGGACAAAAGAAGAGTTTGCAGCGCCTGTGAGGTCTATGATTTTTAAGGGCAATTCAAAAGGGTTTATAAATAAAGCCGAAGCTGTTTTTAGACAAACGCAATTGTATAAGGCAAATAACAGTTTACGCCTTATTCCTCCGCCACCTCCTGCACTGCCAGTAGCTAGCGGAGAGCTTCCGCCACCGCCACCACCGCCATCTCCAGAAGAACATTTACTTAAAATGTATAAACTGGGTAGCCTTTTTATCCATAATGGCAAAGAAGTAACTTATGAAGAAGCTGTACGCCTTGCAAAAGATGGTATAACAGAAATTAAAACACCGTATCCATACAGCAACCCGCCCAAAACTTTTATAGGAAGTACAGAGCCAATTAAAACTAAAGTAGCTGGACAACAAGACGCTATTTCAACTCAAAAAAGCAATCATTTTGAAGTTAAAGCAAGTTATGATGAAGATGGTTCCTTATCAAAAAACGTTGAACAGCACGCTCTAAATGGCGGTATTTTTGAATTTGAAGGAAAAGAAATCTCAAAAGAAGAAGCGATACTTAAATCTAAGGAACCTAATATTAGCACGCAGACTTCTACCTTACATAATAAAATGATTATCCATAAGGATCTACTTCAACAAAAAGCACTTTATTACTATAATGACAAGTTACTCTCAGACGACGAGATGATTGAATTATTTGAAAACCCTTTGTATACTATGCAGCTCATTTCAAGAGGTTCTGAAAAAGAGAAACCATCTTTCAAATTTGTGAAAATAAAAGAATAATTACAAGCTACACTTCACACAGCTTATTTCTTAAAACAAAGCCAATAGCAAAGCCATTAATACAGATATATGTAGCTTTGCGGCAATGGATTATAAAAAGGAAATAAGCTGTTTTTTCTTTGATTATTTTATTGATTGGGGACTATCAGAAACCTTCTCTAAGTATCTCAATGCCTTTGTACTAGGTGTTATTGTGCTTGTTTTGGTTTTTCTGGCAGATATGCTTGTGCGTAAAGTACTGCGAAACCTAGCAGCATATATTTCAAAAAGTTCAAAAACAAATTTTGATGATCTCCTCATCAAAAACCGTGTACCTAGAAGACTAGCACACATACTCCCATTATATTTACTTATAGGAGCGCTTCCATTTGTACTAGACGATTTTCTTGAACTGCAACACGTTTTTAGCGTGATTCTTAATCTTATAGGAATCATTCTTGCGCTACGAATTATAAGAGCACTTTTACACACCCTTAGAGATTACTTTAAAACCATACCAGGCTTACGAGATAAACCTATAGATAGCTACATACAGGTCTTTATGATTTTTGCGTGGGTGTTTACCATCTTTTACGCCATAAGTCTTATAACACCTGTTTCACTAGGGCAGGCCTTGGGAACTTTTGGTGCCGCCTCAGCCATTATATTACTTATTTTTAAAGACACTATTCTTGGATTTGTAGCGAGTATTCAGGTCGCTATAAATGATATGGTGCGCATAGGCGACTGGATTACTTTTGAAAAGTATGGAGCAGATGGTGATGTGGTAGAGATTAACCTCGCAACGGTAAAGGTTCAAAACTTTGATATGACCATCACCACCATACCTACCTACGCGCTTATCTCAGACTCTTTTAAGAACTGGCGTGGTATGACAGACAGTCCTGGTCGTCGTATAAAACGTTCTTTATACATAAAACAAGACAGCATAAAATTTCTTACTGACGAAGATATACAGCGCTTTAAGAGAATAGGACTCATCACAGATTACCTCACAAATATGGAGGAAAAACTGGCCCGCATTAACGAGCGAGATGATTCTGATAAGTCTATCCAGATTAATGGTAGCAACCTGACTAACGTAGGTCTTTTTAGAAAATATATGGAGACCTATATTCAAAACCACAGCGCCATACACAAAGAGATGCTTCTTATGTGTCGCCAGCTGGCTCCTACTCCACAAGGTATCCCACTAGAGGTATATTGTTTTAGTAAAGACAAAAAGTGGGAAAACTACGAGTACATAATAGCAGATCTTTTTGACCATTTTTTGGCCGCCGTACCTTACTTTGATCTTGAACTCTTTGAGTACCCTAGTAGCCCTAATCGTGATAACTTTATAGACGTTTCTCAATAGGTTTTTTGCGCTTTCGCGAAAGCGTAACACACACAACTGCAACAATCTCATATTTTATGAGTCTCTAAAAGCAAGAGACTCACCTACGGCTGGACCTTATTGTATAATACATACGAAAAAGCAGGAAACCGTCGTTGTAGTACTCCACACCCTCATCAATCAGCCGGGTGCATAACAACCACCCACTCAAAAACTAACTAAACGAACCGTATTATGATTCAATCCTTTTTTATTCTCTGCTCTGGTGCAGATCGTGACGTTTTAGACACCTGCTCTCGCGGAGAAAAGAATAAATATGCTGGCATTGGTGCTACCGTATTTTTTACAGCCGTATTAGCCACCATCGCAGCAACCTATGCGCTTTTTACCGTTTTTGATAATGTGTATAGAGCCATACTTTTTGGTTTATTATGGGGACTGGTTATTTTTAATCTAGACCGTTTTATTGTTTCTACACTTAAAAAGCGAAACAACTGGTGGAAAGAATTTGGAATGGCAATACCGCGCCTTATTCTTGCGGTAATTATTGCTGTGGTGATTTCAAAACCCTTAGAGCTTAAAATATTTGAAAAAGAGATAGACCGCGTGATGCTCAGTCAAAAAAATGAGTTTACCGTGCAAAATCAAGGCGAGATACTCGCACAATACACCCCAGAAATCAATAAACTGGATGCCCAAATAGCTGCCGCAAAACAAGAAATCGCTACCAAAGAGACAGAAGTAAATAACCTGTATGAAATCTACATAGACGAGGCAGAAGGTACTGCTGGCACAGAGCTACTAGGCAAAGGCCCAGTCTATCAAGAAAAGCGAGATAAACACGATGCCGCTCTTGCAGAACTCACTACTATCAAAGCCACAAATGCAGAAAAAATAGCTCAAGCTGAGGCGCAAAAAATACAGCTGCGCGACGAGTTCAACACTGCTGTAAGCACGAGTCAGCCCATTATAAATAACTTTGACGGATTAATGGCGCGCATAGATGCGATGAAAGAACTCCCGTGGTTACCCTCGCTGTTTATTTTCTTACTCTTTCTTGCAATAGAGACGGCACCTATATTTTCTAAGCTTATCTCGCCTATGGGTGAGTATGATATAAAACTTGCAGACCACGAGCTCACCATAAAAGAATGGAGTGCACAAAAAGCCTTACAACGCAAAATACTTACCGAGACAGATCACATTGTAAATGATCGCGTGTATACAGACATCGCTCAAGATGAAGAGCTATACAACTACAAGAAAAAGATGGCAAAAGAGATTTTAAAACGACAGCAAGATGCCTTTTACAGGCGGCAGACTAAAATTTTAGGATAGTCACATTTAGTCCTATGTGCTATAATGTATCTTTATAGGAAATAGGCTTATTATGAAAATCGTTATCACGCTCTTGCTTGCTAG
Organism: Dokdonia donghaensis DSW-1; assembly: GCF_001653755.1. Taxonomy (GTDB): domain Bacteria; phylum Bacteroidota; class Bacteroidia; order Flavobacteriales; family Flavobacteriaceae; genus Dokdonia; species Dokdonia donghaensis. The sequence continues at coordinate 1,011,297 of NZ_CP015125.1, read as the reverse complement.
TTTCTTATTAATAAATTGCCAGCAACAACCTACAGTTGCTCAAGATAAGGCAGCCATTACCGCTGTCTTAAAAGCACAGCAAGAAGCCTGGTCACAGGGAGATCTAGAAGCTTTTTTGCAAGGCTACTGGAAGAGTGATTCCTTAAAGTTTTATGGAAGTAAAGGCCTTACATATGGCTGGGACAAAACGCTAGCAAATTATAAAAAAAGATACCCTACGCTAGATCACACAGGTGAGTTGCAATTTGTGATTAATGATATGACACTCATAGAAGAAAACGCTTATTACGTGATGGGAGAATATCATCTCAAACGTAAAGTAGGAAATGCAGACAGTGTTTTTATCATCATCTTTAAACGTATAAACGGCGTTTGGAAAATTGTAGCAGATATGTCTTGCTAGAAGGTAAAGCGCATCTGCACATCGATCTCCTCTTCTTTTACAGCTTTTGCTGCATCCTTCTTTTTACGGTCTTCGGTATTGAGGTTAGATAATGAGATACCTAAGAGACGCACGCTATTTTTCATTTTTTCTTGATACAGTAAGTCCTTTGCGGTTTCTAGTATGATGTCTTTAGACCTCACGTAAAAGTCCAGCGTTTTTGAGCGCGTCTGTAGTGTAAAGTCTGAGTATTTTATTTTGAGAGTAATAGTCTTCCCTGCTACTTTGCTTTTTTCTAATCTTCTCTCCACTTCTTCGGCTATGTGTTCTAGCTTTTCAAGCATAAAAATCTCCGAGGTGATGTTTTCTCTAAAGGTGCGCTCAGCCGCAAGTGACTTGCGTATGCGGTTAGGCTTTACTTCGCTATGTTGTATGCCTCTCACAATATCATAGTAGTAAGCTCCACTTTTTCCAAAGTTGTCACTCAGATATTCTTTTGATTTTAATTTGAGATCCATCCCGGTAAAAATGCCGTGTAGATACATTTTTTCGGCAGTCTTTTTTCCTATACCGTAAAACTTTCTGATGTCTAGTTCCTCAAGAAAGGTGATTACCTCCTCTGGCGGTATGGTTTTCTGGCCATTAGGTTTATTAATGTCACTGGCAACTTTTGCAATAAACTTATTGATGCTTATTCCTGCGCTGGCATTGAGTCCTGTTTTTTCTTTTATGCGTTGTCGTATCCACGAGGCAATAACGGTTGCGCTAGGCATTCCTACTTTGTTTTCGGTAACATCTAGGTAGGCTTCATCTAGTGATAAGGGTTCTACAAGATCTGTAAACTCGTGAAAAACGGAGCGTATCTGAGCAGAGACCTCTCGGTATCGCTCAAAGTTAGTCTTTACAAATATGAGGTCGGGACACAGTTTTCGCGCAAGCGCACCCGCCATAGCAGACCGCACACCATATTTACGAGCCTCATAACTCGCTGCACTTACCACACCACGCTCACCACCGCCACCTACAGCAATAGCTTTACCTCGTAAATCTGGGTTGTCCAGCTGCTCTACAGATGCATAAAATGCATCCATATCTACGTGAATTATCTTTTTTATAGGCAGCTCAGACATTGTATGCAAGTTACAAAGTACTCAGAAGGTTTTGTAGTATAAATCGTAACTTTGAGTATGTCTAAAACAGCAATTATACTCGGCGCCACAGGTCTTACTGGCGGACTTTTAACAGAGTTACTCATAAGAGACCCAGCATTTTCTAAAGTGAAAATCTTTACAAGGCGGCCTACCGCTTTTACACACGAAAAAGTGGAAGAGATTATTTGTGATTTATTAGACACAAGCACCTTCAAGGAGCAATTTACAGGTGATGTTGTTTTTTGCTGCATAGGCACCACAAAAGCCCAAACACCAGATAGAGAGAAATATAAAGCTATAGACTACGGCATTCCTGTTGAAACGGCACAACTAGCAAAGCAACAAGGGATAGCAAGTTATATGGTCATTTCTTCGGCGGGAACTTCGGCTAAGAGTCCGTTTTTCTATGTGCGTACAAAAGGTGAGATGGAGCGCGACTTGAGTAGGGTAGGAATTGAGAACACCTACATTCTTAAACCTGCTTTTATAAATGGTCGCCCAGATGACGCTCGCAAAGGCGAGAAAGCTCTCAAAATGATGATGGCCGTTATGGACTTCTTTATGGTAGGACCACTCAAAAAATGGAAGTCTACACAAGCAAAAGACATTGCTAGAGCAATGGCACAACTTGCAAAACAAACAGTAACCCAAACAGACATCACAAATATTGAGATTAAAGAACTAAGCAGTGCCTACCACGTTTAACCACATCACCGTTCCCTCCCAAGACCTTAAAGCGGCGATTACGTTTTATACAGGCATTGGTATGGAACTTATTGAGCACGAGCCTCAGCACCACGCACATTTTGAAAACAAGGAGCACGAAGTCATTTTTACAGCTTATTATAATCCCAAGCTTCCAGAACAACCCGTTACCGTTTACTTTGAAACAAACGGTATTGAGGTGTTTGAATTACGCTTTCGCGAAAGCGTACTCATCCCCACCATATACAGAGACTGGGGTGGCAAGGACTTAACACTACAAGATCCCGATGGGAATAATGTGGTGCTTTACCAAAAGGACACACCTACGACCGTAACTCCCTGGCAAAAATAAACGCTATGAACCTCAACCAAATAACCGTACCGTCACTAGATCTTGTAACTTCCATTGCTTTTTATGAGCAACTGGGATTGCGTCTCATTGTAAAAGCCTTGCCACATTATGCACGCTTTGAGTGCCCAGAGGGAGATGCTACGTTTTCTATGCATCTTGTAGATGAGCTACCTGCAGGTGCTGGAGTAACGGTATATTTTGAAACAGAGCGTTTAGACCAAGAAGTGGCACGATTACAAGGGGAGAATGTTACTTTTGACCTATTGCCCACAGACCAGTCGTGGTTGTGGCGAGAGGCAAGACTTAAGGATCCAGATGGAAATCAAATTATTCTTTACTACGCTGGTGATAATCGCAAAAACCCGCCGTGGCGCATTAACTAAAGGCTAGATATAACAGCAACATTATGTTAGAAATAGAACGAAAATTCCTAGTAACCTCAGCGGCTTTTAAAGAAGTTGCTCAAAAGGCAACTCGTATTACTCAAGGTTATCTAAGCACAGATCCTGAGCGAACTGTAAGAGTGCGAATTAAAGGCGAGAAAGGCTTTCTTACCATTAAAGGAAAATCAAACGATAGCGGTACTACGCGCGTAGAAGTAGAAGAAGAAATCGCAGTAGACAAGGCGCATACGTTACTATCAATGTGTCTTCCTGGAGTTATAGATAAGACACGTTACGAGTATACTGTAGGTAATCACACCTGGGAAATAGACGAATTTTATGGAAAAAACGAAGGACTAACCATCGCCGAAATAGAACTCAACGCTGAAGAGGAAAATTTTACAACACCAGAATGGATAGGCAGCGAAGTGACTGGAGATAACAAATATTACAACTCGCAGCTATCTGAGAATCCTTTTAAAAATTGGTAAAAGTTATTTTTCTTACCCCCTAGAAACCTCAATTTTTTTCTTGATTTCATTACCTGCTGCATCTACTACGGTGAGTATATAATTTCCCACCTCTGGTGTGACAGCTAGCTCGTGAAAATCTTCTGTAGCTCCTATAAACTCATTATCTAGATACCAGAAAATCTTAGTCTCAGGATTACGGTGAGAGACTTTAAAAACGACATCATTTACAGCTGCATCAAAATCCTTGGGGAGTATAACACCCTCATTATTTTTAGGATACATAAACGCCATAGGCATCTCTCCAGAAAAGCTACAATCTGGATGGTATGGTGGCAATTCTTTATAATCTGGATGCTTGTTTGCATAGTAATACTCCATTGTAGCAGGTAGCGTAAAATAGGTGACAGCCGTCATCTCATCAAGCTCATAACAATCTGAGTTTACTAGATATTCCTTATTTGCAGAGAGGTACATTTGCTTGTGATATGAGCACGAAGCCGTGTGCTCACCAGCGTGAGGTATTTGCTCTTTACGTGTTTCTACACAATATGGACTCGCTTTCATTCCGCTTTTTGTGCAAACCGTAGTCTCCACGAGTGCATCGTATGGAGTGTCAAACCAAGAGCCATTTACTGGCAAGCTACGCAACACATCAAAAAACAGTGGCGCTGCTGCTTGTATTCCCGTAATCCCTGGTCTTCCTTCTCCATCTGCATTACCTACCCACACTCCTATTGCATATTGAGGCGTAACCCCTACTGCCCACGCATCTTTAAAACCAAAACTCGTCCCTGTTTTCCAAGCCACCGGCTGGGCATCTTCATAAAACTGCCAGTTTTCTTCGCCGCTTGGTCTGTTTACAGTTTGCAATGTCTCAAGCGTTTTATAAATCGCTCCCGCCGAAAATACCTCGGGCTCACTTTGCAAGGGGACACTCTTTTTTACAGAAGCCAGATTATCTCTTTTGACATAGTGATAATCGCGAAAAGACTCCAAAGTGTACTCACTACTAGACCTATTAAATGTGTTAAGGGTGTTTGCCATCCCTGCATAGGTTTTTGTCAACTCAAAAAGACTGCTCTCTGCACCTCCTAATATCATTGCAAGTCCGTAGTGAGAGGCGGGTTTATCTATACCTCCCATATGCATCTCTTGTACATTTTTATAAAACTTATCTAGCCCATACTCACGTAATAATCGCACTGCAGGTACATTGAGCGATTTTGCAAGAGCCATATCGGCCGGTACTACGCCTTGATACTCGTTGTCAAAATTTTGTGGTCTATACGTATTGATACTTGTAGGTATATCTGGGACTAATGTTTGTGGCAATATGAGTCCCTCATCTAGCATTCCCGCATAAAGCAAAGGCTTTAACGTGCTTCCTGTGCTGCGGTATTTTGTGATAATATCTACATCTTTCTGGTGTGCTGTATCTGTTGGTGCGTTTCCTACATAGCCTAAAACCTCTTTTGTATTTACGTCCATAACCACTATCGCTAGGTTGTAAATTTCATTTTGCTTTAACTGGCCGTAATGTTCTTTGGCAAGTCTATTAAGGTCTCGCTGTATAGGAAGTTGTACCGTGGTTTGAACTCTTTTTCCACGAGATTCTTTAGTAATTCTATCAACTAGATGAGGCGCAATTTGTGGTAATGGATAAGGTTTTCCGGGTAGTTTTTCTAGCAACGATAGCTCGTAGGTAGTTTTGTCTATTTCTCCTGTTTCCCAAAGTTTTTTAAGGAGATTGTTACGCTTTCGCGAAAGCGTAATCTCATTTTTACCCGGTCGCACCATACTAGGGTTGTTAGGTAACACTGCCAGTGCGGCCATTTGCCCCCAACTTAACTGTGACGCTGGGAGTCCAAAATATCTCCAAGCGGCAGTTTCTAACCCTACTACGTTACCGCCAAAGGGCGCATAGGTAGCATACATATCCAAAATTTCATCTTTTGAATAGCCTGCCTCGAGACGTGTAGCTTTTATAAGTTCGACTACTTTTTCTGTATAGGAGCGTTGTTTTCCTTTTCTAGAAAGTCTTATTACTTGTTGTGTAATGGTACTTCCGCCACGACGCTTATCTGTAGTGATATTACCCCATATTGCCTTTCCCATCGCCACGGGATTAAATCCTGGATGGGTATAAAAATACTCATCTTCAAATAACAGAATACACTTTTCAAACTTATGAGGAACACTATCTAGTGCCGGAAAACGCCATTGCCCGTCACTAGCAATGCGGGCGCCCAGCAACTCACCACTCGCACTCTCAACCACGGTAGCGTGAGGATCTTTAAAAACCTGCTGCGGTATAGAAAAAACCCAGTACAACATAAATAACACCACAAGTATAAGCTTGATTTTATGGCGCTTTATGATATGTAGGAGGCGGCTATACATCGCTGTTAGTTCTTAACTTTTACCCAAGTACCTTTTGATCTGGCATAATAAGTCGCATCATACATAGCCTCTACCTGAGTACCTGGTAAATAGTAATCACCTAAGTAACTTGCATTAAGACGAACCGTAAATGTTCTTGTGCTGGTCTTACTCATATCAAAATAAAACTGCACACGATCGTCTCTTATATCTGTATATCGAGCGCTTCCTGCTGTACCTCCCTGAGCATCTGTAAAACGTGTATTCACTATCTCCCAACCGCTTGGGAAGATTTGTGTAAGCGCGACATTATCTACATAATCTCTGCTCGTATTACTCACCGTAATTTTTGCTGTAAACTCTTCTCCCTGCTGGAGATTATTGATAGACATCACTTCACCTGCAAGGTTATAAAAGGTTGTTTTAACCTGTAGATTTTTTTGATCTACAAGCTCTTTGCCTAATGGTAACTTACCACTTTGCACAAGACGTATAAACACGGTACTATTTTTAGCATTTTCTATAATGATTTTATTTGTTCCGTCTTGCGTTTTTATATCACGTAGAGCGATAGCTTGTTGTGTATCTACACTATACTCTTTTCCATCTTTTACATAAGAGAACTGCATTGCTTTACCTCCGTTCTTTAGAACCATTTTTGCCATAGCTAGCAGTGCATAACTGGTTTCTTGAGTACTTAACCACCTGTCTGAAGCTAGCGTTTTGGCTATACTTACAGCAAGCTCTTTTTGCTTGCTATCATTAAGAAGCACCATCATTTCTAGCGCCATTGCCCTGTTGCGATATACCGAGCCATAGGTATGGTAGTCATATTTTTTAGGAGTAAAATCAATATTTGCCGTAGTAGCAAGTTGCCCAGCTACTTTATCTTGACCTGCTAGTGCATAAGCTCCCGCAAGCCTCCACGTTGCTTCATTACTTAAATTTGTATTCTCACGAAGACGGTTCATCGCTGCAAGGTCGGGTTGTCCCGCAAGTGCGAGCGTGTATAAGCGATATGCTTGTACTAGCGTTGCATTATAACTTTGTTGTCCAGATCTCCACTCACGAGCCTCCTTTTTCTGAAAACGTAACCAGTTATTCATAAAAGTGAGTGGTAATGCATATCCCTTTTTCTGGGCTTCTATCATAAAGTGTCCAGCATAGGTGGTTCCCCACAGGTCTGCTTCTGTTTCTCCCTGCCAGTAACCTAGACCTCCGTCTGTGTTTTGGAAACGGCCTAGCCTCGCAATACCGTCTTTAATATGCTGTTGCGCGTCTCGTTTTTGCTCATACGTAAGATCAAAAACATCATCTAAAAACAGTTGCGGGAATACTCCAGAGGTAGTTTGCTCTACACAGCCGTGTGGGTAACGTATTAAATACTGCATACGCTTAGTAAAATCCATAGGGGGTAATGTCGAAAACTCTAAAGCGCTTTCATTAGTCCCTGCCACACCAAACGTCTCATAATCAATAGTAAGGTTACTGCTAGGGTCTAGTTCGTAATCGGTTACTTTTTGAGTAATAGGATTTGGGTTTTCTACGTCTATCTCAACATCATAGGTTGCACGCTCCCCGTGACCTTCTACAATAATTTGTACAGTTTGCACTCCTGTAGCAGCTTGCACATCAAACTCAAAAGGAACTATTTTTTCTCCCACTTGCGTGAAATTTACCGTTTTTACATTCCCTTCAGATGCTTTAAAAGCTTCAGATGTTTTGACGGTAATCTTAGCCTGCTTGATGTTGTTTTCCATCGCAAACACTGTTACTGGTAAAGTCACGTGTTCTCCAGGAGATAACTTTCGCGGAAGCGAACCTAAAACCATAAGCGGTTTACGCACAGGTACTGTCTTTTCTACAGATCCATAGGCACTTTTTGTAGCATCTCCAGCAATTACCATTGCTCTCACAGAGCCTACATAGTTAGGCATTGTTACCGTGTGTGACTTTGTTTCGTTTTCGCTTAAAGCGAAAGGGCCCAAATAAGTAACTACAGGTTTAAAGCGTTCTGCCTTTCTATTTTTGGCAGCGCTCGCAGCATCACCACCTCCTATTGCATAAATATTATCTACACTGCCAGAATATGCACCTATCACATAATCATACATATCAAACGACTTCACACCTAGTGCTTCTCTGCTATAAAAATGCTTATGAATTTTTGGTGTTTGAAATCTTGTAAGATCCAGCAAGCCATCATCTACCACAGCGATAGTATAGGTCATCTGTTTATTATTTTTTTCTGTGATTTTGATAGTATATGGCTCTTCTGGCTTTAATACATCTGGCATAGTGATTACCGGCTCTAACACTGTTTGCCTATCTTTTACCATCAAAGGAATTACACCATAAAGCCTAATGGGAAGGTCGTTTACAGATTGTTTGTGAGGCTGTAATAGCGAAATATTCACATACACATTAGGCGCCATTGCGGAGGTAACAGGTATGGAAAAATTGGTTTTACCTTGCTCGGTTTCTACCCAATAACTCTCGAGTACTTTTGTACCATTTTCAATACTCACAAGCGCTCTACCTCCCGCCGAAGATGGGAACGTAATGGTGGCATTATCTCCCACACTATACTCATCTTTATCTGCCGAAAACACGAGCATCTTTGCACTTTCTGAGTCTCTTTGAAAACCACCCCAGTTTCTATAGAAATATGCGATACGGCCTGTAGCGTGACCGCTTTCTGGGTCTATAACACATATAAGATAACGCCCGCTTTCCTTCTCCGGAATATTGAGGTTAAAACTTGTTTTTCCGTTAGAACCAGACGTGACGGTAAAGTTTTGTACAGGTGTATGTACGGTACTTGTTTCATAACTAGAGTAATTATCTCGACTCCTGTTCCACCACCAGCGCCAAGACATTTTAAATACTTTTACTTGAAGCTTACGGCCCGCAGCTGGTGCGCCTTGAGCATTTGTAGTAGCCAGATCAAACTCAATATTTTGATCTGTGTAATAACTGCCGTAGGCACGACTTTTTGGAGCTCGCAAACCTACAAAGTTATCAAACGGTGCGACATCCTTACTTACCACATCTAGAGAGAAGTCACCTCCTCCCTCATAGGCTTTTGTAACAAACGTTGCCTTGAGCATACCCGGTGCTCGCTTACTCAAATCTATTTTTTTATTAATCTTTATGTTGCCTTCATTATCCAGAGTGCCGTCTAGCACATCCATACTAACCTCATCAAACTCCCTAATTGGGTCATAAAAATTATATCCAGGAAACTGGCTAAACCCGCTACTTGACTTGCGTATAGTAACGTCTGTTTTAATTTTCAAATTTCTGGCAGGCGCTCCGTGTAACCATTTTACAGTAGCAGCTCCCATAAGATTTCCGCTTGCTTGTAGTATCTCATCTTTAAAAGTAAGGTCTACTTTGAGGCGATTAGGTTTTATGGTTTCTACTTTGAGCGTTTTGTTAAATGTGGCACCTCCCACAGAGATGGTAGCATTATAGTTACCCGTAGGAGCGTCCTGCTCTGTAGTAACCGGGAAATAGTAAAAGTTATTGAGCGCTTGGTTTGCATTTTGAAATCCTCTTTTTGATCCAGACGCTACCTTTCTATACATAAGTTTACCTCGTGCATCTGTCACTTCCAGCTTTACCGGATGATCGTTTGGCAACGGGTTTGCCTTATCATTAAGTGCAAAAGTGAGATGGATGGTATCACCAGGGCGATGCACACCTCTATCTAAGTAGGTAAAACCTTTAAGTCCTTTCTCAAGTTGATTACCCGCAATATCAAATTTACTCATAGAGAGACTATGCCCATCTTGCAGTTTTAAGTAAGCATAGTTTCCATCTTTTACTGCAACAGCATATACTGGGTAACCATCTGGTGTTACTTGAGCTATTCCAGTCGCATCTGTAGTGACTGTTGCAATAGGTTGCTTTTGGTAATTATATAATGTGATTTTTGTGTTTGCCTCTGGCGTAGTAGTCACAATATCTGATGTTGCAAACAAGTAGGAATTGTCTTTTCCTTTTTTTACAATCACCCCTAGATTACTCCCTAGTAAATTACTATTTACAAATTTTGACTCTTGATAGTATGCAGGGTGGCAAGGGTTATCTTCTTGTCTCCAGTCGTACACTTGCTTACGCCATCTATAGATGCGGTTATCCCAGTACTGCTCCTCTCTAGCATCTTCATCTGGACTTTCTGCCTCGGTATATGCATCTTCATAATAGTCCTCATAACTATCTTCTTCTACACTACTAGCAACAGCATCATCACAATCATAAATAGCATAAGAAGGTTTATAACTTATCTCTACTCTATACAATGCTCCAGGATCTGCCTTAAAAATAGCTGAGAGATCTACCCCGTGAGCTTGCCACTGGCCGGTGTTAAGATCACCTTGTTGTGCAATCTCAATCGTCTTTTTTGCTATGCGCCTACCTACTTTTTTAAGGTTATAACTACTCGTATTATTAAGCGATCCCTCTTGTAAAAACTCGAGTACATTATCTTCATAAATCTTAATCACTCTCACGTCTACGTGTGTAAGATTTACTGCCTCAAAATAGTAAGGAGTACTCGTAGATTTTGGAAGAATAACTCCATTTGTGATAGCCCGTATGGCAGGTTTTATTTGCTCAAAACTTACGGTCTCTTTAAAGGGTTGTTTCAACTTATAATCATCGATACTTTTTATTCCTTGAAAAACCTCAACCAGTGCATTACCTACTATCTTATTTTCTGGATATACCTGTAGTACATTTCCCTTTACCTCAAAACGAAGGTTTCCTGCACGCGCGATTGTCACGAGTCCAGCAAAGTTTTGGTTATCCTTTAATGGGTCAGAAAAATTTATAATCACAGAGGCGTTTGCGCCGCGCTCTTGATGTATGCCTATGATTTTAAAATTATCTTTTCCCGGTATTTGTATGGTGTTCTTACCATTTGTGTCTCTGGCTCCTATAGCTTTACCATCCCAGGCAACCATAATTTGTGAATCTGCCTTAGTGCGGGAGATGCTATCTATTCTAAACGAATGAAATCTAGACACCTCATCTTTATTAAACCATTTTACGGCTAGTGCGTTACCATTTTGAGAGGCGTTTATGAGTTGTTGCGCTTTCGCGAAAGCGATATTATCACTCGCTTCTATTTGTCCTTCTAGATAATTATAATCCTTACTATATGATTGTAAGGCGCCCATCGCTACTTTAAAATCTGGGGTAATGGTCTTAAAGCCAAAAGTAAATTGCTCCTTCCCTGTGTCAAGATCATCATACAGTTTATCAAGCATAAGAGTAACCTCGTATGCCGTGTCTGGTTTGAGAGGCTCTTCTGGTATAAACTCTAGTAGTCTACTGTTATGAAGACTAAGCACTCCAGAAACTTTAGGACGCATTTTAATGATATCACTAGGTAGCACCTGGTCTACCTCAAACTGCGTGAGTGGCTGTGCAAGCTCCACACGTATAGGGTTCATAACAGACTGTCTCCCCTCTGTGGTGTAAGAAATGTAATCTTTAAACTTAAAGAGGTTGTCTGTAGGTGTGCTCTTCTCTTTACAAGAAATAGTTATGGTAAGCAAAGCCAGCAGGACGTATGCATACTTAGTTATAATCGTTTTTTTAAGATAGGAGGATGAGAGATGATAGTTAGGCATTTTGAATGATGGTGTTAGGTGCTTACTTTAGATCAATGTGAGTATGACATTAAAAATAAATCTAAAATAAGGGTGTTCTCAGACAAGCTAAAAATAGCTGATTTTAAACACATTGATGATTTATAAACGTGAAATATTACCTTGGGAGGTGTGGTTATAATTGCAACGCAAATGTTAAAAAACATCGTATGTTTCTATTTAACATTTGGCAGATATTTAACTTTTATCAAAGCTATATGCTCTTTCCACCTTGCATATTCTCACCGTATAGTTATCGTACCAGTCTGACTTCCCCATACGTTGCGCACCTTGATGCTCTGCCTGGGCTTTCCATCTTGCAATATCTTCTAGCGAGCGCCAGTATGATACCGTAATCCCTAGGTGGTCGCTATCATTTCTAGCTCCCTCTACTCCCAGAAAACCTGGCATTGTCGCGGCCAGCTCCTCCATAAGATCTGCTGCTTGTTTATAGCCTCTTGTGCTACTGGTTTGTGTAGATGTAAAGATTACAGCGTAGTAAGGTGGTTGCATTATTCTGTTTCGATTTTATATAAGATAGGCTTGCTAGGTGTGGCATCATTTTCAAAAGAGGCAATCTGGAGATTAAGAAGATACGTCCCGTCTGGAACTTTATGTGGCACATAGATCATCTCTGTAATAGTTGCATCTAGTCGTATCTCACCATTTACATCCCAAAACGCGTGATGCCCCTTGAGCTCTCCACCATCCTTCTCTTTATCTACACTAGGTAAATCTATGAGAAGGTGTTTTATACCGCTTTCGCGAAAGCGTACCATTGCCCTCTCATCTACAAACGGCCAGTTTGTGTTAGACCAGTTCATTGTTTTCTTTTCGCGTGCGTTAGGCAATGTGCGTATCACCAAAGCTTCTGGTGATTTATTTTTAAGTAGGTTTTTAAACTGCTTATCACTTAGTATAAAATCATCATCTTCATTATCAAGCGGCTCTGGTATGACCGTCACCACCTCTGCGACAAAGAAAAATGTTTTAAGATTTTTATTAATGCTATGCACCTTTTCTGTGATATGACCAGCGGTCTCTGTATGCGTGCCGTGAGAATGTGGGTTAAAGGTGATGGTAGTAAAATTTACATCGCCACCCTTACGCACACTCCCTACCCACTCGCCATCTGTGACCGTCTCAAACTTAGGCGGGTCAATATACCAAGCCAGCGGATTCTTCTTAGAAGTAAGGGGAATAGAGAGATCAATGGGTTTTGAAAGATTGACCTTAAAAGTTTCTTTATTATGAGTTATAGTTGCAAGCATAGCGTAATTCAAAAGAAAACTAAAGATAAAAATACTCTATTGATTTACCTAGACATAAACTCATTGCAACAAGTTAGGCTACTTTAAGTTGAGTATAAATAAGTCACTTGCAATACCATCGCTTAAAAACTTTCCTTTTTTACTCACATAGACTCTATCTTCTTCTATAAAAAGCAAATGCTGCTCTATGTGTTTTTGAGCGTGTTCTAAAAAGTAGTTATAAAAACGCTCGCCATATTGTGTTTTTATCTCGAGTAAAGAAACTCCATACTGCGTGCGCAATCTCGTCATTACATACTCATTGTACTGGTCTGTGAGCGAGAGCTCTTCTACCTCTTGCGGTAACTCTCCAGCCGTGATTGCTTTGATGTACTTTGGGTTGTTATTTATATTCCAAGCGCGGCGCTTACCATCATAGCTATGTGCAGACGGGCCTATACCTATGTATTTTTTACCTTGCCAGTATGCGGTGTTGTTTCTAGAATGGAAACCAGGTTTTGCAAAGTTTGAAAACTCGTAATTCTCATAACCAGCAGCTTCCATCTTATGTATTAATAGCTCGTGATGCTCTTGAGCTACCTCATCTTCTACCGGAGGTACAATCCCTTTTTTAATAAAATTTTCTAAGGCCGTCTTAGGCTCTACCGTAAGCGCGTAGGCAGATATATGAGGTAGGTCTAGTGCTAGTGCTTTATCTATATTCTCCTCCCAGCGCTCATTACTCATTCCGGGGATTCCATAAATAAGATCTAGCGAACTGTTAGGAAAGCTTGCTCTTGTTAATCTCAGGCAATCTATTGCCTCTTGAGCATTGTGAGCACGGTTCATTAATTTGAGATCTTCTTCATAAAATGATTGCACGCCTATACTCAATCTATTAATGGGCGATGCTGCGAGCTCTCTTATTTTTTGCGGAGTAAGATCGTCTGGATTTGCTTCTAGGGTAATCTCTGGGTCTTCTTGAATCTTGTAATGTGCGTAGCAAGCATCTATAATTTGTTCAATCTCTGCAGTGTTTAAGACAGAAGGTGTCCCACCGCC